>JAPLCG010000153.1 GCA_026392385.1 Solirubrobacterales bacterium
CGATATCCCCCCAGCAACAGCGATGTGAGTCTCCTTGATCAGAAAGGCATCAAACAACCCAATTCGAGGGTTGGTACCACCGCCAGCTGCGACTGCCGCCTTTTCCAGTGTCCTCAACCCCGGAGTTGTTTTGCGCGTGTCGAGAACCTTCGCTTTGGTGCCGCTTACAGCCTTTACGTAGCGTGCGGTAAGGGTCGCTATCCCGGAGAGCCTGCCAAGCAGATTAAGGGCCGTCCGCTCAGCACTAAGTAGCGGGCGGGCCGAGCCGCGAATCACAGCGACTTCGCCACCCTCACGCCACTCCCCCTCTTGGCATCGACGCTCAAAGATCAGTCCGTCATCAAGACGGTGGAATGCCTGCTCCGCGCAGTCAAGCCCAAATATGACTCCCGGCTGCTTTTGGGTGATTGTCGCCTCGGCCCGCTGCTCAATCGGCAGGCAGGCCTCAGTCGTCACATCACCGCTGCCGAGGTCCTCGCGCAGAGCACGCTCAACCACTTCGGCAATAACGCCGGCTGGCAACTTCGGCACTTGGGTCAACCGGTCGCACCCTTGAGTAGCCAGGCGCGAGCAAACCCATCGAGATCCCCGTCGAGAACTCGCTGCGGATCACCAACCTCAAAGTCTGTGCGGTGATCCTTGACCATTGCGTAGGGATGCAATACATAGCTACGGATCTGTGAGCCAAAGTTGACATCCTGCGCTTCACCCTTTTCAGCCGCGATCTCCTCACGGCGGCGCAACTCCTCACGCTCGATCAGCTTGGCACGAAGCATTCCCATCGCGGTTTGACGGTTGGCAGTTTGAGAGCGCTCGTTCTGGCACTGAACAACAATCCCAGAGGGACGGTGAGTTATCCGTACAGCCGAATCGGTCTTGTTGACATGCTGGCCGCCAGCCCCAGAAGCGCGATAGGTATCGACTTGGAGATCGTCATCGTCGATTACGACCTCGCCCGAATCCTCAATCGAAGGCGCAACCTCAACGCCCGCGAAGGATGTTTGGCGACGGTTCGCTGAATCAAACGGGCTCAACCTGACAAGTCTGTGAACACCGCGCTCGGCCTGGTAGAGGCCGTATGCGTTCTCACCGCTTGCCTTAAAGGTGGCTGACTTGAGCCCTGCCTCCTCGCCCTCTGAGGCTTCAAGGATCTCGGTCGTAAAACCGCGGTTCTCCGCCCAGCGCAGCTCCATCCTCAGGACCATCTCGGCCCAGTCTTGGGCATCGGTGCCGCCGGCACCGGCATTGACGGTCACCAGTGCATCACCAGAGTCGTACTTGCCCGAAAAGAGTCGCTCCTCCTCTAGCCGCTCGAGTTTGCCCTCAATAGCGGTGAGCATCGCGTCAAGCTCGATGGCCATTGACTCGTCCTCCTTGGCCATCTCAGCGATGTCATCAAGATCACCACCTTCAGCCTCAATCGAGCGGAACGACTCGAGGCGCCGCTGTACGCGTGCATGTTCTGCCGAGATTGACGCTGCCTTCTCCTGGTTGTCCCAGAACCCCGGCTCGCCCATCTGCGTTTCAAGTTCCCCTACGCGGCTATCAAGAGAAGCGGGGTCAAAGATAATCCGCGAGCAGCTTGAGCTGGTCGCGGATCGCCGCAAGACGCTGCGGCGTCGAAAGTGTGCGCGCTGCCTCAGCCATCTACGCGCCGTGACACTTCTTGTACTTCTTGCCCGACCCACACCAGCACGGGTCGTTACGGCCAATCTGATCTTCGTCACTCGTAACCCGTTGCTCAACAACCGGCATGTTCGCAATTGCAAGTGCCTGCTCTGGATCAATCCCGGCCTCAGCTAGTGCCGCCATCGTGTCGGGATCACCGGCCTCAATCAACTGCTTTAACTCGGCTGGAGTTAGCTCAACAGGCTCTCCGTCTGCTGGCGGCGCAAGCGCGCCAGCGGCCGCTTCAGCCAGTGCCGACGGCTGCGAATCGGCGCCGCCTGAATAGTTAAGCGCGGCGGGAGCACTTCCAGATGGCTGGAGCGGCAGCGCCGACTCGCCATCGACTTCAACAACAACATTGAAGACAAGCCGCGCGTAGTCGGCCCAAATTGTGTTCATCAGGTCCCCGAACAGAACGAATCCTTCGTTCTTATAAGCAACAAGCGGCTCGATCTGCGCAAATCCACGCAGGTGGATTCCCTCACGCAGGTAGTCCATGTCGTAGAGGTGTTCCTTCCAACGCTGATCGATCACCTCAAGCAGCAGGTATCGCTCAAGCTCACCCATCAGATCAGGCCCAAGCTCGGCTCGTCGCCTGTCGTAGCTGCTCATCACATGCTCACTGGCCTCGGCGCGGATCTCTTCACGATCGATCTCACCATCAGAGAACTGGCTGCGGAGCGTCTCCGAAGGCGTTAACTCATCGATCCGGTCGAGCAGGCCGCTGATGTCCCATTCCTCAACAAAGTCACCAGCCGTGTACTCGTCAACAAGTCGGTCAACAACGCCAGCGAGCTGGTCACGGGCCTGATCGCCCATGTCCTCACCCTCAAGGATCTGATCGCGATATCGATAAATAATCTCGCGCTGCTGGTTGAGAACATCGTCGTACTCAAGGACGCGCTTTCGCATCAGGAAGTTCTGTTCTTCAACCTTGCGCTGAGCTTTTTCGATCTGCTTGCTGAGCATTCCAGCCTCAATCGGCTCCTCATGCCCCTCTTCATCAGTTGATCCGAGCCGGTCGAGAATCTTGTAGATCCGGTCGCCGGCAAACAGCCTTACGAGATCGTCCTCGGCAGAGAGGAAGAAGCGGGACTCACCCGGGTCACCCTGACGGCCAGCTCGACCACGCAGCTGGTTGTCGATTCGGCGTGACTCGTGACGCTCCGTACCAATGATGTAAAGCCCGCCAGCCTCAAAGACCTTTTCGCGGTCGGCTAATACGCCAGCATCGGCAGCCGGCGTCAGCGCCTTGACCTTCTCCTCAAAGTCTTCGTCGGACTCCTTAGCTCCGGCCTTGATTGCTTCCATCGTCGCAAGCGCTTCACCACTGCCGCCGAGCTTAATGTCGACTCCACGACCGGCCATATTCGTTGCGATCGTCACTGCGCCTGGCAGACCCGCAAGCGCAATCGTCTCCCCTTCACGCTCTGCAAACTCAGGCTTAGCGTTAAGGACGCTGTGCTTTATCCCCATCTTGGTGAGGTTCGCGGAAAGCAACTCCGAAACCTCAACTGAGATTGTTCCGACGAGCACCGGCTGCCCCTTCGCGTGGCGATCAGCGATCTCGCGCGCAACCGCGCTCCACTTGCCCTCTTTGGTCTTGTAGACCTGATCGTTCATGTCCTTGCGAACCATCTCGCGGTTGGTTGGCACCTGAACCACCTGCAGGTCATAGATCTTCATGAACTCGGTTGCCTCAGTAAGGGCTGTACCGGTCATTCCTGCGAGCTTTTCGTACATCCTGAAGTAGTTCTGGAGCGTTACCGAAGCGAGCGTCTGGTTCTCCTCCTGAACGTGCACGCCCTCCTTAGCTTCGACCGCCTGATGGAGTCCCTCTGACCAGCGTCGTCCTTCAAGTATCCGGCCGGTGAACTCATCAATGATCGCGACCTGCCCATCGACAACTGCGTAGTCAACATCTCGCTTGTAGAGCGACTCAGCCTTGAGGGCTTGAATGAGGTGGTTGACCATGAATCCATTCTCAGCCCGGTAAAGGTGATCAACGCCGAGGAACTTTTCGGCCTTCGTTACGCCGCGCTCGGTTATTGAGACAGTCTTGTGCTTCTCGTCGATCTCGTAGTCATAGTCAGCGAGGAACTCCTTCTTTGACTTCGGATCAAGCCCCTCCGGCTTTTCGCCAGCAACCATCGTTGGCGCCAACTTCGCGAACTTCCCATAAAGGTCTCCGGCCTGCTCCGGAGCACCGGAAATGATCAGTGGCGTACGGGCTTCATCAATCAGGATGTTGTCGACCTCGTCAACGATTCCGAAGACATGCGACTTAGTGCCTTCGCCCGCCACTGCGCGCCCACCATGCTGAACCTTCTCTTCAAGAGATGTAGCCATGTTGTCGCGCAGGTAGTCAAATCCAAACTCTGAGTTTGTGCCGTAGGTCGCATCGCAAGCGTAGGCGGCGCGCTTCTCCTCGTATGGCTGGTTGGCCTGGAGGATCCCGACTGAAACGCCGAGCATTGAGTAGATCGGCGTCATCCACTCGGCATCACGACGGGCCAGGTAATCGTTGACGGTCACGAGGTGCACACCTCGACCCGACAGCGAGTTCAACACGACTGGCAGCGTGGCAGTAAGTGTCTTTCCTTCAACAGTCTTCATCTCAGCGATTGCGCCGCTGTGTAGAACCATGCCGCCAACAAGCTGGACATCGAAG
>JAPLCG010000118.1 GCA_026392385.1 Solirubrobacterales bacterium
GACATCGAAGTGCCGCATACCCATCGTCCTACGTCCCGCCTCGCGAACAAGCGAGAAGCATTCCTCTAGCAACGAATCGAGTGGCTCAGGGTCTTCGCCACGGGCGCGCTCACGCAGAGCGTCAGCAGCTGCGAGAAGCTCCTGATCGGAGAGCAACTCAAGCTCTGGCTCCCACGCCGAAATCCGCTGAACGCGGCTTTCGAACTCTTTGTATTTACGTCCCTCACCAATTCGAAGGGCGCGCTCAAGAATTGACACAGTGCGAGGCTACCAAGCGGCGGCCATCCGACCGCGATCAACCGCCCTAGCGAATGACACACAGACGATCTGCTGGGCACCGGCAGAACGCAATGCAGAGGCACAGGCCTCGAAGGTTGCGCCGGTTGTGTGGACGTCGTCAACAAGCACGCATCGCAATGGAGGGCGGCCAGCGACGACCATTTTGAAGCGGTTGTGCGAGAGCCGCACCGCCCGTCTGGCGGTTGCCTGACGGGCGCTTGATCCGCCGCTAAGCAGACCGCTGATAAGTGGTCTGCCAGTCAGCACTGAAAGCGCTCCGGCGAGCGCTCCAGCATGGTCACATGCCGGAGCCGAATCCTGCTGCCGCCGCGCTGGCACCGGGAGAATCGCGAATCCTGAGAGCTGTTTCGGTTCAAGCCGACCGGCGATCTCAGCAGCCATTAGCTCAGCCGTTCGCTTTGATGCCGTTGCCTTGAGATTAAGCACGAGCGCCTTCGCCGCGCCGCGATGCTCGCATGCTGAATATGCCCGATCCCAGGCAGACACTTCGGCAGGACAGACTCCGCAGGGCAGCGGCTGTGCGCATCGGTCGCAGATTGCGGCTGGCAGGAGCGGAATCAAGTTTGAACAGCGCCGACAGAGGACATCACTTGAACCGGCAGGCTCCGCTCCGCACGAGCAGCAGATCGGTGGCACGATGAGTGAGGCTAGAAAGTCGCCAAGTCTGCTGCTCATAGAAGGGTGATCATTCTCGTCCCCGACTCGCGACAGACCAACGGCATGCGACGATCCAAACCGATGTCTGCCACAGAACTATTCGCTAGCGCAACACCAGCTGGCCCAGATGCCGGTTCACCGCTGATCGCATTTGTCGCCCTGCTCTATCTCGCCGTCTACTTTGTGCGCTGGCGCCGTTGCAGGAACGAGCCACACACGCGCTCGCCAAGCGGGTTGCGGCTGCTGGCATTTGCTGCCGGCTGCGTGCTACTAGCGATGGCACTCGGACCGCCGCTTGATTCGCTTGCCGAGAAGTCGGCAACGATGCACATGGTCCAACATGTCGTGCTGCTTGACCTAGTGCCAATCTTGCTGCTGCTTGGCCTCACAAAGACACTCCTCAGACCGGCGACTCGCAAGCTGCACAGCATTGAGAAACACGCTGGCTTTCTTGCGACACCAATCTTTGCCGTAGTTCTCTACTGCGGCCTGATGTATGCGTGGCATGTTCCAATCCTTTACGACGCAGCTCTGCGACACGCCGGCGTGCACGCGCTTGAACACACGACGCTACTTATGGCAGGGCTGCTCTATTGGTGGCACCTGCTCAGCCCGGTCCGCGCCCGCTATCGGTTGGCTGGAACAGGGCCTGCCATCTACATGGCAAGCACCAAGATCCTTGTTGCAATGCTTGGCATCGTGCTGGTCTTCTCCCCTGTTGCGCTCTACGCCTATAGCGGTGGGTTCCTTGGGATGGACCGCCTAACGGATCAGCGCGTCGCAGGCATCGTGATGGGCACGGAACAGACAGTCGTGATGGGCATCGCCTTTGCGATCCTGTTCGTCCGCATGCTCTCCGACAGCGAGAAGCGCCAGCTACAGGCCGAAGCCCGCGAAGGTCAGCCAGTGAAGTGAGGCTTAGGCTTCGCTGCGCACTTAATGATTGTTGCCGTAGCCGTTGCAGTTGGGATGAAAATGCCTGAGGCAGTCGCGAGTGGTAGATGCGACTTGCGCGCTATCGTTAAGAATGTTCCCGTCAGCCGAATTGTGTGAGCGCCAGCGGCCTTTGTCCTGACACTGATTGGGTAGCTAAATGTTTGGATACCCGGGGTTGTGAATGACTTTGAAACGACCTTCTTGCCGTCGAGCGTTACTACCGCCGTCCTGACTGAGATATATGGAACAGTTGGGTTGAGCGTAAAGACAACCGTCTTGCCGGTAGTCACACAGCCGCCAGCACCTGACCCCTTTGTCGATCCGATCTTTGCCGTTGGGTCGCTCCCCGGCACCGCCGCAGCAGATGGCGCGAGAGCTGCCAAAGCAACGAGGACGAGTAGTGCCGAGAACTTCGAGGTCCTAGTCATAGCTCGAAGCTATCAGACAGCAAGGTGGCTGTCACCCGAAACGGAGACAGACTCACCGGGACCGGCAGTCACTCTGACGCTGCCGCTGACGGTCACATTGGCGCCAAAGGTCACATCGCCCTCAACGCTAAGCGAGTCACAACCGATCAGCGATGGCGGCCCCTGCGGGAATCGCGCTTCGAAATCGCTGAGTAACTTGAAGTAGCGGGAATCAAGTTCAACGATCGGTGGCGGTCCTTCGCACTGCCCGTTGAGGACAACGTGGGCTTCGGCAGTTAGTTCGTAGGCATCCGATCTGACCGCCAGAAGATCGTTTGTCGCCTTGACCGGCGCGAACCGCGAGCGAGGGACGCGGATTGCGTCTGCTCCGTCAAACAATGCGATTGCTGCGCCCATTGCAGATTCGAATTGAATTACAGCCGTACTCTCGGGATCAGCCGGGTCAACAGTTTTCTGGTTGATGATC
>JAPLCG010000161.1 GCA_026392385.1 Solirubrobacterales bacterium
CGTCGGCCAGTCTCGACTGATCGCCAAGGACTTGATGCTTGCGAGCGGAATGAAGGGCAGCGATGCCCGCGAGGACATTCGCGCGGCCGCTGACCCGAGCGAGGTTCACCCTCACTCCCCCGCGTCCTGATTGGACAGTCGGGATCTTGGCGGATACGCTCCGCAACTATGACTACAAAGAGCCACGCCAACAAGTCCCGATTTATCGCGCTTGCCTGCTGTACAGCCTTCGCGGCGCTCGCCTTTACCGGCACCGCGTCAGCGGCCCCATACAAGTGGCTGCGCAGCACGCCATTGGTAATGGCGCATCAGGGCGGCGAAGACGAATTCCCTTCAAACACGATGTATGCCTTCAAGAAGGCAATCAAGGCTGGCGCCAACTCACTAGAGCTCGATATTGGCGTTACGAGCGACAACAAGGTCGTTATTCGTCACGACACAACAGTCAACAGCACCACAAATGGCAGTGGAAATGTCTCAGGCATGACTCTTGCCCAAATTCGCACGCTCGATGCCGCCTATTGGTTCGCCCAGAACAAGGGCCACCACTACGACCACGGCTACCTTGCATCTGACTACACATTTAGAGGCGTAGCCACCGGTGCAGTACCACCGCCGACCGGTTACAAGGCAGCTGACTTCCGTGTTGCGACCCTGTCAGAGGTGATGGCAGCCTTCCCAAACACACCGATCAATATTGAGATCAAGGGACGCACGCCCGCAGAGGACACCAGCGAATACATCACCAATGCGACCGTGCTCGGCAATCTGTTGAAGACTTCAACCCGTACCGACCTCGTTGTCGTCTCCTTCAAGCAGGAAGCAGTAGACAAGTTCAGCACAATCGCCACGAAGATCCCGACAGCGCCTGGCATTGCAGGTGACCTCAAGTTCTTCTGGCAGAACAGCAAGTACGGCAAGTCAATGTCGAAGCAGACAGTTGCCTTCCAAGTCCCAACGATCTACCGGATTGGATCTCAGAAGCTGCTGGTTGGTAACTGCGGATTCATCGGCATGGCACACAAGGCCGGCTACGCGTGGCACTCATGGTTCAGCGGTGACCCGGGCGACACTGATGCTCGCGACACTTGGAGGTGGCTGCTTGACCGTCGAGTTGACGGAATCATGACCGCGCGACCTGCCGCGCTTATCAAGTTCATGAGCACCTATAAGAAGAGCGCAGCAAACAACGTCTGCCACTTCTAGCAAGCAGCAAGCGGCGTACCGACTACCGCCCGGGCAGCTGAGGCTGCCCCGGCGATGTAGCCGACGATCCCAGCAGCAATCACCAGCCAGGTAACAGATTGCGGAGCGCCACCACCGATCAAGCCAGCGATGCCGGTCGGCAGCAGCCAGATTGAACAGCCTCTTACGAGCGCGCCGCTTGGGCGCGCAACTGATGCTTGACCCGGCAGGGTCGCGAGCCCTCGCAGGTCCTCCCATCGCACGTAGATCACAGCCCAAACAAGTGGCAGGGTTTGAAGCGTCCAACCCGTCCAAATGTTGTTCGAATTATCGAGTATCCATTCCCCGTACCAGCCAGCAAACGACGCAGTGACGAAAGCTAATCCCCACGCAAGAGTTGCCCTGCGGTCGAGCCGACGGTGCATCGCCAGAGGCAGCCGGGCGAGCCTGACGCGCGTGTACTGGGCAGTGAACGGTCTACCAACTGCCAGCGAACCGAAGGCAAGTAGAGCAAGGCCAACATTGCTGACTGTGTCAGCGTGATTGTTGAACCAGCCGTTTATTGGAACGCTGCGGATTGATATCGCGAGGATTAGCAGCGCGGCGAAGAGGACAACATCGGCAACCTCAAGAATCTTCATTGGTTCGCCGCGCCACTTGGCGCCGAGCATCAGCGCTAGCGAGCTCACCAGGCCAACGGCAACCCCCAGCGCGAAGCTGTGAGTCCCAGTTACGACTGCCATCGCAACCCAGGGCATCACTCCTGTTACGGGGTTGTCGAGGTAGCGAAGCCAGCGATCCTCCTCAAGCGCATCGTGGTGTGGATGCGGCGCCTCAATCGAACTGGTCACCGGCGGAGCCTAGCGCCGCGACTGACAGCCCCGGCGAGGCCGCTCTAGCGACGCGGATGCATGCTGTCCATTCCTGTGACCAACGCCGCACGGCTCATTTGGCTCGAACTGATCGGCGCAGCTCGGTAGCTGTAGGTATTGCCTTCAAACCGGAGAACGAAACGGCGCGCATGGTCCTTGCCATAGGCCACGATTAGCGGCAAGCCACCCCATGCAACGAGCCAACTAGCGTCGCTTAGCCTTCGCGCGCTGCCGC
>JAPLCG010000088.1 GCA_026392385.1 Solirubrobacterales bacterium
CCGGCGGTAGAAGAACTCCATCGTGATGCGCTTACGGCCCGCGGCCCAGGCTGCGAACTCGGCGGTATCTGCGACGAAAGTGCCGCCGTCAAGTAGCTGCACGCCGGCATCGGCGAGCGTCTGTGCGACCCGAAACGACTCAGGCCGTTGGCAAACAACTGGCGATGCCGCCGACCCGAGCCAGCCGCCGCCCAACAAGGCGGAGCTGACGCTGTCTGCTTCGCGGATCTCGATTACCTCACGGTCCTCGTTTCGCAGCTCGGCCGCACGGTGGCGCATCGCCGAGAGCACCACGTGAAGGCGCGCCCGGTGATAGCGGCGGCCGCGCATTGCAGCCAGCGACTCAACGAACACGACACGGTCCGCCCCTGCCAGGGCTGGATTGTCGGGTGCAAGCTGGTCGGCCAAGATCAGTGCGGTGTGGCCGCCTGCGGGGCTGATCGGTTTATCGCTGCTGGTCATGCGCTGGTTGCCAGCTTACGAGTTGCGACCCGGCATTGGACGCATCCGGCGGTACTGCGGTTGGTGCCAAGAAGATCCTCAGCCGGCTCGGTGTTGATCCAACCAGTCGAGAAAGGCTGCCGCTGAAAACACTGGCAGGCCGGGAGCCAGTTCAAGTAGGTCCGTATCGCCGCTCACGAGGATTGCTTCATTCTGTTTCGCGAGTGCGATCAGGTAGTCATCACCGCGGTCGCGCGAAACGGTTGGCGGGTCTTCCGGGTCGTCGCGGACGACGCTCCCGCGCTCGATCAGATGAACAAGAGCTCGAGCATCCTCCTCCGGAATCCGCTTGCGAAGCTTGGAATAGGCGAGGGCACGATCAAGTTCGCCGAGCAGCTCAGGCGAAGCCACCAGCTCGAAACTGCCATCGAGCCAGGCTGTAAGAACACGCGCAGGCGAGCCGGCCGGGGAGAGGGCGGCCGAGATGATGATGTTCGGGTCTAGGACCGCGCGCAACGATCAGCGCCGCTTGGAGCCTGCTCGCTCGCGAGATGCTTGCTGGGCCTCCAGCGCAAGGCCCATCGCCTCGGCCTCAGCCATCGGCTCAACCTTCGCCCAGAGGTCCCTCAGAGTGTCGAGTCCGAGGTCGCGGCGTACCGCATCCTCGATCAGCTTGCTCTCTCCTTCCCCGGTCGCCGCTGCACGCAGCTTGACGGCGCGGAGGACATTCTCGTCGATCGTGAGGGTAGTCCTGACTTTTGACATAAGTGCATCTTAACATCAAGATGCGAAGTGGCCTGAAGCGGCATTGCAAAATGGTGAGACCTGGACCCGAACACGTTGCCTTTTCAGGGTAGCCCTGTCGTAGTCTCTTTAGCGTGAGCGCTGAGAAAAAGCGAAATGTACGTCCGATTAAGGCGACTGAGAAGGGCTTTGAGTACATCGTCTTCTCCGCTCGCTGGCTCCTCGCGCCGTTCTACTTGGGAATGGTTGTCGCGCTCGTAGTGTTGTTAGTCAAGTTCTTGGAGGAGCTGTGGCATCTTGTCTTGCCACATGGGGACCTCGACGCTTCGCAGGTGGTCCTGACGGTACTTAGCCTCGTTGATCTGTCTCTTATAGCCAACCTGCTGATTATCGTGATCTTCGCTGGGTACGAAAACTTCATCTCCAAGATTGATGTCGCGAAAGAGCATCCCGACCGGCCGTCGTGGATGGGCAAGGTCGACTACGGCGGGCTGAAAATGAAGGTGATCGGTTCGCTCGTCGCGATCTCCAGCATTGAGCTGCTCAAGGACTTCATCGAATCAACCCACGGCGAAGCTCCCAACAACATCAAGTGGCGAATCTACATCCACCTCGTGTTCCTCGCCAGCGGCGTGCTGTTCGCTTTGATGGATTGGATCTCGGCCAAGCGTGAAGTGCTAGAGGCCGACCACGGGGTAGATGGCTCCTCCGCAGCCTGACGCCCAGCTCGCCTTCCGCCATCAGGTCATCAGGATGATCGGCCGAACCTAAGCGTATCTTGCCTCGTGCAGTTCTTGCTGGCTCGCCAGACGCAGCAGGAGGAGGAGATGTGCTTGGAACTGCTGGCAGTGACACCTCAACTGTCGTCGCGGTCACGACTAACGGAGTTACCCCGAGAACAAGGGTCGTAGCAAGTAGCTTCAGCACGCAACAGTTCTATGCCCCTTAACTAACGTAAACAGGGTGAGTTCACCACAGAGTTTCAAAGGACGAGCCGTGATGCTCGGCGGTTTACCCGCGTCGTTTAACGCGGGATGGATGCGTAAATTGTGCGCTGGCGGGGCAAGCGCGTGCTGTCGATCAAAACCTGCGATACAAGCGACACTGAATTTGACTCAGGCTGAACGAGCGCTCGCTGGCGCTTCCTCAGTTACCTTCCAGGCATGGGGAGAGCGTTCAAATCGCGATTCATAGTCTTGGCTCTGGCCTGTTGCCTTATTCCAAGCAATACGACGGCAGCAACGCCAAAGGCGCTTGGCGGCAACGTTAACGCTCAGACCAACTACACCGCCGACTTTGCGTTTGCTGACGCCTACGTGACGGCAGGCGTTCCGCGCCGTCTCAACATCGATGGCAGCATCAACCTCGATTCACCAGCACCACTGGATTCCGCCGGCTGGCCAACCTCGGACTTCGGCGTGTACATCCAGGAGATCGCCCCACAACCAGGCGTATATAAAGTCAGCGGCAGTTCATTGGTGCGCCCGACCGTCCGGCTGCGCCTCACACCCGGCTCAGTCGGCGAGCTTTCTTGGAATTCCTCGACGAAAAAATTCAGCGTTTCCATCACGGTTAGCTCGCAGGGCACTCCCGCTGGAGACGGTCGGCTGATCCTCACGTTCACAGGCACCGGTGGTGGCGTTCGCGACCTTAGGGTGATGCGGCCGGGCTACAGCCCGGCAAGTCACCCCACCTTCACCTCGCAGTATGTGAACTTCCTGAAGGCTCACAACCCAAACGTCTTGCGAATGATGGATTTGACGCAGACCAACAACAATGTTGTTGCCCGCTGGTCCCAGCGTACGCTGCCGGGCAAGTGGGGGAGGCGCAAGCTGTCACGCACCGTGCCGGTTGACGGTAGTGGTACGGAAATGATCACCAACGAGCGCGGAATCGCTTGGGAGTATGCGATTGACCTCTGTAATGCGGTGCGCAGCGACTGCTGGATCAACGTTCCGCTGCTGGCCGATGATGATTATGTCGCAAAGCTTGCACGGCTCGTTAAGCAGCGTCTGTC
>JAPLCG010000008.1:0-4167 GCA_026392385.1 Solirubrobacterales bacterium
AGTGGCCGCTTTGCTGCTGCGCCGCCTAGCGACAGCGCCAAAGCAGTAATCAGAAGAACGCTCGCGATTGCGTACATCGTTTGGCCAAACGGCTTGACCGATAGACCTTCGGCGTTGTCGACGATCGTCGCAGCGTATGGGCGCAACGGCTCAAACCAGAAGGTCAATCCATCGAGTGGGTTCGGCGCGAAGCCAACCGAACCGGAGACCATCGCGAGCATGATTCCTTCGCCGATTGCGCGAGCAGCGGCGATCACAGCCGCGGCAATGATTGCGGGCCGCGCAGCCCGCACGGAGACAGTCCACATCACGCGCCAGCGGTTCGCGCCAAGCGCCGTCGCGCCCTCTGTCCAGCCGCGTGGAACGGCTCGCAGCGCGTCGGCAACGATCGCGATCATAATCGGGCAGATCATGATCGTCAGGATCACGACGGCAACGATTAGCGACGCACCTGAGAGCTGGACGACGCCGGCAACCGACTGCTTACGATCAGCGCTAACGATCTCATTGCCGACTAATGGCACTAGTACGAGGATCCCAATCAGGCCGTAGATCACCGATGGGACAGCAGCAAGCATGCGGATCACAGGGCTGACAATCCGCTTGACTGACTCAGGCGCAAATTCGACGATAAAGACCGCGGCAAGCGTTGCCACGACGATTCCGATCAACACCGCGAGGCCAGTTGTCAGCAGAGTCGCGTAGAGCAGCGGCCAGGTACCGATCTTGTAGACGTAGTACTTCGGATTGGCTGGCGAATTAAAGATCTCGCTGAGCTGCTGGTCAACATTTCCACTCGACCCAAACCAGGCGAGCCCATTGTGCGCAAATGATGGCCAACCCTTACTAAGTACATAGATCACCATCGCGGCGATCAGCACAAGCGTCAACGAAGAAAGCGCGCCAAGCGAATACTCGGCGCGCTTCTCCATCTTTGCGGCGGGCGATTGCCCGCCGCCAGCGTTATTACCGGACCCCTCCAACCGACTAGCTCAGCGGAACCCAACCAGATGCGATGATTGTCTTCGCGGCTGGGCTCGTCTTTACCCAATCGATGAAGCGGGCTGACTCAGTTGTCGGTGCACCCTTGGTGATGTACCAAAAGTTACGGACCGCCGGATAGGCGTTTGACTTGGCGTTTATCAGCGTGCAAGAAACACCCTTGTACTTGGCGACGTTCGTACCGCTGGTGAATGCCTCGGAGACATAGCCGATTGCGTTCGGGTCGCTCTTGACTGACTGCTGGATCAGACCGTTAGAAGCCTTCTGGGCTGCCGAGCTGGCAACGGTGGACACACCGAACAGCTTCGCGAAGGCATCCTGCGTACCGGAGGCTGCCGTCCTCACTACAAGCGAGATCGGACCAGTCTTGGTCGAACCACCGAGTGCACTGCTCCAGTTGGTGGTCGAACCGGTGAAGATCGCGGTTACCTGTGCCGCGGTCAGGTTGCTAACGGGGTTGTCTGAGTTGGTGATAAGGCAAATCGCGTCACGGGCAATCTTGTTCCAAACAAGTCCACCTGGATCTGTTGCCTTCGGGTCACGCGATGACTCGCCGAGTACCGACCGGCCTGCAGCGACGTCGGCAACGCCAATGTCGGAACCACCTTGATAAATAACGAACTTGGCCTTGTTGTAGCCCGCCTGCCCCTTTGCGAGGTACTTAGGCAGCAGCTTGCCGGTCAGTGGTGCAACCGAGGTTGAGCCGCTGATCGTGATTGTTGGCTTCGCGGATGCGATAGCCGGCGTAAGTGCCATCGCGGCGACACATGACGCTGCTGCGATGGTGAGGTGGTTGCGACGCATGATTAATGAAGCTCCTTTGTGTAGATGAACCGACTGGCCAATAGATCTCGGAGAGAAGTACCGGGTGACTTAAGAATTACTGCGATCCGATCACAGGTTGTGAAGGAGTCGTGTTGCCCTTGTAAAAATCATTAGGCCACCTGCCCAAGCGAACCTTCGTCTGAGAGTTCAGGAGCAAGTCTGTAACCAACGCCAAAGTGCGTGTGTACAAATGACCATTGCGGTGCTGCTGCTGAAAGCTTTACGCGCAGGCGACGGACATGCACATCAACGCCGCGGTCACGATGCGGCATCTGGCCTCCCCAAACGCGGTCGTAGATCCCTTCACGCGTGACAACACGGTCAGGCCGCTCGGCAAGCGCTGCGAGAACTTCAAACTCGCGCACCGTCAGATCAATACGTACGCCCTCGACGAGAGCGGTCCGCTCCTCGGGGCGCAGCTCGAGCGGTCCGACGCTGAACTCGCTACTGCTTGGTTGTGTCGCTTCGGTGAACCTTGTAGTCGCCATTTCGGCGAACGTTAATTAGAACCCGCAGCTCATTCGTGAAGTTGGTGTGACGCGATGGTGAAGAAGTTGTTAAGCGACGCAAACCGCTAGGCGGCTACGCCTCGATGTTTGACATCACATGCTTCACGCGCGTGTAGTCATCAAAGCCATACATCGACAGGTCTTTGCCGTAGCCGGAGCGCTTGAAGCCACCATGCGGCATCTCAGCAACGACCGGAATGTGCGTGTTGATCCAGACACACCCGAAGTCGAGCGCCTTTGCCATCCGCATCGCACGGCCGTGATCCTTCGTCCAGACACTTGACGCAAGCCCGTAATCAACGCCATTCGCCCAAGCGATTGCCTCAGCTTCATCACTGAACTGCTGAACGGTGATCACCGGCCCAAAGATTTCACTTTGGATCATCTCGTCGTCCTGGCGCAGACCCGAGACGACCGTTGGCTCAAAGAAGTAGCCACCACTCTCCGGTGCATTACCGCCAACCTCAACGCTCGCGTGGCCCGGTGCCCGCTCGATGAATCCCTGAACTCGATCAAGCTGCGGCTGGGTAATAACCGGCCCCATGTAGGTGTTCTCATCAAGTGGGTCGCCGAAGATAGTCCCCTTCGCCTGCTCAATGAGCGCTTCGAGGAACTCGTCGTGCACACGCGGACCAGCCAAAACACGCGTCGCTGCAGTGCAGTCTTGGCCCGCATTGAAGTAGCCGGTGCCGGCGATCATTTCCGCAGCCTCAGCTACATCAGCATCATCGAAGACCACAACCGGTGCCTTACCGCCAAGCTCAAGGTGAACTCGCTTGAGTGATTCGGAAGCAGCGGCGGCAACAGCCTGGCCCGCCCTTACTGAACCGGTCAACGAAACCATCGCAAGGCCCTCGTGGCGAACAAGTGCCTCGCCGGCCTCGCCAGTCCCAAGCACGACATTGAATACGCCTTCAGGAAGATGCTTCTGCATCATCTCAGCGAGCCAAAGGGTTGAGTTCGGTGTGTTTTCAGACGGCTTAAGCACACAGGTGCAGCCAGCTGCGATCGCCGGCGCGAACTTCCAAACGGCCATCATGAATGGGTAATTCCAAGGTGTGATCTGCCCAACGACCCCAACCGGCTCGCGCCGCACATAGGAGGTGTGGCCGGCCATGTACTCGCCAGCCGAACGCCCCTCAAGATTGCGGGCAGCACCAGCAAAGAAGCGGATCTGATCGGCTGCTGGCGGGATCTCCTCCTCAATCGTCAGCTGCAACGGCTTTCCGGTGTTTTCGGATTCGATCCGCGCAAGCTCTTCGCCACGCTCTTCAAGTTCGTCAGCGATCCTGAATAGGGCGAGCGAACGCTCAGAAGGCGTAGCGTTGCTCCATTCGGCAAAGGCCTTCGTCGCTGCTTCAACCGCCGCGTCAATATCGGACTGGTCTGAACACGGCATCTCCGCAATTACTGATCCGGTCGCGGCGTTGCGGACCTCATGTACCGCGCTACCGCTTGGCGCCACAAATCGGCCTCCAATGAAATTCTCAAGTCGCTTGACGGCCATTGCTATCTCCCCCTTGTGGACGGCAGTTGTTACTCCCCGAAGCCTACCCGCAGACTAACTCTCACCGCCACCTCGATCCGGGCAGTAGTGTCAAACGGGAATGAGCGCAACCTTCGTTCACGTTCTGCCGCTGGCCCTAGGGGCGGCGATTAGCCCAACGATCCTGACAATTGGTGTCTTGATCCTCTCCGGGCAGCACGGCCGCCTGCGTATGGCGATCTTTACTGCGGTCAACATCGCTGCGATGGGCGTGATTGGGGTCGTTGTAATCAGGCTTGTTAGCCATGCGGTAACTAAGAACTCTTCGAGCGCGGTCAACGGCGG
>JAPLCG010000008.1:4181-20662 GCA_026392385.1 Solirubrobacterales bacterium
CGATGCGGTAACTAAGAACTCTTCGAGTGCGGACACCGGCGGTGGAGCGACAGTTGACGTAGTGCTCGGAATCGTGTTGCTACTGCTTGCAGCACGGGCGATATTCCGAGATGACGTTGACAAGCCCGAGAAGCCTAAGGACGAAGACGCCGCCGTTCACCCCCTGCGCTACGCACTGCTCGGCGTTGTATTCACGGTTACGAACATGACGACTCTCGCCCTCTTCCTGCCTGCTCTAAAGGAGATCTCAACCGCGAAGCTGCCAGGCGGAGAGGAATTTCTGGTCGCCTCCGCAGTAGTACTGATCGCAACCGTCACCGCTTGGTTGCCACTGCTGGCATCAATTGTTGTGCCAGGACCTGCTGACAGAGTGCTCGCTTCGATCAACCACTTCACAAATGTCCACCGCAAGTCAATAACGGTTGCTGTTCTAATCTTCTTCGGCCTCTACCTGTTGATCAAGGGCCTGACCGAGGGTTAACCGTTCTCAGCGAGCTCAGCTCGCACCGTCCCCCATGAATGCCATGTGATTCGCAGAATCACGAGCGTGATCGCAAGGCCGATCAGTGGGTCAGCCACCTCAAAGCCGATTGCCACAACTGCCGCGCTTGCGATAACCGCAAGTGAGACGAAGGCGTCTGCGCGCGCGTGGTGACCATCGGCTATCAATGCTGCGCTGTCCAATCGCTTGCCGGCCCGCAGCCTGATCACCGCGACGATCCAGTTACCGAGGAAGCCAACTGCGCCGGCGGCGGCAACCGCAAGCAGGTGAGTGGGTGTTTGCGGGTTAATAAAGCGATCAATCGCCTCATAGCCCGCGGCGATCGCACTGATAAAGATTGCTGCGACTACTGCAAGTCCCGCGTAGGCCTCAGCCTTACGTGAGTGGAGCAGGAATGCGATGCCAACCGGTACTGCCGTCAGGGCATCACCAATGTTGTGAATCAGATCGGCAAGTAGCGCAACGCTGCCTGAGAGTAAATAGACACCAACCTGAATCGCGGCCGCGAGCGCAAGGATCGCAAGTGACTCAAGAACGGCGCGAACCCCGGCCCGCGAGCGCATAATCGATTCATCAACCAGCCCATGGCTGTGGCCGTGGCCTTCGGCGTGGCTGTGACTGTGCTCGGGACCGTGCATTGCAATCAGATTACGGTTCAGCGCGACGGTCGTAGTTCATCAACCCCACCAACGAAGCGATGGCCGCCCCAGTTATCCCGAGACGGCCCTTAGAGCTACCCGGTTCACCGAGGGCGAACCGCGAGTTAACGAAACTACATTCCAGGCGGCGGACCATCCGGGCCCGGACCATCACCGTCGGGACCATGCCCTGGACCATTAGCTGTGCGAAGCGCCTCGAGAGCCGCCGTCACCTGTTCAACGGGAAGGTTGAGCTGAGCTGCGAGTTTGGCTGGTAGTTTCGAGCGGTCCGGACGCGTGCCAGCGGCTGGCTTGATTGCCTCAAACGCGGCCGTGAGCTGGTCGGTCGTCACGCCCAACTTGGCTGCGAGTGCGGCTGCCATCGGACCGTGCATTGGGCCGCCGTGTCGTCCACCAGGGCCAGCGCCGTGACCGCCGCGTGGTCCGCGGACCTCAAACAGCGCCGCCTCGACCTGTTGAACCGGGAGGTTGAGCTTGTCAGCGAGTTTCGTCGCGAACTCAACCTTTGCCATATGTGAACCAGCGGTCGGCTTAACCGCCTCCAGCGCAGCTGTAACCGCATCCGCTGAAACGCCAAGCTTGGTTGCCAGTGCTGCGGCAAAGGCTGCCCGCTGGGCTGCTGTCGGTGCTGGCCGCTTGAAACCGCGACCGATCGGCCCGCCTCGCTTCGCGACTTTCCCTGCGTGCTTTGCCGGGGCTGGCTTTGCACTGGTGCTCTTGCTGCCTGCGATCGCGACTGAACCGCCAACGGCTGCTGTTGCGATAACCGCCACCGATGCTGCGACAAATACCTTGCCCTTTGATGTTGAGTTGCTACTCAATTGATTCATCTCCCTGCTGTTGTCGTGAATGGTTCTTAAACCTTGGCGGTCTCTTCTTAATAGTTGATCAGCAAAGGGTAAGAAGATGGTGAGAGGGGCGCATTCGTTGTGAATGCGCCCCTTCTCGTTGAATTATCCCGCCAACGGCACCCAACTGGGCCGTTTAGCGTGGTGGGCCTGGAGCGTGTGCAGGGCGAACCGCATCGAGAGCGGTAACCACTGATGCTTCGCTCACACCGAGCTTCTCAGCCAAACGAGCCGGGAAGGTCGCACGATCGGGACGAGTGCCAGCAGCAGGCTTAAGCGCCTCCATAGCCGACTTCACCGACTCAACCGAAACACCCAACTTCGACGCAAGCGCCTCAGCATGCTTCGCACGCTCAGCAGCCGACGGCCGATGGTCGAATCCACCGCGCGGACCAACATCGGCCTTATGCGCAGCCGGTGTCTTGGCTTTCTGAGTGCTGCCGGACGCAGCGCTTACGCCGCCGACTGCGACGGTCGCCAGTGATGCCACGAGTGCCGCGGTGACCATCTTCCGTGACCCTCCAGTTGTTGACTTGATCTTCATTTCAGTTACCTCCTGTTGAGTGACTTGACAGGAGGCATCTTCAGACCCGCGAGCAAGAGCAAGGAACAGATCGGGTGAGAATCTCGTAAGAGTTAAGAGGCGATGCTCTCCGATTCGCTAAACATCAGTAGATGACTTCAAGCGAACCACGCACACGCATCCTGATTGCCGAGGATGATCGCGCTGCCCGCGAGGCGCTCGTGCGCGCACTAGCGCTCGAGGGATACGCTGTTGAATCGGTCCAAAATGGAGAGGACGCGCTCGCGGCGATCGAATCGTTCGCCCCTGATCTGCTGCTACTCGATGTGATGATGCCAGTCATGGATGGGCTTGCCGTTTGCAGGCGACTGAGGAGCGAGGCGAGCCGGCTGCCGATTCTGATTCTGACTGCCAGGACTGAGACAACCGACAGGGTCGTAGGGCTTGACGCTGGCGCCGACGACTACCTCGCCAAGCCTTATGATCTGAACGAACTGCTGGCGAGAATCCGAGCACTGTTGCGCAGGGCTGGCGACCAAAGCCAGGAAACTCTCGCACTCGGCTCGCTCTCACTTGACCTTGCTGGACGGCTTGCTAAACAGGGTGATCGCTCGATTGACCTGACAAAGACCGAGTTCGACCTGCTCGAGCTTCTCGTCCGGAATGTTGGGATCGTCCTTGACCGCACAACCATCCACGAGCGAATCTGGGGCTACGACTTTGGTCCCGACTCAAAGAACCTCGCCGTCTACATCGGCTACCTGCGCCGCAAGCTTGAGGAGAACGACGAGCCACGAATCCTTCACACAGTGCGCGGCGTTGGCTATGTGGTGCGCGCTCCATGAGCCTGCGTTGGAAGTTCGCCCTCTCGCTCGGCGCCCTCTCAGCTATTGCGGCGATCGCCGCCAGCTTTGCCGGCTACGCAACCACTCGTGATCAGCTGCTCGGTCAAATAGATCGCTCGATCTCGGCGTCGGCCCATCGAGCCGCCGAGCAACTGAGTGTCCTAGGAGCACTACCCGCGGAGCAGCTAGGCGCACAGCGCGGCCCGCGGATGCCGGGCATGGGACCACCGCCAGGTGGCCCCGGTGACGAGGGGCTGGGCAACCGCCTTGTGATTGTTCAGGAACTCTCGCCTTCCGGAAAGCCGACTGAACTGAACGGTGTCACGCTGCCGATTGACACTACCGACCGTCAGCTCGCTGCTAGCGGAGTAGTTGCGCCGGTCAGGTTCCGCGATAGCGATGTAAGTGGAGTGTCAGTGCGAATTGCGACGATCGCGCTGGCAGGCGGTGGCGCAGTCCAAGTTGCACGTGACACTGGCGAAGCAACCAGCACGCTTTCCAACCTTCGGACGAAACTACTGCTGATCACGCTAATCGTCATCGCTGCCGCAATCGCAATCGGACTGCTGCTAGCGCGCGGCGCAACCGCCTCACTCAAGCGTTTGACCGACACGGCCGAGCGGGTCTCCGAGAGCGGCAGCCCGGATGCGGAGGTAACCGTCACCGGCAACGACGAGGTCGGCCGCCTTGGTCGTGCCTTCGCCCAGATGCTTTCGGCACTGAACCGCTCAAAACAGCAGCAACAACAGCTGGTTGAGGATGCTGGCCATGAGCTGAGAACACCCCTGACGAGTATCCGCACGAATGTCGCCGTCCTTGACCGCTTTGACGACCTCAGCGCCGGGGATCGCAAGAGCCTCACTGCCGACCTCGCAAGCGAAACGGAGGAGCTCGCGCAGCTGGTAGACGAACTCGTGCAATTGAGTATCAACCGTGACGAGGAACCGGCCGTCAGCGTTGACCTGCATCGCCTGGCTGTCAATGCCGGCGAGCGGGCTGAGCGTCGCAGCGGCCGTCAGGTGATCGTCGTCGCCGACAACGCCACCGTCGAAGCGCTGCCTCGAACGCTTGAAAGAGCGATCAGCAATCTGCTTGACAACGCCATGAAGTTCGACAGCTCAGGCGGCCCGATTGAGTTGCGCGTTTCCGCGAGCCGAATAGAGGTGCTCGACCGCGGACCGGGGATTCCCGAAGAGCAACGCGAAAAGATCTTTGAACGCTTCTATCGCACAGACGAAGCACGCAGCGTTCCGGGCTCTGGGCTCGGACTAGCAATTGTCCGTGATGCAGCTGAGCGCCATGCCGGCACGACATTTGCCACTGCCCGCGAGGGTGGCGGCTCAGTGGTTGGCATCACACTTGGCGATACCGCGCGCGACTAGAATCGTGACCTAATGGTGCGTCTCGCTCTAGCCTGCGCACGCCACAGGCGTGCCGTTCTCGCAATCTGGGTCCTAATCCTGATTGGGCTGTCAATGCTCAGCAAGGCCCTCCCCGCCCAGTACGCGGACAACATCACGCTTCCAGGTACCGAATCGCACGCTGCCGCGCAGATCCTCGACAAGCAGTTCACCAACCAATCCGGTGACCGCAGCCAGATTGTCTTTGCCGTAGATAGCGGCACGCTAGATAACCAAGCCACCCAGGCTCGGGCGACGAAGATGCTCGCCGATGTCGCGAAGCTCCCGCATGTCTCTGAGGTTCAGAGCCCGTGGTCGCCCAACGGACGAGGGCAGATCGCCAAGAGCAACCAGGTCGCCTTCGCGACTGTCACCTTTGACAAGTTCGCCCAAGAGCTCGCAATACCGGATATCGAGCGGGTCATTTCGACCGCAAAGAAAGCTAGGGGCGACGGCCTGCAGGTGGAGCTCGGTGGCGCTGCTATTTCGCGGACTGAACGGGCCAAGCCAGCATTGACTGAGGCGATCGGAGTAATGGCCGCAATTGTGATTCTGCTGCTGACCTTCGGTTCATTTGTAGCGATGGGCCTGCCGATCGCAACGGCACTCTTTGGTCTGGGATCAGGCCTTGCCCTAGTCGCACTTGGCAGCCGCGTACTTGACACCGCGGATTTCGCTCCACAGCTGAGCGCGATGATCGGCCTCGGCGTTGGCATTGACTATGCCCTGTTCATCGTGACTCGCTTCCGCGATGCTTATTCAAACAACTCAGGCGATGTTGAATCGGCGACCGTTGAGGCAATGGACACTGCCGGGCGCGCCGTTCTATTTGCCGGCCTGACTGTCGTGATCGCGATTCTCGGGATGGTCCTGCTTGGAATTAACTTCCTCTACGGCGTTGCGGTAGCGACCTCGGTCGTCGTGCTCGTTTCGGTGCTCGCCTCTATGACACTGACTCCGGCCCTGCTCTCCTTCCCGAGAATCGGCAGTTCGATCGGCAAAGGCCGCAAGCGCCGCGGCAAGCCACGCGGCGAAGGCCAACTCTGGGGTCGCTGGGCTGATTTTGTAGTAAAGCGACGCTGGTTCTTTGCGATTCTCGGAATCGTCCTACTAGTTGGCCTGACGATCCCAACCTTCTCGATGCGCCAACTGCACAACGATGCCGGTAACGACTCGACATCACAGACAACTCGCAAGGCATACGACCTGCTCGCCAAGGGCTTCGGCCCTGGGTTCAATGGGCCACTTCAGTTTGTAATTCAAATCCCGGCCAAAACGAGTCCAGCAGCAGTTACACAGGTCGAGGCTGCAATCAAGACTGAGCCAGGGATTGCGGATGTCTCCAAACCAACCTTCAACAAGTCTAAATCGGCCGCAACTTTCACCGCCTACCCAACGACTGCGCCGCAGGCCGCAGAAACAACCGACCTCGTGAACCACCTACGCAAACAGATCACCCCGGCATTGGGTGACAGGACAAACACGACCGTGCTCGTCGGCGGGTTCACGCCGGCAACGATTGACCTTGCCGATACCTTCTCAGCCAAGCTCCCCCTCTTTATTGGGCTCGTCGTGCTGCTGTCAGCGTTGCTTCTGATGCTGGTCTTCCGCTCGCTAATTGTTCCGCTCAAGGCAGCCCTCATGAATCTGCTCTCGATCGGTGCAGCACTCGGTGTTGTGACACTCGTATTCCAAGAGGGCTATGGCGCGGGCCTGCTTGGCGTTCAACCCGGGCCGATTGAACCGTTCCTACCGGTGATGATGTTCGCGATCATCTTCGGCCTCTCAATGGACTACGAAGTCTTCATCGTCTCGCGGATTCGAGAGGAGTGGCTTGCGACCGACGACGCTCGTCTCTCAGTCCGCAATGGATTGGCAGCAACAGGTCGGGTAGTGACGGCGGCTGCGGCGATCATGATCTGTGTGTTCGCCTCATTCATGTTTGGCGGCGACAGGGTGATCAAGATGTTTGGCCTCGGACTGGCGACGGCAGTTTTCATTGATGCATTCGTAATTAGGGTGATTCTTCTACCGGCAGTGATGGATCTCGCCGCTCGCGCCAGCTGGTGGCTACCAGCCTGGCTGGATCGGCTTCTCCCGAATGTGGCAGTAGAAGGCCGCAGAGATTCACATTAATCTTTCCGGTGAGCAGTGCCGTATGTTGTTTGACGGTTATGGGGAAAATCAGCAAATCTAAGCTTGACGGTGCGCTCGGAGACATCTTTCTGCGATCGAATAATCCGATGCTGCTAGCTGATGACGACCGCCACTACACGGCTGTTAATGACGCGTCAGTAAAGCTATTGCGGTTCAGTCGCGATCAGTTGCTCAAGATGCGAATTGACGATGTAACGCCACCGGAGGGTCTGGCCACAATCGACGAGACCTGGAGCGCTTTTCTTACCACCGGAACGCTGATGGGCAGCTTCGATGTGCTTACCGGTGATGGCCGCCGACTTAGTGTGACATTCAACGCCACCGCGAATGTAATGCCCGGCCAGCACCTCTCAATCTTCTTGGTCGGTTCGGCCAGCCGTGCTGACAGGGCTATTCACGGAAAACTGCCGACTGCCGTAAAGAGCAGCAAGAAAACCAATGGCACCACCCCTCGACTGCGACCTCGCGAACTCGAAATCCTCTCCCTGCTTGCCCTAGGCCTTACTGGGCAGCAAATCGCCACCGACTTGGGCATTTCAAGGGAGACCGTGCGGGTGCACATTCGCAATGCGATGCAGACGCTCGGCGCGCAAACGCGTGTCCAAGCGATTGGACTCGCAATGCGCGATGGTCACATCGCACTTGACTGACGGAGAGAGAGGGATTCGAACCCTCGAAAGGAGTCAACCCCCTTTACACGATTTCCAATCGTGCCCATTCAACCACTCTGGCACCTCTCCAACTGTTTGAAGCCTACCTGCCGGAGAGCTAGCCCGATCTCAGCCGCAGAGGAGTAGGTTGGCAGTTACATAACGCGTTCGCTTTGGGAGGAGAGAACCGATGATCAAGAGATTTTGCTCGCTTGGCGCTTTTACCACCGTGCTTGTGGCCAGCGCAATTCAGGTACCGGCCGCACCAGCAGCAGTTCCCGCTGGCAGCTGTGACTCGATTGACCCTGCCGCCTGCCTGCTCCCATACCCAAACAACCACTTCACGCGAGCTGATTCGTCGACTCCGACGAAACTGCGACTCAACCTGCCAGCAACTGGAACACCGAAGAACAAACACAAGACACCAATCGCCGTCGCCGACCTGAACCGATCTGACGGCTTTAGCCCCGGATCGATGCTGATCGCGTTCGTCCCTGAAATTGATCTTTCGAGGAGTTTGATCAACACGATCACCAACCCTGCCGGCTACGCGGCGAGCAACGCAGGCGTTGTGGCTATCGACACGGTCACCGGCAAACGCCAACCGCTGTTCGGCGAGCTTGATAGCCACGCGATCAGCGCCGACAAAGCGGACCTGTTGATCAGGCCGCTACGAAATTGGGTTGAGGGCCGGCGCTACGTGGTCGCGATCATCGCGCCCAAGGATTCAGCAGGCCTGCCTATTGCGCCAAGCATCAACTTCAAGGCGCTGCGTGACGGCACCGCTACAGGAACACTTGCCCTCCGCAAAGCCGAGTTCGCGTCGATATTCGCAACGCTCAAGTCAGCTGGCGTAACCAAGAGCAAGGTCTACCTTGCTTGGCAGTTCACGGTTGCCAGTTCCAAGAACCTAACCGGTCGACTTCTGTCGATCCGTGATCGTGCCTTTAAGTCCCTCGGTGACACCAACCTCGCCGATCGAATTGTTTCCGGCAGGTCACCTTCATTCACGATCACACGAACAATCAACTTCACCAGCGGTGAAAACGAATTCCTCAGCCGCCGTGTCTACGGAACAATCAATGTCCCCTGCTTCTTGAGCGGAACAGGTTGCAGGCCGGGATCAAGCTTCAACCTTGATGCGAGTGGAATGCCAATCCTCAGGTCTGGCAATGTCGACAAGGCGCCGTTTGTTTGCAACATCCCTCGTAGTGTCGCGGAAGGCACAACCGTCAAACAGCTTGGCTTCCCCGTGGTTTACGGTCACGGACTGCTCGGTAATTACGAGGCAATAACTCGAAATGATGCTTATGCGATAGCTGGCAACGACTATGGAAACGTTTTCTGCGGGCTTGACTGGCAGGGAATGGCAAGTGAGGACGCGGCAACAATCGGTCTGGCAATCCTGCCGGACCTGTCGAACTTCAACAAACTCGCTGACCGCCTCCAACAGGGGCAATTGAACTTCCTGATGCTGGCTCGCGCGCTGATCCACCCCGCCGGCTTCGGAGCGAACGCCGCCTTCCAGTTTGGCGGGCATACAGTGCTCGGGCCAAAGGTTGGATTCAGCGGCGACAGCCAGGGTGGAATCCTCGGAGGAACGACAGTCGCCATTTCACCTGACTTCCGATACGGATCGCTCGGAGTTCCCGCGATCAACTATTCGACGCTGCTTGATCGATCGATCGATTTCGACGAGTACGCATCAATCATGTACGACTCCTATCCACGCGCCCAGGAAAGGCCACTGCTGATGGCACTGATCCAGCAGCTCTGGGACCGGGGCGAGGGAGATGGTTATGCGCAGCACATTTCCGGCAGTCCGCTGCCGAACTCGCCGGACCACAGCGTGCTGCTACTCCCGGCCTTTGGTGACCACCAAGTTTCGAACCTCGCAACTGAGGTTTACGCGCGAACGATCGGCGCGAAACTGCGAACTCCGGCCTTAAGCATTGGTCGCGGCAGCCCCTTCAACATGTTCTGGGGCATTACCAACGGTGGAACAGGTCAGATCAGCGGAAATGCGATGCTGATGATGGACTCGGGGCCACTACGTACTGAGGGTGGGATCACGCTTGGCACACCAGCGATGCCAACCGGCAACACGCCACCAAACATTGGCCAAGATCCTCATGGCCTTGGCGGTGGCACCGCCGAAATACGCAGACTCGTGAGCGGCTACATCCGAACTGGAAAGCTGTTGCCTAGCTGCAGCGGGCTGCCGTGCGGGATCGGCGGCTGGGTTCCCGGGCTTTAGCGATACGCGAGTTTTGCGCCCATGGGCGCTTGCCTAGATCTGCCAGTCGCCTGACTTGAGAACGAGCGTCTCCTCGCCATCGGCGCCAATCGCTAGTACCTCAACCTGCTCTGATCCGATCATGAAGTCGACGTGGGTTCCCGACCTGTTCGCCCGTTCGTGATCTTCTGGGTCAACAGCAAACAGATAGGCGCTCCCTAACGCGATGTGACTGGCAGCATTCTCGTCAAGCAATGTGTCGTAGAAGGGATGGTTGAGCTTGCCGATTCGGCCTAGACCGTCGACCAAGGCAACTTCACCTAGGCGTGAGGCACCCTGATCGCGCTGGCTGATTGATCGGAGAGCCTCGGCACCGCTTTCGGCATCAATCCGCACCACGCGACCATTCTCGAACTCAACCTCCAGCCCTTCGATCAGTGTGCCGGCGGCCACAAGCGGCTTCGTTGCTCTAACAACTCCGTCGACGCGCTGTGGGTCGGGCGTCGTGAAGATCTCCTCCGATGGCATGTTTGCCATGTGCACAAGCCCGTCATCGCGACTGAACCGCGCGTCAATCCACTTCGACGTAGGCAACAACCCAACGGTCAGATCCGTACCGGGCCCTTTGAACTTCAACGCGTCGGGCTGAAGGGCGCGGAGTCGCGCTCCGACCGACTCGAGCAGATCCATGCGCTCAGACCAGGCGGCGATCGGATCCTCCTCATCTAGCCGGCATACATGCGCAATCTCCTCCCAAAGAAGCTCGAGTGCCGCCTCCGGGTCAAGTTCAGGAAAACAGAGCGCCGCCCAGCCAGGTGTTGGGCAAGGGATCGCAGTCCAGTTTGTTGTCCGCTCAGAAACAACACGACCATTCTCAGCTACGAACGGCAGCTGGTCGCGACCGACGAGCGCTGGGTCCAAGTCCTCAAACAGATGCGGTTCGACCGGGCCGGTCAGGCCAATCCGAGCGCAGCGGTTCTCGCCGAGTGCCAGCACCCGCTCGCCAATCCACGGCGGCACCCATCCGAGAGTTTCAGGATCAGCGTGCAAAACCCGCGAGCGTTTGATGTGCGGGTCAAACCACGCAACATCAACAAACTTCGCTCCAGCCCTATAGGCAGAGTCGGCAAGCGCTCGTACCAGCTGCTCCTTGCCAAGTTCAGCTCCGATCGCCAGAACCTGGCCGGGCTGAACGTTCGCGGCGAAGTTGACGGCTAGGTCAGCGAGCGCAGAGAGGCGCTGCTCGTTTGTCTTTGGCGTAGTCACACTCCCTCGAACCTACCCACTCAGACGGAAGTAAGGTCAGAGAACTTCGGCGAGAAACGCTTTGGTTCGCGCATGCTGCGGGTTGCCGAGTACTTCCTCTGGTGGGCCGCTCTCAACGATCACTCCCTGATCCATGAAGACAACGCTGTCAGCCGCACTCTTTGCAAAACCGATCTCGTGTGTCACGACAACCATGGTCATTCCACCTTTGGCAAGTGCGCGCATCACTTCGAGAACTTCGCCCACGAGTTCCGGGTCAAGAGCGGAAGTTGGCTCATCAAACAGCATTAGCTTCGGATCCATCGCCAAGGCCCGAGCGATCGCCACGCGCTGCTGTTGACCTCCGGAAAGCTGTGCTGGGTAAGTATCGCCGCGATCAGCGAGGCCGACCTGCTCGAGCAGCTCGCCAGCCCTCTGCTTGGCCTCCTTGCGCCCAACCCCTCTCACCTTCATTGGGGCGAGCATGATGTTCTGCGCCGCCGTCATATGCGGAAAGAGATTGAAGCGCTGGAAGACCATTCCGATTGCCGAGCGACCCTCGGCGATCTCCTTTTCACTCAACGTCAGCAGCCTGTCGCCATCCTGCCGGTAGCCGACCATCTCGCCATCAACCCAGAGTCGACCGGCGTTGATTTGCTCGAGATGATTTACGCAGCGCAGGAAGGTTGACTTGCCCGAACCGGAAGGGCCGAGGATGCACATCACCTCGCCACGGGCGACTTCAAGGTCAATGCCTTTGAGCACGTCTAAGGCGCCAAAGCTCTTGTGGACGGCCTCCGCCTTGACCATTGGATTGCCTACTGACATGTCAGGAACCTTCGGCGGCTGGGAAACGATTTCGCCAGAAAGCGATTACTCGCTGGCGTGGCGTTGGTGGCAGCTCGCGCGCCGTACCACGACCGTAACGGCGCTCTATGTAGTACTGACAGACATAGAGGACTGAGGTGAGGATCAAGTACCAAATGCTTGCGAGAACCAGCATTGGGATCACCCGGAAGTCAACCGAGGAGAACTTCTGCGATGCGTAGAGCAACTCGGTAATTGAGATCGCTGAGACGAGCGAGGTGGTCTTCAACATGTTGATCGTCTCATTGCCTGTAGGTGGCACGATCACACGCATTGCCTGCGGCAATACGACGTACCTAGTCGTCTGCAGCCTCGTCATTCCCAGTGCGTTAGCTGCCTCGGTCTGCCCGTGATCAACCGAGATAATTCCTGAGCGAACAATCTCCGCCATATAGGCACCTTCATTGAGCGAGAGCGCAAGAAACCCGGCCACGATCGCTGTTATCAGCGTGTTCGAATCAAACGAGAAGATTGCCGCGCCACCGAATGGCACGCCGATGTTGATCTGGCTGTAGAGCGCTGCGATCGAGAACCAGAAGAGGATCTGTACATAAACGGGCGTTCCCCTAAACAGCCAGATGTAAAACCACGAGCTTGCCCGCAGAACCGGGTTAGGCGACTGCCGCATCGAAGCGAGGATCACACCAAGGATCACTCCTACGAGCATCGATACGACGGTCAGCTCAATCGTCAGGACTACACCGTCAATAATTCGCTGCGAAAAGAACCGCTCCCAGACGATGTTCCACTGGATGTTCGGGTTTCGTGCGAATGAGTAGCCAATCGAGGCGAACACAACCCCAACGACGACCGCCGCCACCCAGCGACCTGGGTGTCGAACGGGAACTGCCCTGATCTGCTCTGGCAGTTCCCGCCCTTCACCTGGTTGCGTCACGTTGTTCTCAGTCACCTGGCCATTAAATCTAAGGCCGGATTAACTGTCGTCAGCTCGTGGCGCCGTTGATTGTCGGCGTTGTAATTGCCCCATCTTCGAGACCCCAATTGGCAAGGATCTTCTTGTAGTCGCCACTTGCGATCAGCGACTTGACCGCGGCCAAGATTGGCTTGTCAAGGCCACTGTTCTTCGCGATCGCGATGCCGTAAGGCGCCGCACCGTAAGGCGACCCGCTGAGCTTGAACTTTCCGTCAGACTGCTTTACCTGGTAGGCAGCTACAGGCGAATCGGCCATGCTTACCTGGGCGCGACCACTCGAAAGCGCAAGGTTTGCAGCGCTCTGATCAGGGAAGGTCAGGACTGTCAGCTTCTTGTCGGCCGGGCACTTCTTGGCCTGACCTTCAGCGTCAGTCTGCTGCGTTGTCCCCTTCTCTACCGCAACGGTGTAACCGCAGAGGCCGGCGAGTCCGTCAATCGTCGGACCGCCATTTGCGAGCACGAAGAACGATGTTCCGGCGGTCAGGTAGGTAACGAAGTCGACTGTCTGCTCACGTTCCTTCGTATCGGTGAAGGAGCTCATGCCAAGGTTGTACTTGCCTGAGGCAATACCCGGGATGATCGCGTCAAATGTCGCGTTCTGAACCTGAGCCTTAAGGCCGAGAACGCTGGCAATTGCCTTCGCGAGGTCAGCATCCATGCCTATGACGGTCTTGCCGTCAGCGGCGAAGAACTCATTTGGTGCATAGCTGGCGTCGGCAGCGACGATCAGCGGCTTGCCTTGGAACTTGGCTGGGACAGTCGCAGCAATCGCAGCATCCTTAGACGGGTTTACCGCCGTAGTTGTGGTTGTCGAACTCGAGCTTGATGACGAGCTGCCACATGCTGATACGGCCACTGCTGCAAGAGCAAGCAATCCAGTTGTTACAACCGAATTGCGAATTCCAGCGAATTTCATTGAACCTCTCCTCAGTAGGTAATCCGAACCTCCGGGACAATAGTGATCAAGCGGGTCGCAGCGCCACTTTCCCAGGCGCTACTTGCCAGCTCGCGAAAGGCTCAAAGGCCGTTTAGCGTCCTCGCTGCTCCAACGACATCACCAAGGTTGACGTGGTTCACCGCAAGGATTGTCGGAAGTAATCCGCGCGCTGTCTTGCATGCCCTCGCCCTGGCAACAATCACCGACTTCGCATTGACCGCTGTTGAATCAGCAATCGTTGGGATCCCCAGCCCAGCCGGGGTGACGAAATGGTTCATCAGGAACAGCCCGCCAACATCGCCGCCGCGGTTTGCCCGGCAGCTAGTAGCCAACTGCGACGGGGTCGTCAACTGGCCGCGCGTGCTGAACGAATAAGGGGTCTCACGCAGCAGCCCTTGATAGGCGGGGTGGTACCAGCTAACAGTGCTCGTTGAGGATTCAGTCAGCATTACCAGCCGCTTTCCAGATGTGATCATGCTCCGCAACGTCGGCCATGGCGAAGTTGCACCCTTGTAGACATAGCCACTCAATCCACCCTCAGTTGCAGCAGTGTCGATCGCATCCGCACCGACGTAATCCTCAACGACAACAACAAGCACCTCATTTGGATTCTTTGAGAGGAAGCTCGCTATCCAATGGAACCCAACGCTCAATGAGGTTGCCCCCAACTCACAGGTTGAGTGGCATAGGTAGGCCTTGCGGTCAGGGTTCGATGCGCTAACCGTCTTGACATTCAGCACCTTCTTGCCGCCCCACATATATGAGCTGGGAATACCCCAGTGAGTGTCAATCAACATCGAGCGGATGCCAATGCCGAGCTGATGAATCATTGAAAGGCGCTGATTTGGAGCCGACCAGTTCATTTCGCTGTTCGACATTGCGTTGTGGCTTCCGGGCAAGACAACTTGGTTAAGTCGCTTGTCGCAGAGCTTCGATGACCCATTACAGACGAGCGTCGCCGCCCCAGCGGAGGAAGCGCCAACCAGTGCGGCTACCAGTAGCGCTGCCGAGACTGAAGTCACAAACCTAAGGCGGATTCGATTGCTCATTGTCACAGCATCGCAGTGCGAGGACCGGAGTACAAACGGCAAGTCAAACTAAAACCTCGGCTTGGGCAGATTCCCTGTCAGACGAAGCCTCGTTGGGCGCAAGCGCGGAGAGGCATACAGTTGAGTCGATGGACTCACCGCCGACAACTGCATCCCACAGCCCAGCCGAGCCGTTGGTTGCATCACCAGTTGAATCGCTGAGCTTCAGATCCCGCTGGTCGCGCCTCACTACCGCTGCGCCGCGAATTGCTTTGGTAGCGATCGCAGCAATGATCGCCTACCTGCTCGCCTCGCTAATTACCAGCAGCAGCTCGCCGTTCTTCGCACCGATCGCAGCGGTCGTAGTAATGGGCGCAACGACTGGCGTTCATACCAAGCGGGCAGTTCAGCTGGCATTGGGTGTGGCACTCGGAATCCTTGTTGCTGACCTGACTGTAAGCCTGATTGGTACAGGCGCTTGGCAGCTTGCCATCATCGTTTTCATCGGCATGTGTGCGGTTGTCTTTGCCGGCGGAGATGAGCTCGCCGTCCGCCAGGCGGCAAGCGCGGCGATTCTAATTTCGGTGCTGGCGGTCCCAGGCGATCCCCAGGGAACTGCCAGATTCGTTGATGCCCTGATCGGCTCTGGCGTGGCGCTGATTTTCAACCTGATTCTCTTTCCAATTCACCCCGGACGGGTAGCTGCCAGAGCCGTCGTTCCGGCATTTGCTCGGCTCGCAAATGTTTTGGATGGCACTGCAATGGCGCTTGAATCCCGTGACCTTGGACTGATGGATCGGGCAATTCGCGAGGCGATTGAACTTGAGGACCATGTTGAGGAAATGCGCTCAGCCGTCGCAGCGAGCGGCGAAACAGCCAGCCTCGCCGTCGCTCGTCGTGATCATCGCAGCGCTGTAGGCCGCTATTCGACGGCGATGATCCAGGTGTCGCGAGCACAGCGAAATTGCGTTGGTCTTACGCGTGGAGCGCGCCGCGCGCTCGACATTGGCGACAGCATTCCTCCAGATGTAATTGAGGGGCTGCGCTCGCTGGCCGATGCATCACGGCAAATTGGTTCATCGCTTGGCGATCGCGGACGCCGCTACCACGCTCGTAGCGCAGCAGTTGAGGCGGCCGCGGTTACAACCGCAGGTCTTGAACTGACTCGAAACCTGTCGGTCAGCATGATCGTCGGCCAGTCTCGACTGATCGCCAAGGACTTGATGCTTGCGAGCGGAATGAAGGGCAGCGATGCCCGCGAGGACATTCGCGCGGCCGCTGACCCGAGCGAGGTTCACCCTCACTCCCCCGCGTCCTGATTGGACAGTCGCAACCATGACTACAAAGAGCCACGCCAACAAGTCCCGATTTATCGCGCTTGCCTGCTGCACAGCCTTCGTGGCGCTCGCCTTCACCGGCACCGCCTCGGCGGCCCCATACAAGTGGCTTCGCAGCACGCCACTGGTAATGGCGCATCAGGGCGGCGAGGACGAATTCCCCTCAAATACGATGTATGCCTTCAAGAAGGCGATCAAGGCTGGCGCCAACTCACTAGAGCTCGACATCGGTGTTACGGGCGACAACAAGGTCGTTATTCGCCACGACACGACGGTCAACAGCACCACAAATGGCAGTGGAAATGTCTCAGGC
>JAPLCG010000007.1 GCA_026392385.1 Solirubrobacterales bacterium
GGCCGCGATTTCCGCACTGGGGCTGTTCCTGCTCTCTGGTGCTGGTACGACATTTACGCTGCGCGGCGATGGGTTGGAGCTGCTCGCGGCACTTGCCTTTTCGGCCCATATCGTGGCGACTGGCAGCGCGGTTGATCAGGGACATGACATCTTCGGTCTTGTTGTTATTCAGCTGGCGCTAGTAGCTCTCGTTAGCTTCGTAATCGCGGCTGTCGAGGGGAATCTTGTCGCTCCGCATGGGGCAAGCGTCTGGGTTGCGCTGGCCGTGACCTCGATTGTCGCCAGCGCACTGGGTTTCGTTGTACAGAGTTGGGCGCAATTGCACGCCTTGCCAGCTAGAACGGCGCTTATTCTCGCTGCTGAGCCGGCTTTTGCGGGAATGTTTGGCTGGCTGCTAGCTGGCGACCGGATGGGCGTCGAGGGCTGGTTGGGAGCGGCGCTGATTCTTGCGGCAATCGTTGTGGTTGATGCGATTCCACGTTTACGGCGGAGTCTGCCTCTGCCTGAGGGATAAATGCTTGTGTAACCCGCAAAGATCTGATACGCTGACGCTTAGATTTTCTTAGTCGCACCCATCACGGGACGAGCGACGAATCAATACCAGCAAACCAGATAAGGACAGACATGGGTAAAACAATTGGAATCGACCTCGGCACGACCAACTCGTGCATGGCGGTGCTCGAAGGTGGCGAGCCGACCGTAATTGAGAACTCCGAGGGTGGCCGCACGACCCCATCGGTAGTTGCATTCACCGCCGGTGATGAGCGCCTCGTCGGCACGGTCGCAAAGCGTCAGGCAGTAACGAACCCGACGAACACAGTCTTCTCGATCAAGCGCTTTATGGGCCGTAAGGAAGCCGAAGTGAAGGAAGAGGAGTCAATCGTCCCTTACAAGGTCGTTTCAGGACCTGGAGGTGACGCGCGCGTTGAGGTTGAGGGTGGAGACTTTTCGCCGCCGGAGATCAGCGCAATGATCCTCCAGAAGCTCAAAGCAGATGCTGAGGCCTACCTTGGCCAAGAGGTTGACGGCGTCGTCATCACGGTGCCCGCCTACTTCAACGACGATCAGCGCCAAGCCACAAAGGACGCCGGCCGCATCGCTGGCCTTGAGGTCAAGCGGATCATCAATGAGCCGACCGCAGCTGCGCTCGCCTACGGCCTCGACAAGGAGACCGACCAGACGATTCTCGTCTTCGACCTCGGCGGCGGAACATTCGATGTTTCCGTGCTTGAGATCGGCGATGGTGTGTTTGAAGTCAAGGCAACCGCCGGAGACAATCATCTCGGTGGAGATAACTTCGACAAGGCAATCGTCGACTGGCTCGTAGCTGACTTCAAGAAGAATCAGGCAATCGATCTGTCACAGGATCCAATGGCCCTCCAGCGCCTCTATGAAGCCGCGGAGAAGGCAAAGATCGAGCTTTCGACAACTCAGGAAGCGCAGATCAACCTGCCGTTCATTACCGCTGACCAGAGCGGCCCCAAGCATCTCGACATGAGGCTCTCGCGGGCGAAGATGACCGAACTCGCCGCTGACCTGCTCGGCAGGCTTGACGGTCCAGTCCGTAAAACGCTCGAGGATGCGAAGGCAAAGGGCGTAGTTGATGTCGACCATGTCGTCCTCGTTGGCGGAATGACGCGCATGCCAGCCGTTCAGGATCGCGTCAAGGAACTGACCGGCAAGGATCCACATCGTGGGGTCAACCCCGATGAGGTTGTCGCAATCGGCGCAGCAATCCAGGCCGGCGTTCTCGCGGGTGATGTAAAGGATGTCCTGCTGCTTGATGTCACGCCACTTACGCTTGGAATTGAAACCAAGGGTGGAGTGATGACGCGGCTGATTGAGCGCAATACGACGATCCCAACCCGCAAGGCGGAAGTTTTCTCAACTGCCGAGGACAACCAGCCCTCAGTTGAGATTCACATCCTCCAAGGTGAACGCGAGATGGCCTCGGGCAATAAGTCGCTGGGCAAGTTCCAGCTGACGGGCATCCCGCCGGCACCGCGTGGCATCCCGCAGGTTGAGGTTGCCTTCGACATCAACGCCGACGGAATCGTCAGCGTCTCAGCGAAGGACCTTGGAACCGGCAAGGAGCAGAAGATTGAGATCCAGGCTGGCTCCGGGCTCTCGGAAGAGGAGATCAAGAAGATGGTCGCCGACGCCGAGTCGCACGCCGATGATGACCGCGAAGCGCGCAAGCTGGCGGAAGCCCGCAACAGCGGTGAGAATGCCGCGTATCAGGCGGAGCGTCAGCTCGTTGATCTAGGGGATCAGGTTGATGAAGCCTCTAAGACCGAGATTGAGGCTGCGATCGTCGCAGTCCGCGAGGTGCTTGAAGGCGAGGACCCGGAGGCGATCGAAAGTCGCACCGAGGCACTCCAGCAGGCATTCCACAAGGTCAGCGAGGCCGTCTACCAGCGTTCACAGGCTGAGCAGCAGGCAGCGGCAGAGGCCGACGCCGGCAGCGAAGCTGGCAGCAGTGCCGCTGACGACGAAGAGATCGTCGACGCTGAAGTCGTTGACGAAGGCTAGGCGAACAGAACAGGCAGCCCAAGAGGTTGAAGATGACCTTGACGCAATGCGCGACAAGGCCGGCAAGGCTGATGAGTACCTCGATCTCGCTCGTCGGGCACAGGCTGACTTTGAGAACTTCCGCAAGCGTGCGAGCCGTGATGCTGCGCTCGCCGAAGAGCGGGGCATTGGCAAACTCGCTCGCGAGTTGATTCCAGCGCTCGACAACCTCGATCACGCGATCGCTGCGATCGAAGCGTTGCCTGAGGATGATCCAGCGCAGGCGGTTGCGCGTGGCTTCGCGCTAGTTCGCGAAGAGCTTGTCGCTGGCCTTGGCCGCTGCGGCGTAAGCATCGAGCATCCGCTCGGTGAGAACTTTGATCCCGAACGCCACGAGGCAATCGCTCAGCAGCCTGCCGAGGGCGCTGCGGCGAACTCCGTCGTTGTTGTTCATCAGCCTGGTTACCTGGCTGGTTCGACGGTGCTACGGCCTGCGCGTGTTTCGGTGGCCGGGTAGGGGCGCCGTCCCATGGCTGACCACTACGAAACGCTTGGAGTTGACAGAACAGCCTCTGCTGAGGAGATCAAGAAGGCCTACCGCAGGCTTGCTCGCAAAAACCATCCCGATCAAAACCCAGACGATCCCAAGGCTGAAGCTCGCTTCAAGGAGATCTCCCAGGCTTATGAAGTTCTCTCCGACGCAAAGAAGCGCAAGGACTATGACCGCGGTGGTCGTCCATTCGCTGGCGCAGGTCAAGGCTTTGACCCATCGCAGTTCGGTGGCTTTGGCGATGTTTTCTCGAACATCTTTGGTGGTCGAGGCGGTCGCGATGGTGGACCGGCATCTCCGCGCCGCGGACGCGATCTTGAAACTGAGGCGCGGATCGGGTTCGACACCGCAGTTCGTGGTGGCGAAGTTCGACTGACTGTTAGCGGCAGCGATGTCTGCGATGACTGTTCCGGTTCAGGTGCCAGCAAGGGAACCGAGCCGCGCAGCTGCTCAGCATGTAATGGCAGCGGGGTACAGAGTCAGGGGCAGGGGCTCTTTTCAATTTCGCAGCCGTGCGGACGCTGTGGCGGGTCAGGCACCGTAATTTCCGATCCGTGCAAGTCATGCGGTGGAACTGGCGCGCGCCAGCGGACTCGCAACATGCGGGTCAAGATCCCGGCAGGTGTTCGCGACGGTAGCCGGATCCGACTCGCAGGCAAGGGTGAGGCTGGTGTACGCGGCGGTGGCCCAGGCGACCTCTATGTCGTCACGCGGGTTGCTCCCTCACCGGTCTTCAAACGCAAGGGCGACAACCTCGAGGTTGAGGTTCCGCTGACTGTCGCCGAGGCACTTCTCGGCGCCAAGGTTGAAGTGCCGACGCTCGATGGTCGGACAAAGCTGAAGGTTCCTGCAGGCACGGCTCACGGCACCGTCCAACGGTTGCGTGACGCTGGACCGCCAAAGCTGGCGGGCAAGGGCCGCGGCAGTCTCCACTACCGATTCGTTGTGGATGTGCCGAGTGAATTGACCGATAGCCAGCGTGAGGCTGCTGAAGCACTCGGCAAGACACTTGATGTCGATCCACGAGCGGCACTGTTTGCAGCGGTTGGAGGTAGCTGATGGTTGCCAGACGACGCACAACAATCTCTGTATCTGAGCAGCGCGGGGTATTCATGATTTCGGTTGCTGCTGAGTTGGCTGAGATGCATCCGCAGACCCTGAGGATGTACGAGTCAAAGGGGTTGATCTCGCCGGGCCGCTCGCCTCGCGGGACGCGCCTTTACAGCCAAGCCGATGTTGAACGACTGCGGCGGATTCATGAGATGACTGCCCAGCTAGGCCTAAACCTCGCCGGCGTTGAGCAGGTCTTGCAACTTGAAGAACGGCTTGAGCGGGCCCGTGCCAAGGCGAACGAGATGGAACGCCGCGCAGCGGAGCTTGAGCAGCAGGTCGAAAAGCTTGAAGAGCTGCGCCGCGAACTGCGCGCGGAGATCATTCCCTACCGGGCCGGCGGCGTACTTGCCCGCCGCGAAGACGTGACACCTCAGCCAAGGCGCTGAGAGAACAGGAGTACTAAGAATGCGACTCGACAGATTTACAATCAAGTCCCAAGAAGCAATTGAAGCTGCCCAGCGGTTGGCAGTTGCCAACCGCTCACCTGAGCTCGGTTGCGAACAGCTGATGCTTGTCCTGCTTGAGCAGGATGGAGGACTCGTTGACCCGGTCCTGCGCAAGGTTGGAGTTGACCCGCAGGCAATGCGTTCTGCGGCGACCGCCGCCGTCGATGCCGCTCCGAAGATCTCAGGCGAGCATCAGGAGCCGACTCCCTCAAGTGGCTTGCTTGATGCCCTGCGCCGCGCAGAGCAGGCAGCGGCATCGCTCGGCGATGCCTATATCTCGACTGAGCACCTGCTGATCGGGTTGGCCGGTGCGCCAGGCCCAATTGCCGATGCACTTAAGGCCGGCGGTGCGAGTGACGATGCACTCCGAGCTTCAATCGAAGAGCTTCGTGGACCACACCGCGTAACCGACCAGAACCCTGAGGACAAGTTCCAAGCACTTGAGAAGTACGGCAGCGATCTGACTCAGCTGGCCCGCGACGGCAAGCTCGATCCGGTGATTGGTCGCGACGATGAGATTCGCCGCGTTATCCAAGTACTGACGCGCCGAACAAAGAACAATCCGGTCCTGATCGGTGAGCCGGGCGTCGGTAAGACGGCGATCGCGGAGGGGCTCGCTGGGCGAATCGTTTCCGATGACATTCCGGAAGGGCTGCGTGGAAGGCGCGTAATTTCGCTCGACATTGGCGCGTTGATTGCAGGTGCCAAGTATCGCGGCGAGTTTGAAGACCGTCTCAAGGCGGTCCTCGCTGAGGTATCTGATGCTGCCGGACAGGTGATTCTGTTCATTGACGAGCTGCACACGATCGTTGGCGCCGGTGGCGCTGAGGGCGCAGTTGACGCCGCGAACCTGCTCAAGCCAATGCTTGCCCGTGGCGAGCTCCGAGCGGTTGGAGCAACAACTCTCGATGAGTATCGAAAGTACATCGAGAAGGATCCCGCGCTTGAGCGCCGCTTCCAGCCCGTTTATGTCGGCGAGCCAAGCGTTGAAGCGACAATCGCGATTCTCCGCGGACTCAAGGACCGCTACCAAGTTCATCACCAGATCCGAATTCAGGACGATGCGCTGATCGCTGCGGCGACGCTCTCACACCGCTATATCGCCGACCGCTTTCTGCCCGACAAAGCGATCGACCTTGTTGATGAAGCGGCCAGCCGCCTGCGAATTGAGATTGATTCAAAGCCGACAGAGATTGATGAAGTTGACAGGCGAATCATGCAGCTCGAGATCGAGCGTCAGGCGATGGAGAAGGAGACCGATGAGGCGGCGGTCGCCCGTCGCGATTCGATTGAGCGCGAACTCGCTGACCTGCGCGAACAGGCGGACTCAATGACCGCGCAATGGCAGGGTGAGAAGGAGGCGCTTGATGTCGTCGCCGATGTTCAGCGTGAGCTTGAGGAGGCACGTGGTGAGGCCGAGCGCGCTGAGCGCGACTCCGACCTTGGCCGCGCCGCGGAATTGCGTTACGGGCTGATACCCGACCTTGAGAAACGGCTTGGCGAAGCCGAGGCAGCCGACCGTGGCGAGGTGCGCTTCCTCAAAGAGGAGGTTGATGCCGACGACATAGCTGAGATCGTTGCCAGTTGGACAGGGATTCCGATGGACAGGTTGATTGAGGGTGAAGCGGAGAAACTGCTTCACCTTGAGGATCGCCTCCATGAGCGGGTAATCGGCCAGGACGAAGCCGTATCGGCGGTCGCAAATGCACTGCGCAGATCGCGCTCTGGCCTCCAAGATCCAGACCGACCAATCGGCACCTTCCTGTTCCTCGGCCCGACCGGCGTAGGTAAGACTGAGTTGGCAAGAGCAGTCGCCGAGCTGATGTTCGATAGCCGCGATTCGATGATTCGGATTGACATGTCTGAGTACATGGAGAAGCACGCCGTGTCGCGACTCGTTGGCGCGCCTCCCGGCTATGTCGGTTACGAAGAGGGTGGTCAGTTGACTGAAGCAGTCAGGCGCCGTCCCTACTCAGTCGTGCTACTCGACGAGGTCGAAAAGGCACACATCGATGTCTTCAACATCCTGCTTCAGGTAATGGATGACGGTCGTCTGACCGATGGGCAGGGGCGGACAGTTGACTTCACAAATGTCGTGCTCGTGATGACCTCGAACATCCCGGGTGGACGGCTTGGTGCTGAACAGCACTTCCGCCCCGAATTCATCAATCGACTCGATGACATAGTTGAGTTCGCAGAGCTTGATCGCAGCCAGATTGGCGCAATCGTTGATATTCAGGTCGAGCATGTTGCTGGCCGGCTCGCAGAGCGTGGCGTTGAGTTGGAGATGACTGCCGATGCCCGCGAATTGCTCGGCGACATCGGCTACGACCCGGCCTACGGAGCTCGTCCGCTGAAGCGAGCGATTCAGCGTGAGGTGACCGATCGCTTGGCGCGGCTCGCTCTTGCTGGTGACCTTCCTGAAGGAGCAACAGCCGTTGTTGAGCGCGATGGAGAGACAATTTCGGTCGTCGCGAAGCTGGCTAAATAGTCGCTCGCTCTGGCTAGATGGCTTCCATTGCGATAGAACCCAGATACGAGGTCCACGCGATCAGGGAGACAGAATGCCGACTTACATCATGGTTTCGAAGCTCACACCCGAAGGTGTCCAGACAATTAAGAGCAACCCGCAGCGCATTCGTGAGGTAAATCACGAGATCGAGCAGCTTGGTGCCAAGGTCACTGCCCAGTGGGCGGTACTCGGCCGCTATGACTTTGTGAACATCGTCGAAGCACCAGATGAGAAGACGATGGCACGGATTTCGCTTGAGCTTGGCTCGCGTGGGACGGCCTCCTACGAGACGCTGACTGCGATTCCTGTTGACGACTTCATCTCGTCAATCTGAGTGGCGGCAATTCGACTGACACCAGTCGGAGGGGTTTGATTAGCGTGCCACGCGTATTGATCGTCGGTGGCGGTGGTCGTGAACACGCGATCATCCGCGCCCTGCTGCGATCCCCTCAAGCTCCTGAGTTGATCTGTGCGCCTGGCAATGCTGGGATCGCGGCTGATGCCGAGGTTGTAGCGATCGCAGCTGATGATGTCGCCGGGCTGGTAGAGCTTGCCCGCCAGCGCGAAGTAGATCTTGTCGTGGCTGGTCCGGAGGCCCCGCTCGTCGCAGGATTGGCAGATGCCCTGCTTGAGGCTGGAATCCCATGCTTTGGCCCACTGCGTGATGCCGCTCGCCTCGAAGGCTCAAAGGCCTACTCAAAGGAGGTGATGGTTGCCGCCGGCGTGCCTACCGCTGCTTATGCCGAGGTGCGCACCGTTGAGGATGGTCTCGCAGCGATTACCTCCTACCCGACCGTGATCAAGGCCGATGGCCTGGCCGCTGGCAAGGGAGTTGTGATCGCAGCTGATCAGTCAGAGGCGCGAGCTGCACTCGAAGCATTCCTTGTCGAGAGGGTTCACGGCGGCGATCTAGTTGTGGTTGAAGAGTTCCTTGAAGGCGACGAACTGTCACTGCTTGCAGTCTGCGATGGCGAGCGGGCAATCCCGCTAGCGCCGGCGAGGGATTTCAAGCGGATCGGCGATGGCGATAGTGGTCCAAATACCGGGGGCATGGGAGCCTTCTCGCCGGTAGCGGGCTTCGACCTTGATCAAGCTAAACGCTTTGCTGCCGAAATCCACGAGCCAGTCCTGCGTGAGCTGGCCCGCCGCGGCACGCCGTTTTGCGGTGTTCTCTACGCGGGATTGATGATTGGCCCGGATGGCTACAAGGTGCTTGAGTTCAATGTTCGGTTTGGTGATCCTGAGACTCAGGCGGTGCTCCCACGCTTGCGCAGTGACCTTTACGAACTAATGCTCGCGGCGACGCGCCCCGGCGGGCTGGCCGGTGTTGAGCTTGAGTGGGACTCGCGTGCTTCAGTGGCAGTTGTCCTTGCTTCGGCGGGGTATCCGGAATCATCAAGTTCAGGCGACCTGATCTCCGGTCTTGACACTCTGCCTGAAGGCGTTGAGGCAATTCATGCCGGCACGGCCTTTGATGATCAGGGATCCGTCGTTACGGCGGGTGGTCGAGTACTTGCTCTGGCAGCGCTTGGTGATCGGATTGGTGACGCCCGACGCGCTGCCTATGCTGGCGTCGAAAGCGTCCAGTTCGATGGACGTCAGTATCGAAACGACATTGCTGCTGTGGCAGCCCAGGAGGAACATTGAGCGGTACAACTGCCGGTGACGGGGAGTCCCTCGCCGAGGTTCAGGGAGAGGTTGAGCAGGCATTGAGCGGACTGGCCGTTGATGCTCCGCTGGTCGGAATCATCATGGGTTCAGCGAGTGACATGCCGGTAATGGAGAAGGCGGCAAAGGAACTCACCGAGCGTGGTATTTCCAATGAGATTCGCGTGATGAGCGCGCATCGTGACCCGGACACCGTTGCCGACTATTCGAAGAACGCGCAGATGCGTGGCCTGAAGGTGATCATTGCTGGAGCCGGCCTTGCCGCGGCTCTGCCAGGGGTAGTTGCCGCTCACACCGCGCTACCAGTGATCGGCGTTCCACTTACCAGCTCAATGTCGGTGGCCGGTGGGCTTGATGCGTTGCTCTCAATCGTTCAGATGCCACCCGGCGTGCCTGTTGCGACGGTTGGCGTCGACAACGCCAAGAACGCAGCGGCGCTTGCCGCGCGGATTATCGACACAGCGTGATTAACCGCTACACGCGACCGGAGCTCGGCTCCCTTTGGACGGACTCCGCAAGGATGGAGGCTTGGCGGCAGGTTGAGGTTGCCTGCTGTGAGGAACTTGATGGTCCAAGCGAGGCTGACCTTGAAGCGATCCGCGCGGCAACCTTCAGCGTTGAGGCGGTAGATGATCGTGAAAAGCAGACCGACCACGATGTCGCCGCCTTCATTGATGTGCTCGCTGCCACGGCTGGTGAGTCAGGTCGTTGGATCCACTACGGGCTGACGAGCAGCGATGTATTGGATACGGCGCTCGCTCTGCAGATCAAAGCCGCAGGCGAGGTAATTGTTGCCGCCCAGGCTGCCCTTACGGAGGCGCTTGTGGCTCGCGCTCGCGAGCATGCAGACACTGTTTGCGTCGGCCGTACGCATGGCGTGCATGCTGAACCGACGACATTCGGGATCAAGCTCGCTGGGTTTGCGTTTGAATCAGCGCGCAACCATCAGCGGCTCGCCCGCGCCTTCGACCAGGCTGCTACCGGAGCGATCTCCGGTGCGGTTGGAACTCACCAGGCTCTCGGCCCGGACTTTGAACGCCGGGTAATGGCCCGCCTCGGTGTCAACGCCGAGCCGGTCTCAACTCAGGTTGTTCCGCGTGATCGCCACGCCGAACTAATAAATGCGATCTCCCTCGCTGGCGCTGGACTTGAGCGGCTTGCTGTTGAGATCCGTCACCTCCAGCGGACGGAAGTTGGCGAGGCATCAGAGCCATTTGCGACCGGCGTTCAGAAGGGCTCATCGGCAATGCCGCACAAGCGCAATCCGATCAAGAGCGAGAACATCACCGGACTCGCGCGGCTGTTGCGCGGTTATGCAGTGGCAGCGACCGAGAATGTTGCCCTCTGGCATGAGCGCGACATCAGCCACAGTGCTCCGGAGCGCGTGATCCTGCCCGATGCAACGATTCTGATTCATTACATGCTGGTTCGCGCCACGGCGCTTGTTGAGGGTCTTGTCGTCAACCAGGATCGGATGCTTGAGAATCTCGAATTGACCTACGGCGCGCTCTTTTCACAGCGCTTGCTGCTGGCACTAGTTGAGGCTGGCTCGTCGCGTGATGACGCGTATCGAACCGCCCAACGCCTCGCCCAGAAGGCTTGGGACGAGCGGATCCAGCTGCGCTCACTAGTCGAGGATGAGGCTGTTGATCTTGACCTTGATGCGATTTTTGATCCTGAGTCGTTCATCAAGCATCGCGGCGAACTGATTGCTCGTCTCGACTCGATCGTCTGATTCGTTTTTCCGGCCTAAGGTTGGGGCTGTGAAAGCCGATCAAAACGATGAGGTTCCGTTCAGCGATCAGCTTGAAGGGTGGCTGGCTGCTGACGGGCCAAAGACGATCGGCGATCTCGATCGTGTCTTTGCAGAGCGGAGCTTTGCAGTCGCGATTCTGCTCCTGATGTTCCTGCCGGCACTGCCACTCCCGACTGCGGGACTCTCACATCTTTTCGAAGCAATCGCTGCGCTAATTGCCGCGCAGATGGTGATTGGCCTGCGCTCAATTTGGCTACCCGAGCGTTGGCGAGGCCGCGAGCTTGGTGCGGCGATGACCGGCAAGGCAATCCCAATTATCGCCCGCAGGATTCGCTGGTTTGAGCGCTTCTCAAAACCACGCGGAGCCTGGTTACTTGAGCGTCGCTGGTTCGCGAGCCTGATCGGTCTGGCGCTGATTGGCCTAGCAGCGGCTGCTGCCTTCGCGCCGCCGTTCAGCGGCCTTGACACATTCCCGGCGCTAGGCGCGGTGGTTATCTGCCTTGGGTTAATCCTCGGCGACCTCTTCGTGTTCGCGATTGGCGCCCTGATTGGCGTTGGCGGCGTGACGCTGATCGTCACGCTCGGCGCAGCAGCGGTGCATCTTGTAGCTGGACTGTTTGGCTAAGTCCTATTCGCGACCTTA
>JAPLCG010000120.1 GCA_026392385.1 Solirubrobacterales bacterium
CCGGATCGGCTGCGTAGGCCCAGGCCCTTTCAGGTCGCACATTGAGTTGTCTGGATCTACTTGTTGTAGGCACGAGCCAATCGATCCGACTCAACGACCGTCAGCGATTCCACGTAAATCACGAACGAGTAGCAGGTGCCCTAGGTAACTGGTGACTGAGGCAAGATTTTCAAGGGCCTCAATAGCCTCGGCGCGGCGCTCCGGATTCCGCGAGCGCAGTGCTGGCGCGAGAATCTGCTGAAGCAACGCCGCCTCACGGTCCGCAGAGCTTCTAAACACGCTCAAATTACGTCCGGCTACGCCGTAGCGAGCCAACTCCCCAACAGAGCGAATTATCTCTACCTCTGTCTCGTCGAAGCCCTCGACACCATCTCTCGTTTCACCAGAGACCACTCCGTATTCACGGAGCTCGCTGACAAGGGCTGCGTCAACTGAAGTTTCATCTAGAACGTCCTGAAGCGGCATCCACGAGCCTGTACCCGCCACCGCAGTCGCTCCGCGCCTTGGAACTGCGTCACCATTCGAGGCCGGAATCGCCTCGGCAGAACGTCCGCCCGCCATCTCCTGTCTGATTACTCGAAGCGGAAGAAACTCATCACGTTGCAAACGCAGAACAGTCCGCAATCTGGCTAGCTCCGACTTCCCATAGAGCCTGTATCCGCCCGCCGTTCTGCGAGGAGTCAACAGACCACGATCTTCGAGATAGCGAATCTTTGAGATCGTCAAACTTGGGAACTCGCTCTCCAGCGCGGCACAAACCTCGCCAATCGTGATTCCCTCGCGACGCTTGTCGCCCTTCTCGCCCTTTATCGACATCAGCGGTGGAGGAAAGCGAGACGGTACTTGCCGATTTGAAGTTCGTCACCGTCGGAGAGCTGGCGAGAGTCAATACGTTCGCGATTGATATACGAGCCATTCAAAGAACCGCAATCGTCAACCCACCACTCTCCCGCCCTCTGTACCAATACGGCGTGGTCACGAGAGACCGTTATGTCGTCGAGAAATACTCCGCTCTCGGGTCGCCGGCCAATCGTTACGCGGGCATCCTCGAGGAGAAAGCTCTCGCCTGCACGCCCACCACCAGAGCGGATAACAAGTACCGCCCCATCCTGACTGGCATCGTCAAGTTCAACCGCCTGCAACTCACCGGTCTCACCGACGCGCCAGCCTGACGGCTTACCGGGCTGCTCGTCGCCCATAAAGGAGCCGCAGCGTTGGCAGTAGAGCGCGCCATCGGCGACTAAGGAGCCACATTCGGAACAGTGAAGAGCCACGCTGGCGAGTCTAGCGCTGCTTCCACCCAAGGGTCAACCGCAGGTAGAGGGTATGCAGGGCTACCGAGAGCTAGTCGCGTGCGAGTTGACGTCGTACATCACGTCCGTAGAGGACGGTTGCCCAGAAAACGAGAACCATGCCTGTGTACAGCAGAACCAATGCAAAGGTATGAAACCCAATCATCGCCCAGAACGGCGCTGCAAGAATCGGGGCAACTCCAATTCTTCCGGGCCAATTGACAACTATCTCAGCACCCTTTCGCACCGCCCACTGCCCCACCACCAGCATCAGCAGTTCCCTGAGCAACACCAATGCCACCGCCCATCGCGGGAGCAGTTCGAAGTGCCAGGCAATGAACATTCCAGCTATCGCCAGACCCCGATCGGCAACAGGATCGAGAATCGCTCCTAACCGGCTGTACTGCCCGGTCAGCCGCGCGACAAATCCGTCTGCATAATCACTCCAAGCAATTACTGCGTAGAGGATTGCCGCCGGCCAATCGTGGCCATCGCTTGATTGCAGAGCTAAGTAGAGGAAGACAGGAATCCCAAGCAGCCGCGCAAACGCGATCGCGTTTGGAATTGTCCACGGATTCCAAGGTGCACCGCTCAGCGTCGCTGGCGGTGGAGGACCGGAACGATCGGCCCCGATCAGCCTCGCGAAGCCGGGCCGTTTACCGCTCAGTTTGAACTCGCTCTTTCCTCAGCAACCGCAGATACGGCTGTTTCAAGCGCAAGCATTCGATCTTCAGGATGCCAAGGGACCTTCACCTCAACCTGGCCACTAGCTAGACCGCGTTTACCCACCGTCAGGCGCACCGGCACCCCAAGTAAGTCGGCATCGGCGAACTTCGCGCCAGGCGAGTCAGACCGATCGTCGACGACAACTGTCAGCCCAGCTTCCTCCAGTTCAGTTGCAAGCTTCAATCCGGCTGCCAGCTCATCTGACCCCTCGCCGCCAAGAACGACAACCTCTGCATCCCACGGAGCAATGTTCCTAGGCCAGATCATCGAAGAGTCATCACTAAGTTGCTCAATCGCAGCCGCAACGATGCGAGCCGGCCCGATTCCGTACGAACCCATCACGATTGGCTGTCGAACTCCGTCACTGTCGAGGTAGAACGCGTCGAGGGCTTCCGAATAGCGCGTTCCCAACCGGAAGATGTTGCCAATTTCGATCGCAGGCTCAATCCTAATCGGGTGACCATTTACAAGGTCACCTTCCTCAACCGAGCGAACATCAACTGACTTGAAGCTGAAGTCTCTACCCGGCTCCACTCCACGCAGGTGAGCGTCAACAAGGTTTGCCCCAACGATGTACTGACCAGCGGTGGCAGCTTCATCGAGCAAGATTTCGCAGTCACTGCCGACCGGACCGATGAATCCAACCGGACCAATCCCCTCCTCTATCTCCTCATTCGTCGCTTGACGGAATGGAGATCCAAGTGCATTTGTGAGTTTCGTTTCGTTGACACGGTGATCTCCACGAACGAGAACTAAGACCAACCTGTCGTCAGTGATTACAGGGAAGGCCTTCAGTAGAGCGCCACTCGACACTCCTAAACTCTTGGATACCTGCTCGACAGTCGTGAGACCTGGCGTCTCAACTGTTTCGGGCTCAGCGATTATCGGCGGCAGCTCAACCTCTTGGGCTTGCGCAGAGGCGACCTCTACATTTGCCGCGTAGCCCGGCGCCAGTGCTACCTCGTTCTCACCGGCTGCACATGGGGCCATGTACTCGTGGGCGCCCGAGCCACCCATCATTCCGACATCTGATTCGACGCGGTACCACTCCAAGCCACAGCGATCGAAGATCCGCTCATAGGCTTGGCTGTGCTTCTCGTAAGCCTCGTCCAACCCCGCCTGATCGCAATCGAACGAATAGCTGTCCTTCATGATGAATTCGCGTGTCCGCAAGACACCTGCGCGAGGCCGTGGCTCGTCACGCTCCTTTGTCTGCAGGTGCCAGAGAATCAGTGGTAGATCTCGATAGGAACGGACAACCTGAGCAACATGACTGGTTACAGCCTCTTCGTGGGTCATCGCCAAGACCATCTCAGCACCCTTGCGATCCTCGAGTTTGAATAGCTCATCAATCTCATAACGCCCGGTGCGCTTCCAAGCTTCAGCCGGAAGGAGTACTGGCATCAGCATCTCCTGCCCACCAATCGCCTCCATCTCGTCGCGGATCACGTCGCAAACCCGCGAGTGAATCCGCCAACCAGCTGGCATCCAACTCCACAAGCCAGCACCGATCTGACGTATCAAACCTGATCGGACCATTAGACGGTGGGAACGCGCTTCGGCATCGGCCGGATCCTCGCGCTCAGTCGGCAATAGATAGCTAGAAAGAAGCTGCATCACAGCGGACGATAGCCAGACCAGCCCCCGCCAAGCTTCTGCCCCTGCTAGAGATACCCATGTAGTTACGTCCTGAGACCGACCCAAAACGCAAAACACGAGCCAAGGAGCAGCAATGCCATACGAGGTACCCGCACTCAATTACGACTACAACGCGCTTGAGCCGCACATCGATGAACAGACAATGCGCATCCATCACGATAAGCACCACCAAGCCTATGTTGACAAGGCGAACGCGGCTCTTGATGGAACCGAATTTGCTGAACTCCCCGTCGAAGAAGTGCTGCGTAAGCTCGGCGACCTCCCGGAGGCAATCCGCGGGCCTGTCCGGAATAACGCAGGCGGCCACCACAATCACCTTCTCTTCTGGGAATCACTCCCGCCAGACGGCGGCGGCGATCCATCCGGTGAACTCGCAGCGAGCATCGATCAGACCTTTGGGTCCGCTGACGCTCTCCGCACCGCTATGAACGATGCGGGTGTCGCTCGCTTCGGCTCAGGTTGGTCCTGGCTAGTTCATGACGGAAACGGTCTCGCAGTAGTAAGCACCGCGAATCAGGACAGTCCACTTAGCGATGGACAGACCCCACTGCTTGGAATCGATGTCTGGGAGCACGCCTATTACCTGAACTACCAGAACCGTCGCCCTGACTATCTGTCAGCGATTTGGAACGTAGTTGACTGGGATTCTGTTGCTACGAGGTTCGCTGCGGTCTAAATGGCACTGAGGACGCTGCCTGCCGAGCGCTGCGTCCTCAGCTGCTTCGCGTGAAGCGTCGGCCGCCGGTCGGCGAGCTCTGCTCGTCAACAAGCGGCTCGGCGGCTTCGGCCTCTTCTGCAGCACGCTCTCGCTCCATCGCAGCGAGCCGTTCAGGAGTCAGATCTCCAGCATTCTCGGCCTCAATCTGCGCGAGCCACTTGCTTCCTTCAGCAGCCGCCGCGTCATCGACGTCAATGCGCTTCGCGGTCGCATAACGATCAATTTCGACGAACAGTTCGTCAACAAGCTGATCTTGTGGCACCTTTCGAAGCGCCTTGCCGCGCGAAAAGATCAGGCCCTCGTTCTTAGCGCCGGTGATGCCGAAATCAGCGTGCGAAGCCTCGCCGATGCCATTGACTGCACATCCGAGCACAGCAACCTCGATCGGGTCAGCGTAGGCCTCTAACCGTTGTTCGATCTCAGCGACGACACTGTCCATGTCGAACTGGAGCCTTCCGCATGTCGGGCAGGCAATCAGTACGGGTCCGCGCTCGCGTAGCTTGAGGGCCTTGAGGATTTCCCAAGCGACCTTAACCTCCTCCTCGGCATGGAAGGTCGACAGTGAAATACGGATCGTGTCGCCGATATCGTCAGCGAGCAGCGTTCCAAGACCTACGGCAGATTTGATCGAACCAGACCACTTGGTGCCTGCTTCGGTGATCCCGAGGTGCAGCGGATAGGGAACTTTCGTCGAGAGCATGCGATTTGCCGCAATCGTGTTGGGCACGTTTGTCGACTTCATCGAGACCTTGAAGTCCTCGAAATCCAGTCGCTCCATCAATTCAACAAACTCGGCGGCTGCTCCAACAAGGGCTGCGACTGGGTCGGTTTTCTCAATCTCGTGAAGATGTTTAGGTAGCGAGCCCGAGTTAACTCCGATGCGAAGCGGCGTACCGAGTTCCTTTGCTCGGGCAGCAACCTCAGCGACCTTATCCGGACCGCCAATGTTGCCTGGGTTGATTCGCACGCAGTGAGCACCAGCGTCGAGGGATTTGAGCGCGAGTGTGTGATTGAAGTGGATATCGGCGATAACTGGGATCGGCGACTGAACAACGATTGTCTTAAGTGCTTCAACGTCCTCATCGCGAGGAACAGCCACGCGCACGATGTCGGCTCCAGCCTCGGCGACTCGATTGATCTGCGCCATCGTCTCTGAGAGATTCGCCGTCTCAGTTTTCGTCATCGTCTGGACGGCTACCGGAGCTCCACCACCAACCGCGACCGGACCGACATGAATCTGTTTCTTCGAAGCCATGATCGTCAGTCTAGAAGGGCGGGTGCCATTCCGCCCGGCAGGACAGAAATCTCGCTAGCTGTAAAGCTCCTCAATCTGTTCTGAGTACTTGGCGGCGATCGGCTTGCGCTTAAGTTTCATCGTCGGGGTCAGCTCTTCACCACCGGGAGCCCAGTCAGCGAGCAGTACTCTAAACCGCTTGATCTGCTCAACCCGCGCAAGCTTCTGATTGCCAGCCTCAACTGCCGCTTCAACTGCCGCCAGAAGTTTTGGATCGGCTGAAATAGCTGCAAAATCGAGTCCTTCGAGCCCGTTTTGGGCTGCCCATGCTGGGGCCATGTCGGCATCAAGAACTATCAATGCCGTGTTATAGGGCCGCGAATCGCCAATCACGCAAACCTGACCGATCAGCGGGCTGGAGCTCTTGATCGTTGCTTCAATATTTGCCGGCGACATGTTCTTACCGGCAGCGTTGATAATTATTTCCTTCTTGCGGTCGACGATTTTGAGATAACCCGCACTATCGAAGGCACCGATGTCGCCAGTGTGCAGCCAGCCATCAGAGTCGATCGTCTCCTTTGTCGCTTCTGGCTGGTTTCTGTAGCCCTTCATCACGCAGGCCCCTCTAATCAGGACCTCTCCATCGTCTGCAATCACAATCTCAGCACCAGGTGAGGGCGGACCAACGGTCCCGATGCGGGCCTTGCCAGGAGGATTCAACGTTCCATATCCGCAAGTCTCAGACATTCCCCAAAGCTCAGCAAGTTCGATCCCGATCGCGTGAAAGAACTCGAGTACATCGCGAGGTGTCGGCGCTGCCCCAACTCCAACAGTCCGAACCATGTCAAGGCCCAGCATCTCTCTCAGGCCTTTGAAGTAGGTTGCATCGGCAGCAGCAACGCGTTCGGCTAGATCAGCGGGAACCTCCTTCCCGTCCTGCTTGAGTCTGACGGCTTCGATCGCATCATCCAATGCTGCCCTGAGCGGAGCTGCCTGTTCTGGGTCCTGAGCGGCAAGCATCGCCTCTAGCCCAGCCTTGAGCTTCTCCCAGATACGAGGCACGGCGAAGAACCAATTCGGCCGTACCTGGGGAAGGAACTGAATTATCTCACGGGGATTCGGGCAACAGGTGATTGACGCCCCGTAGACAATCGGGATGTAGTGATGAGCGTCGCGCTCAGCGATATGCGCGGCTGGCAGCCATGAGATCAGCCGGTCTCCAGGCTCGAGGTGAACCAGATCGGCAACAGCTCGAACGACTGGCACTAGGTTGCCGTGAGTTAGCTCCACACCCTTAGGCGGGCCTGTTGTCCCCGAGGTGTAAATCAGAGTTAGGACATCCTCGGGTCGCACTTCCTCGGCCGCCTGCTGGGCATCAAACTCGGGATTCGAACCGAGCACGCTCTCCCAGCTGATTGTGTCTTGATGCTCGGAACCAATCGCAATCACGGTCTTAAGATCAGGAAGCTGTTTGCGAGCCTCAAGCATCACCGGCAGGTACTCGGCAGAAACAATCGCCGTCCGAGCGTCCGCATCACCAATCACATAGGCAATTTGGTCAGGCGTATAGGTTTGGTAAATCGAGAACGGTGTTCCACCCGCTGTCACGACTGCCATGTCAGCAATGTGGAATTCCGGCTGGTTCCCGAGCATCAGGGCTACCGTCTGATCACGCTCAACGCCAAGCTTTCGGAGTCCACCAGCGAAAGAATCCACCTCAGTCAGCAGCTCGGCCCAAGTCAGATGAGTGGAATCGTCTGCCGTACGAACCGCTAGTACATCAGCGTGGATCGAGGCCGTATGCCTCAGCGCCATTGCCATTGTTGTCTCTTCGGCTGCCATCTCAACTCCCCGGGGTCGCAGTCCGCTCAGACTACCCCAACGCCTCAGCGCTGGATGCGGAAACCGTCGCTTGCCAGCCTTCCAATGTCATTCGACAGCCCAATCATGAACAGCACGGCCACCAAACCGAAACCGATCACGGTTGCCCGTTCGAGCGTCTGTGGAGATGC
>JAPLCG010000134.1 GCA_026392385.1 Solirubrobacterales bacterium
GACGGCCGGCACCCTCTGCTCCAATCTGCCTGGCTACCGTGGCCATCCCGGTCGTCTGAGTCAGTCCCCAGGTTTCGACAATTGGGAGCCCGGCCTCGGTCGCTCGGCTGCGAAGTGCGGCCGTCAACGGAGCTCCACCAACTACCACTCGCCTTAGAGCCGGAGCCTTTCCCAAACCAGCATCTAACAGCCGTGAGAGCGTCGTGGGGACAACGGAAAGAAGCGTTACTTGATGCTCGGCTGATTCGAGCAGGGCGACCGTCTCGGTCGCATCAAACTCCGAACGCAGCATGGCGTTAGCGCCCCATGCGGAGCAGCGGATCACGACTCCCAGCCCGCCAGTGTGACTTACCGGAAGCGAACTAAGCCAGCAGTCCGAAGCCTCGCCGTTGAGTGCATTCTTAGCCGCCCAGACATGTGAGGCGAGGTTAATTCGGCTGAGGACAACCTCGGTTCGGCTCCCGGAGCTCCCTGATGTGCACAGAACAATCGCCGCTGCATCAGGGCTGTGATCTACCGGCGAAGCCGCGCCGACCGACCCGGGAGGAACTGCTTCCTCGGTCAATATCAGCGAAGCTCCGTCAAGCATCCGTTTACGCAGCTGTGAGTCCCAGCGTGAGTCGATTGGGACCGCAATCCGGCCACTCAGTAAACAGCCATGAAGGGCAGAAGCCCAACTGACGCTAGCAGGCATGTCCAAGGCAATTCGACTGCCAGTACCAGCGTTCTCTGTGATCAAGTCTGCCCAGGCAGCCGACTCCTGAGCGGACTCTCGGAAGCTCAAAGAGCGCTCTCGATCAGCAAATGCGCAACGATCAGGGTTAGGCTCAAATGCGCTCTGGTGCCATGGGAGTCCGTAGCTCATCAATGAGAGGCTAATCTCGCCACCGACCAACCGCCTTGCAGTCAGGAGTCAAAATGACCGAAACAGACAAATCAGTTGAGTGGAAATCGATCCGCGACTACTCAGACATTCGCTACGAACACTCAGGAGATGGGATCGCGAAGATCACGATCAACCGTCCGGAAGTTCGCAATGCCTTCCGACCTCAGACACTTTTCCAGCTGTCCGAAGCACTCAACCTTGCGCGTGATGACCAATCGGTCGGAGTCATAATCCTCACCGGAGAAGGCGACCTTGCGTTCTGCTCTGGAGGCGATCAGAGGATCCGTGGCGACGATGGTTACATCGGCGATGATGCCGTCGCAGCTCAAGGCGTCGGGCGTCTAAACGTTCTCGACCTCCAGATCCAAATCCGTCGAACACCAAAGCCAGTCATTGCGATGATCGCCGGCTACGCGATCGGCGGCGGCCATGTTCTCCACATTTGCTGTGACCTCTCGATCGCAGCCGACAACGCAAAGTTCGGACAGACTGGTCCAAAGGTTGGCTCATTTGATGGCGGCTATGGATCCGGTCTGCTGGCAAGGCAAATAGGCCAGAAGCGCGCGAAAGAGGTCTGGTTCCTTTGCAGGCAGTACGACGCGGAAACGGCCCTCTCATGGGGCCTCGTCAACACTGTCGTCCCGCTCGCAGAGCTTGAACAGGAAACAGTCAAGTGGTGCCACGAGATGCTCGCTATGTCGCCACTCGCCCTGCGAATGGTGAAGGCAAGCTTCAATGCTGCCGATGATGGCCTTGCTGGAATCCAGCAGCTCGCAGGCGACGCAACGCTCCTCTTCTACATGTCCGAGGAGGCGCAAGAGGGTCGCGATGCCTACGTCGAAAAGCGCGCTCCCGACTTTGGCAAGTTCCCGAAGCGGCCCTGATAATGAACGAACCGTCTAGCACTGGAATAAGCAGCGCTCGAATTTGGCTGCTTGCGGCGAGGCCAAAAACGCTGCCAGCGGGGGCTGCTCCGGTTCTGGTTGGAACGGCGCTTGCCTCACGCTTGGTTGACAAGTTCAACCCACTTGCTTTCGTCGCCACGATGCTCGGGGCACTTCTGATCCAGATCGGGACGAACCTCGCGAACGATTACTCAGATGCTCGTCGTGGCGCGGACACAGAGGACCGGCTTGGACCGGTCCGAGTGACTGCTGGAGGACTCGTTCCCTCACGACAGGTCCTGATAGCTACCTATGCGACTTTCCTGCTCTCCGTTCTGATCGGCGTCTACCTGATCAGCATTTCGGGCTGGCCACTACTAGTGGTCGGGATTCTTTCGATCCTCGCTGGAGTTCTTTATACGGGTGGCCCGCGACCATACGGTTATGAGGGTCTCGGCGAGCTATTTGTATTTCTGTTTTTCGGAGTTGTTGCCGTCGCAGGCACCTACTACGTTCAGACTGTCTCGCTCGTCTGGGAGGCAGTAGTTCTAGCCGTACCAGTCGGACTGCTTGCCTCGGCGATACTCGTAGTCAACAACATCCGCGACATCGAAACAGACCGCCGCGCTGGAAAGAAGACGCTTGCCGTTCGGCTTGGCCGCGAGAAGACTCGCACCCTGTTCACGCTAATGATCGCTTCAGCCTTTCTCGTGGCGTTAGTCCCTTGGCTGAGCGGCGCACTTGGGCCAGCAGTTCTCCTCTCATGGCTCGCTGTTCCTCTTGCAATTGGACCGATCAAGACGGTCGTTAACCGAACTGACGGACCGTCACTAAACGAGTGCCTGGCGGCCACCGGCCGGCTACAGCTGATCTTCTGCGCGCTTCTATCTGTAGGCATTCTGATCTAACAGATGAAGTGGGCGATTGAGCGGCGGGTCTACCCACTATTACGGCCGCTGAAGGCCGCTCACGGGATTCTCCGCAAGCGCGAGACGCTGCTACTAAGACTTGAATCAGATGGCCAGACCGGCTGGGGCGAGGCTGCACCCATCGAGAGCTACGACGGTCAGAGCCTTGAAACCTGTGACTCGGCCCTGCGTACCGTCCTGCCAATCTTGGCGCGGCTCGAACCCACTGATCCCGATGTTCTTGTCAGGGAGCTTGATCGTGACCTGCCGAGCCCTGCTCGGGCCGCAATCGACACTGCCGCGCGCGATCTTTCCGCACGACTCAATCAGCAGCCACTATGGCACTCACTTGGCGGCGATTCGGGTGGGCCGGTGAGCTGCAGCGCACTAATTACATCTGCTGACCCAATTGGCGCCGCCGAACAGGCGCAGGCCTTTGCGAACGCCGGCTTTCGAACTCTGAAGGTGAAGGTTGGATTGACAGTCGACGAAGCAGTAGTCGGAGCGATCCGGGGCGCCATTGGCGACAGCATTGAGATTCGCCTTGATGCAAATGGTGCTTGGTCAGAGCGCGAGGCTGCCGCAAAACTCGCTCAGCTAAGCCACTTTCATCCTCAACTTTGCGAGCAACCGGTTGCCGATCTCGCTGCGATGCGCAGCATCCGCAGCAAGTCAGATGTTCAAATTTCAATCGACGAAAGCGCTACTGACAGTGGCGCGCTCGATGCACCACTGGCAGCAGATGCTGTTTGCCTGAAGCTCCAGGCTTGGGGCGGCATCGACAGACTCATCGCAGCTGCCACAAAGGCTAGATCCGCTGGACTCTTGGTCTACCTAGGAAGCACTCTGGAGGGACCGATCTCAATTGCTGCCGCACTCCATGCTTGCTCCCGATGGTGCAGCTTGCTGAGATTGCTCTACAAGCAGCTAGCGTTAGTGACATGAGCAATCTTGATCAAGCGAGCGCGATCGGAGCGCTGGTTGATGAGTTAGGCCGTTGTGGTGTTAGCGGCGCGGTCCTAGCGCCTGGATCGCGATCAGCGCCACTCGTCCTCGAACTAGCATCAAACGAGAGAATCGCCTGCTGGTCACAGATCGATGAGCGGGCGGCTGGCTTCTTCGCCCTCGGACTTGCGAAGGCGACAGGCAAGCCAGCGATTGTCTGTACAACATCCGGGACGGCAGCCGTTGAGCTTGCCCCCGCTGTCGCCGAGGCATTCGAGTCGCGAATTCCGCTGATCGTCATCACCGCCGATCGACCTCCCGAGTTACGAGACATCGGCGAGGGACAGACAGTCGATCAGATAAAGCTCTTTGGCTCAATGGCAAGCTTTCAAGAGCTTCCTGGTGGCAACCAGGCGAGTGAGCAATGGTGGCGTTCATCGGCTTGCCGAGCCTTCTGGACCGCGCTTGGCCAGCGTCAAGGTCCGGTACACCTCAACTTCCCGTTGCGTAAGCCGCTGACTGGCCAAAGTCAGACCCTCACCGGTGGACGCAGCGGCGGGCTTCCATGGCTTGAAAGAGTTTCCGGTTCGCCAAACGATGCCTCCGAAGCGATTTCGAACCTCCTGACCAATGCAAGTCGCCCGATCATCATTGCCGGCCAGAATCGTCGCTCGAACGGTCGCGCTGTCGCCGCATTTGCCGAGCGGCTTGCAATCCCGCTGCTAGCCGACCAGCTCTCCTCTGCACGCAAAGGGGAAGCAGCGATCTCACATTGGGATGCCATGCTGCGGAGCAACCTTTGGGCAACAGACGCTAAGCCGGACCTGATCCTTAGATTTGGCGACCTGCCAAGTTCGCCAGCGATGCGCGAGTGGCTTTCTAGCCAGGCGGAAGATCAAGTACCAATTGTTCAGTTTGACTCAGATCTCAGTTGGCGGGACCCTACCTCGTCAACCTCGATCAGAATTGAATCCGATGTTGAAACAACGCTGGCAAAGCTTTCCGACTTCCATTTCGACCCGGAATGGATCGCCCACTGGCGCAGATCCAACGGAGTGGCAGCCGCAGCTCTCAAGGCTGTCATCGACTTCGATTCGAACGGACTGAGCGAGCCGCTGATTGCAGCAACAGTTCACTCATCACTCTCGGCCGAGATCCCGCTGTTTACTGCCGCGTCGATGCCGATCAGAGACCTCGATAACTTCTCAACCATCTCACCTCTGGGCCGCGAGGTAATGGCGAACCGCGGCGCAAACGGCATCGATGGAACGATCGCTACAACTGCCGGGTTCGCAGCGGCACGTGGCACTCCGGTCGCATTGATCTGCGGCGATGTCGCTTTCGCCTACGACCTCACATCGCTATCCGCGATTCGTGAATCGAAGCAACCGATCCTGATTGTCGTGATCGACAATGGTGGCGGCGGAATATTCGACTCGCTACCGGTTAGCGCAGAGGGTGAACATTACGAGCGGTTCATAGCGACGCCGCCTCGGCTCGACATCGAGGTTGCTGGTAAGCCATGGGGAATCGACACGATCAGCATCGGAGATCTGCAGCAGCTCGAATCACTTCTCACCGGATTTGGAGTCGATAGCGAACCGATGATTGTCCGGATTGAAACCAGCCGGTCGGCTCAACCAAGGATCAGAGCGGAAGCATGGGCAGCCGTCGATGCCGCGGTTAGCTCAGAGCTTCCCTAACCAAGAGCGCTAGCTCAACTAACTGGCAACTGCTGGCAGAATTGCTTGGAACTTAAGCTCAGTCTCTGCCAGTTCAACCTCGGCGTCCGACTTAGCGACGACGCCAACTCCCGCATAGCAGCGAGCCTCGTGCCCGCGAAGCAGAGCGCACCGCAGAGCTACGCAGAACTCTCCGTTTTCAGAGGCATCGGTCCATCCAATTGGCGCTGCGTACCAACCGCGATCGAGCCCCTCAATGTCCGTCATCACCGACTCCGCCTCCGGCCATGGCTCGCCTCCAACCGCTGGTGTTGGGTGAAGCCGACCCGCTAGATCAACTGCGGCAACCGGCTCGATCAGTTGCGCCCGAATCGGCGTTGCGAGGTGCTGGACATTTGCAATCTTGGCGAGCACTGGCTCACTCGCGGACGTGACCCAAACAGACAGCGGCTCAAGGATCTGTTCGATCCGATCGGTGACTATCTGCTGCTCGCCCCGATCCTTGCTGGAACGAATCAGGCGCTCTCCAATGTGATCGTCGACCGCAGGATCGGCGCTACGTGGAGCTGATCCAGCCAAAGCGACGGTCGAGGCCCTAAGACCTTCCCTCCGGACCAACAGCTCAGGACTGGCACCAAGAAACGTTGCGTCTCCTCTACCAACGGCGAATACGAAACAGGACGGGAAAGCTTCGCGAAGAACTTCGAGAACCGACTCGGGGTCATGATCCCGCTCACGCTCAACGATCACTTCACGAGCGAGTACAACCTTCTCGATCTCTCCGCGATTGATCGCTTCGAGCGCGCGGCGGACCGCCGACTCATAGTGGCTTGGTGGAAGCGCAGAGGCAATTCTTGACTGCACACCGGACTCCTCTTCAGCCCTCTGAGGAATCTGGCCTGGCACGTGTGCGAGTGCTGCGAAGAGCGCTTCGGCCACCTCATCAACAAGGTCATCGCCACTAACAACCGCTGCAACCGTTAGCCAACACTTTCCTTCTCTTCGAGCGAAAGAGATCTCGGGAACCGTCAGTGAGGCTGCCGCAAAGCCCTTCCACGGCCCGGCCTTGGCTGCGCGGGCGCGAAATGCGAAGCCGCCAATGGCGAGCGGACCACAGCCAGGCGGACCATCGGGCCGGTCGGCGATTGCTCCGCTGACGATTGATCGCCATCGCTGCGTGACTTCGGAGAAGCGATTCGGTCCCTCGGCCTCGATC
>JAPLCG010000142.1 GCA_026392385.1 Solirubrobacterales bacterium
CCTATCAACCCGCTCCAACAATGCACGCTTGACGCTCACATTCGCGGTGCAGAAATGCTCGGGGGCAACACTCTGAGGGTCGTCGATCTGATTGAACGCAAACAGAGGCCCGCCATCCTCTAACCAGCGCATGTGTTGACTAATCGGCTGCTTTGGATCCCAAGTTACGAGCCCTCCTAGCGCTAGTTCAGGGGCCTGGTTTCGGCTGTGAAAGTTAAGGTGGCCAGCAAGTAGGCCCGGCTTTACGACAATGTCGTCGTCGATGAAGACGACTATCGGAGCGGTCGTTAGAGATAGTCCTAGGTTGCGAGCTGCGCTACTCCCACTTGGCTTCGCGGTAGTAGCAACCTGCACGGCCGGCCAGCGCTCGAGCAACTCCTTGGTCCCATCGTCAGAGCAGTCGTCAACGACAATCACTTCGAGCGACTGTGAGCCTTGGTCCGCTAGCAGCGCCTTGATGCAATTGGCAAGCTTCTCTTGCCTGTTGCGCGTTGGAACAATGACTGAGGCGACAGGTTCAGGCATCTAGAGGAATAGCCGCCTTGTCCGGATGCTCGCTCGCGTTAGGACCGTCAGCTCTGCGATGTCGACCAGAGTTAGCTTGGGCAGAGCCGCAGCGGTCTTCGATATTCCGCGTGGCGACCAACCGTTGCGCAGTGTCAGGTAGGGCACTACCCAGAGCAGGAACAACCTGCGCCTAGAGAGCGTCGCGATTCCGATGCCAAGCAAAGCCAAAATCAGTCTGCCATGAGTTTCGCGCCAGACAAAACCGCGCCACGGGAAAGCCTTTCGCAGGTCTCTATGTTCCGCAACCAACGCGACCATTGAAGCCCAGCGATTCGCTGCCACAATCGCCTCTGAGAGGCTCTGCTCCTCAATCGCATGCGAGATAACTGCCTCGTCAGCGAACACGGCACCACAGCCGGTTGCAAGCGCTCGCATCGCAAGGTCGGCATCCTCACAGGACGGAAGTGGAATTCGGGAATTGAACCCTCCAACCTCTTCCAGCAAAGCTCGCGGATACGAAACATTGCATGTCTGGAAGAAGGGCCCTAGCGCATCAACCCGAATTGTTCGTGCCAGCGGATTGGCGAGCCTCAAAGTCTCTTCTGGTTCGGGTTGCGTCCGACCTTGAACTATCACGCCGGGGTTGGCGCGATGAGCCTTGAGTAAGAACTCCAACCAGCGACTATCCGCTCGGCAGTCGTCATCTGTGAAGGCAATGAACTGGCCGCGTGCGGTCTGCCAGCCCTTTTGCCTTGCTCGAGCTGGCCCCTCTGCGAACTCGTTCCTGATCACGATCGCAGTTCGATTTTCCGACAGAAGCCGATCTGTTTCGTCGGTTGAACCATCATCAACAACAATCACTTCAAACTCATCTGGCGGAACGGTCTGTTCGTCGAATGACCGAAGCAGTTTCTTCAGCCGGCCAGCACGGTTGTGCGTAGCGACGACCACTGAAATCAGTGGAGTAGCTGCATTCCCTCCAGTTGGCTTGCCTAATGTCCGAGACTCTGCGAGTGATTCATCCATCGTTGGCTGAGAATAGAGCGAGTTGATTCATTGCGGATCGTTTGACCGTAAGCCAGCGTCGGTAGTGTCAGCGAGCAGATGAGCGACGAGCGGTTCGGCTTCCCACGCACTGAGTTGCGCAGCCGCGCAGCCCGAGGAGCGATCACCAACGGGCTTTTCCTGCTCGTCATTGAGGCACTTGGGCTGATTCAGGCGGTTGTGGTCGCCAGATTGCTCGACAGCGACCAGGTTGGCCTCTACGGAATTGTCTCTGTGACGGTAATGACGTTGCTTGCGCTCAAACAGGTAGGGATTGATGAAGGCTACGTACAACAGGAGAGCAGCGATCAGGAATTGGCTTTCCAACGGGCTTTTTCGTTAGACCTCGCGATTTCAGTGGTGTTCACCCTCGTGATCGCCGCTCTTTCCCCGCTAATTGGTTTGCTTTACGGCGATCAATCGCTGACCCCACTGATGCTGGCGCTTTCGCTGCTGCCAGTCCTCTTTGCACTGCAAGCGCCGGTTTGGATCTACCTGAGACGGATGGACTTCATTCGTCAGCGCCTGCTTCAGGGGGTTGTTCCAGCTGTCACTCTGATCACAACCGTAGCTTTGCTGCTGCTCGGGCTCGGAACATGGGGGCTTGTGATTGGAGCTTTGGCTGGTAACGCTGCAGCAGCACTACTAGCAGTGGGGCTTAGCCCGTACCGGCTTCAAGTTGCCTTTGAACGAGAGACAACTCGCCATTACCTTCGGTTTAGTGCTCCGATCGCTCTCGCCGCAGTCTGCGGACTGATTATCCGTCAAGGTCAATTCTTCGCTTTTGACCTTAAGTTGGGACTAGCTGGCGCCGGCTACCTGACGCTTGCAATCACGGTCACTCGTTACGCGGATCGCGCTGATCAGATGATTACGCAGACCATCTACCCAGCGATATGTGCTGTTAGAGAAGCACCCGATCGGCTAATTGAGGTCTTCGAAAAGAGCAACCGACTGACAGCGATGTGGGCGCTACCGTTCGGTGCAGTCCTCGCTCTATTCGCCCCAGAGCTAGTGCGCTGGGTATTGGGTAGCAAATGGGACCCGGCAATACTCCTGATCCAACTTGTTGGAGTCTCTACTGCGATTTATCAGATTGGATTCAATTGGACAGCGTTTCATCGCGCCGTCGGCAGAACCCGCCCACAGACTGTCTACGCAATTTCTGGTCTATTTGTCTTCCTTGCCGTTCCACTGCCACTTCTGTTTGTCTACGGTTCAGCTGGGTTCGCGTGGGGTCTATTTGCGGTCAACTTCGTGGCGGGTGCGCTTCGTTGGTTTTATATGCGCGAGTTACTCCCGGGAGCTCGAATTGCGAGGTTAATCGTCCGTTCATTCCTGCCACCAGTAGTGGCTTGCATACCGGTCTTAATCTGGAGAGCAACCGATGCAGACCAGAACTCACTCCCAATCTTTGTCGGCCAATTGGTCCTCTACCTCTGCTCTTATGTGCTGATGACAATCCTCTACGAGCGCGAATTGCTAACTGAGTCAATCGGCTACATACGTCGGCGCTCCGCTACCAGCAGCGCCGACATTGAGTTGATCTAGCGATGCGGCTTCTCTACGTACTTGAACGGTATCCCGAGCTTTCCCAGACCTTTGTTAGTTCGGAGATTCGGGGGTTGATTGAACTTGGCTGCGAGGTCAAGGTCGTCGCACTCGCACCCGGCCGTGGCGGCGAACGCCCGGCTCCCGTTACCTACGCCTCTGATGCGTCGAAATTTGCGCGGATATCAAGCAGCCTCAAGCTGGTTGCTACACGGCCAATTCCGTCGATTCGGCAACTCGCAGCTGAATCAAGCTGGCCGCCACAAGATGGCAGACAGAAGCTGCGCGGAATGCTCCGCATAGCACCTTGGACTGATACGGCACGCGAGGCGGACCACATTCACGCTCACTTCGCAACCGAGGCTGCTGACATCGCCCGACTGCTCTCAGCTAGCTCAGGCACCCCCTTCTCTTTCTCCGCTCATGCAACCGACGCCTACAGTGATCCTCTAAAGCTTGGACACAACATTCGTGAATCGTCATTCGTTCGGGCCGTGGCACCGCACATCAGCGCACAGCTGATCTCCGCAGCTCCAGAGTGCGCAGGGCGGATTCACGAAATACCAGCCGCGATCAACGATGATCGCTTCACTGGCACCGGGCACTATGAGTCACAGGGACCTGTGATCGCTGTCGGAAGGCTGGTTGCTAAGAAGGGATTCGACGACCTAATCACAGCCTCGTCGATGCTTAAGACTGAACTCGGTAATCGCAAGGTGTTGATTGCTGGTGAGGGACCTGAGCGTGAGCGGCTCGAACAGATGATCATCAGTACCGGGGCACCTGTAACGCTGCTCGGATCAGTTGCTAATGCAGAGCTCCCCAAGTTACTTGCACGTGGATCCCTATTCGTGGCGCCATCAAAGTTGGCACATGACGGGGATCGCGACGGCAGACCAGCGGCTCTAGCCGAAGCTATGGCGGTCGGCCTGCCAGTAGTTTCGACGACACTTCCGGGGATTCCGGGCCTTGTTGATAGCGGTCATGGCGTGCTCGTCGAACCAGGGAACCCCGATCAATTAGCTGCTGCCATCGCTGGCATGATTGCGCGGCCTTCCGCCGAGCGAGCGGCAATTGGGCGTGCAGCAGCCGATCATGCAGCTTCGATTCACGGCTACCGCGCTGTCGCTCGAATGATGCTTGACCTCTTTAATGGTCGGGGCGGCAATCGCGGCAGCAGTTAGATCAGTTGTTGAATCAGTGCCTTAGCGCTAATCACTGCAGCCGGTAGCGCGCAATTGCTGCAGGCAGATTTACCTGTCGATCGGGCCGAATTTCCACCACAGCCGCGCAGCCAAATTGCTTGATCGAAACCGCATACGGCCTCAGCTGCCGAAGCAGGCGAAGATTGTTGTGCTGACAGTCAACTAGCACAAAGCGCACTCCCAGAGACTGCGCAAACTGACCCGGATCAACGGGAAATACCGCGTCCGGAAGATCTCCATTCAGAAGCACCTCAGCGAAGTATGCGCGCTCGCGATACTGAGGCGTCCATGTTTCATGCCCGACCCAGACCTGCCGACCGCTGCGCCACGGAACCATTGAGCTATAGAGCTGTCCGCCCAACACGGAGCCTCGCAGCCTTGAATCGGCAATGTAATTGAGAGCGTCCCTTTCACCAGGCGAGATGAAATAGCCATTTGCAGCCTCAATCCTCATCTCATTGAGCTGCCGATTTATTTGCACGATTGATCCCGGCACAATCAATACGAGGAGGCAGAAAACTCCAAGCGCTATGCGAAATAGAGTCGAACGACGCTGGAATAAGGAGCGTGCGCCGATAACAGCGAGAATTGCTAGCGGGATCGTGATTCCCTTTAGGGCGTGCGTTGCGGTATTGCCAACGCCGGTAACTGCTATTGCAAACAACTCGAGAATCGCGATCAGGGGCCAAAGACGAATTGCCCACTCGCTAAACGATGTGGGTCGTCTTCGACAAGCAAAGAGTGCAGCTATCAGAAGCGGCCCGAAGAGCGCAAGCGGCGTCCACCAACTCGTTCCAGAAACATAGTCATTGGCTTGATTGCCATTCGCTAACCAAGACTGGTCGAGACGCCCAAGAACCGCGTAGTAGGCAAGTGGGATCACTCCGGCAACGGCCATAGAAGCAGCGAGCCAGAGCCGAGAACGACGTAGCTGCAAGGAGGCGCCCTGATCGAACCTTGAGCTCAGTAATTCGCCTGAAAGCACGACCGCGATCAGTATCGCGCCCTGCCACGGCTGAAGCCACGAGCAAGCAATTGCTGTCGCTACCAACGGCGGTGAGAAGCGCCGTCCGGTAGCTCTCTCCTTCGCATATCTAAGTAATCCGAAAACGAGCAACGCAACGGCCACGGCCGTCAGACTGAACCCCCAAGACCAGTAGACCGGCCAAGAGTCGAAGCCGCCATAGAGCAGAGCGTTCGAATTCTTGCGCGGGACGATGGTTTCGAGAACCTCGGCAGCCGGAAGCTTGTACATCAGTGCCAGCGCGAGGGCGAACACGAAAGGCCAGCCGCGACCAATATGCGATGAAACGTACTTCGGGACAATCCAGCTGAGAAGGGCTATTCCGATTGGAACCCAAAGTGCATAAGCGATCGGAATTGAAACACCGAACAGGTGCAGTACCGAGGAGAGCAACAGAGCAGGGTTGATGTAATCCCTAACCGGCGGTGACAGAGTGAACAGGTTGGCGCTAAACAGGTGCTCCGAGCCTTCCCTGACCCATGCGAGGTACTGCATCGAGTCAAGCACGAACCCGACAGCGCCAGACCAGATTGCGTCATTGAACAAGCTATTCCAAGCGACCGTGATCACAACGGTGAGGCTCAGCGCTGCGAAACAGGCAAGCACAACACCCCGCGCAATCCGAACTCTTGGGTGGCTCGACTCGCCGCTGAGCAGTTCGCCCTCTGATTTACGCTCACTCATCAGGCTGATGATCGCATCCGGCCGGACGATTGGGAGCTTCTGCTCAGCCGTAGACCAGACCCGGCCGGTGACCAGGTTCGCCGGTCGGCGGCGTCTCGCGCTACCTTCATGTGCGATGTCGCGACTGATTGAACGTGGGCAACTGGCAATCCTGCTGCTCGGGCCAGCCGTGATCGCCCTGTGTGGCGGTGGCTACGGCCAAAAAGCCCTTCTTTGGAGCGGAATCGCAGTTTGGTCGCTAGTCGTCATCGGAGCATTGATTCGTCGAGACCCGCTCCCGGGCAGCTTCGGCGCGAGAACAGCATTGATCGGACTCACGGCGCTCGGAATCTTTACTGCCATATCGCTCAACTGGACCCCAGTTCGTAGCGGAGCCAAGATTGAGATTGAACGGCTACTGCTCTATGTCGGAGCGCTCACCGCAGCCATCCCTGCCCTTCGTAGTCGTAGTAGTGCACGGATGGTCGAGCCAGCCGTACTTCTAGCTAGCGCGGCAACAGCCCTTTGGGGCATGAGTGAACGGCTTGCGCCATCCCTATTCACGCTCGGCAGCACTCCCTATGCACGCGGCCGGCTTGCCGAACCACTGGGCTACTGGAATGCGGTCGGCGGACTTTCCGCTCTTGGACTGGTGATCACGGCTCGAATCGTCGGCGATCGCGAACGCTCGACGCTAACCCGCGCAGTTGCGGCTACCTGCGCACCACTGCTCGGTTGCAGCCTCTGGCTTTCATATTCGCGCGGTTCACTCGCCGCCCTGGCTGGAGGCCTGATCCTGTTAGTAGTCTTCGTACCGCAGCGATCTCAACTGAAGGCAATTGCTCTGACGATCGCCGTCTCGATTCCAG
>JAPLCG010000113.1 GCA_026392385.1 Solirubrobacterales bacterium
ATCATCTGGACATCGCGACGCGCATTCTTCAACTGACTGCCGCGCATCGCTGCTAGGTCGGCGCCATCGAACAGAATCTCTCCGGAGGTCGGCTCGAGCAACCTTGCGATCAGGCGAGCTGTCGTGCTCTTTCCGCAGCCGGTCTCACCGACAAGTCCGAGCGTTTCGCCGGGGGCGACCGAGAAGCTGACTCCATCGACGGCTTGAACGGCTCCGATTCCGCGCTTAAAGACGACTCCACGCGTAATTGGGAAGTGCTTAACGAGGTCGCGGACCTCAAGCAGCGGAGCGGTCATTTGCTAACTCCTGCAGCGGTTTGAATCGCGCTGTCATCAAGGTCCTGCTGCGTCGCATGCCAAGCCTTTGCTCGATGAGTAGGACCAACGACACAAGCAGCTGTATGTCCGTCCGAGCCGGCGCTTTCGAGGCGTGGCTTCGCGCGCAGACAGGCATCATGCGCGAGTAGGCAGCGTGGTGCAAAAGCGCAGCCTTCGGGAAGGCCAATCAGGCTTGGTGGCCTTCCAGGGATCGGCCTGAGGCGCTCGCCAGAGCCACCATCAATCCGGGGTACTGATCGGAGAAGTCCCCATGTATAGGGATGCTGTGGGTTGTCGAACAGTTCCCTCGATTCAGCCTGTTCAATAATTCTCCCGCCGTACATCACGGCCACCTGATCAGCTGTCTCGGCGACAACTCCGAGGTCGTGAGTGATGATGATCATCGCCATGCCTAGCTGCTGCTGGAGACGATCAAGCAATTCGAGAATCTGCGCCTGAACCGTCACATCAAGCGCGGTTGTCGGTTCATCAGCGATCAGCAGTCGAGGCTCGTTGGACAACGCCATTGCAATCATCGCCCGCTGACGCATCCCTCCGGAGAACTCATGTGGGAACGCATCAACCCGCCCAGCCGGATCAGGAATTCCGACCATCCCCAGCAGTTCAATCGCGCGGGCTCTTGCAGCTGATTTGGAAACCTTCTGGTGCGCCCGGATCGCTTCAATAATCTGCGCTCCGACCCGGTAGAACGGATGCAGTGATGACAGTGGGTCTTGGAAGATCATCGCGATCCCCTGACCACGGACCTTCCGAAGGTGCTGTTCGTCAAGTGCCAACAGGTCGGTTCCCTCGAAGAGGGCCTCGCCACTAATCTCCGTGCGCCGCGAGCCGGTCAACCCAAGCAGCGTCAATCCGCTAACGGTCTTGCCGGACCCTGATTCGCCGACAATGCCGAGCGTTCGACCCTGCTCAAGGCTGTACGAAATGCCGTCGACAGCCTCAACGAGACCATCGTCAGTTCGGAAGCTGACTTTGAGGTCACGAACCTCGAGAAGTGGACTCGTACTCATTCGAATCTAACCCGTGGATCGAGGAAGGCGTAGGCGACATCAACAACAAGGTTGGCGACGATGATGAAAAGTGCCCCGAGCAGCACCGTCGCCTGAATCATCGGTAGGTCCGCGCGCAAGATTGAGTCGTAGGCCAACCGTCCAACCCCCGGAATGTTGAAGACGATCTCCGTCAAAAGGGCGCCACCAAGCAATACCCCAAGATCAAGGCCAAAGACCGTAACAATTGGCGTAATCGCCGATCGGACCCCGTGATGGAGCACCACGCGTCGCTCACTTAGGCCCTTTGCTCGGGCGGTACGGATGTAGTCCTCGCCCATTACCTCAATCAGATTGCTTCGCAACAGCCGCGAGTAGAAGGCCGCAAAGCTGATCGCAAGGACTATCCACGGCAGAAGCAAAGAGTTAAACCATGAGGACGGGCTGCTAGTAATCGGCTGATAGGTATTGGAGCCGCTGGCGATCGGGATCATTCCGATGTCACTCGCAAACAGGTAGAGCGCGACAAGCCCAAGCCAATAGACCGGCGCGCTGATACCGATCAGTGCCAGACCCATTAGGAAGCGGTCAAGCTTTGAATGGCGGCGAACGGCGCTGACAATGCCAATCGCTACGCCACTTATCAACCAGAGCAAAGCTCCACCGACTGCAAGCGAAATCGTTGCCGGTAGCCGGTCAAGTACTAGCTTGGAAACCGGCTGCTCACTTACATAGCTGTAGCCGAAGTCGGCGCGAGTAACGATCCCCTTCAGGTAATCCCAAAACTGAACTAGCAGCGGTTTATCTAACCCCATCCTCTGGCGAATCTGCTCAACCTGAGCTGGCGAGGCGTGGCGGCCCGCTCTTAACTGCGCTGGGTCGGCGCTTGGAAAGACATAGAAGACTAGGAAGGTTACGAAGCAGACTAAAAACAACAGCACGATCATCCAAAGCAACCTTCGAGCGATGTAGCGCAGCATCGTCTAGCGGCCTCGCGCCGATTCGATTGCTTGGCGCCGGAGGATGCCGCCGACCCGCCCGGCAATCGCCGGACGGGTAAGAGCGACTCCTGCAACGGCTACTTGATTGATGTGAACGACAGGTCCCACTGGGCGTTGAACTTGTTGATCACGCCTTGCACATTTTGTGAAGCGATATTTGGCTGCTGATCCCAGATCCATGGGATTGCCGGCGCCTGAGCGGTGACCTGCTTGTCAATTGCCGCCCAAGCATCAGCCGCCTTGCTTGGATCGGTAATCAACTGCGCACTGTTCATCGCCTCATTAATTGACGGGACGTTCAGCTGCGGCCAATTTGAGTTGTTGACTTGAACGATGTTCTCGCCATTAAAGGTTGGCACGAGAATCGTCTGTGCATCGTTGAAGTCCTTCAGCCAACCGACATTCGGACAGACGGCGACAGCCTTCTTTGGAACGTTGCAGAACTGTGTGTACATCGCGTCCTGAGTTACAAGCTGAAGCTTCGTCTTGAAGCCCAGCTTTGCCAGCTGCGCCTGCGTAATCTCAGCCAACTTTTGAGCCTGCCCCCCCGATGTTCCAACGATCTGGAGCACCTGCGAACCGGTATACGAGCCGCTCGGATAGCCAGCCTTCTTCATGTAGGACTGGGCGAGCGCAAGGTTGCCCGTAGGGTTGGCAAGAAAGTCATAGCCAGGGCCCTTCTCGCCACCGGCCTGATCAAAACCAGGCATTTCCGGCGGAATGAAGTGCGTAGCAATCGGCCCCAACGCCTCCCCACCACGCGCTTTACGCATCGCCTCCCGGTCGGAGACCGCAACGATCGCCTTACGGACATTGAGATTGTCGAGTGGCGCAACTGTCGTGTTGAGAGCCACATAACGAATCCCACCCGAGGGAGCTAGGACCAACTGCGATGACTTCTTTTGGAACAGCTGCTGCAACTGCGCCGGCGGTGGGCCAAAGTCACCGTTGATCTGCGATTGCCCCTGCAGGATTTGACGCGACGCGACAGCTGAGTCGGAGTTGCCTTCGGTTACCTTGATCTCGTTGAGGTAGGCCTTGCGATAGTCGGTCTTGGCATCCCAATTCGGATTGCGAACAAGGTCAATGCTCTTTCCAACCTGGTAGCGAACGGTCTCGCCTGCTGCGTTATTGCGAATCATGTACGGACCGGTCGCAACCTGATGCGTGCCATAAGTCGAAGTCTTGCCAGCGTCGTACTTCGCCGCGTAGCTCTCCGGCACTGGTGCCGACAACGGCAACGCAAGCGCGCCAATCACGGCAGCAGTCGTTGGCTTTGTCAGATTGAAAACAATCGTCGTTGGAGTCGGCGTGGTAATTCCGCTGATCTCCGTAGCCTTGCCTTCGCTGAATTCGGCCGCGCCGACGATGTTTCCCAAATAGGCAGTTGCGTAGCCATTGGCGACAGAGGGCATGAATCCACGCTCAATCCCGTACTTAACATCGGCACTGGTAACAGCCTGCTTCTGTAGCGGCGGGCTGTAAAGAATGTTCGGCCTGATCTCAACCGTGATCGTCTTGCCCGAATTACTGACCTTAGGCTGAGCAACCGCAAGATCTGGTGTTGGGGTTTGCGTCTCATCCGGCGCCCATGAATAGAGCGACCGCTGCGTCGCATAATCGATCATGTAGGAGAATTGGTAATA
>JAPLCG010000145.1 GCA_026392385.1 Solirubrobacterales bacterium
CCGGACAGCTGGTGCCGGCGTGAAAATTGCCGTCGTTGACACCGGCGTCGCCTATCGCGATTGGGGCAACTTCCGTCGCGCGCCTGACTTCAAGGGCACATCGTTCGCTTACCCCTACGACTTTGTCGCCAACAATGCCTACCCGCTTGACCGCGCTGGCCACGGAACGCATGTTGCGGGAACGATCGGCGAACAGACAAACAACGGCATTTGGCTGACGGGCATTGCCTACAAGGCGACAATCATTCCCGTCCGAGTCTTGGACGCAAATGGCGAGGGCGACTCCGCACAGATCGCCTCAGGGATCCGCTGGGCAGCAAACCATGGAGCGAAGATCATCAACCTCAGTCTTGAATTCACCCCTGACACGATCGCCGCTGACATCCCAGACATCATCAGCGCAATTGACTACGCCACCAAAAAGGGATCACTGGTAGTTGCTGCCGCCGGCAATGACCGAGCACGTGCCGCCTCCTACCCAGCCCGGGCAACGAATGCGATTGCGGTTGGAGCGACAACCGAGCACCGCTGCCTTGCCGACTACTCCAACTACGACGTGGGCATTGACATCGTCGCGCCGGGCGGTGGCAGTGATCGCTACCTGCCGAGCGACGCCCACTGCCGTCCTAACGATGCCCCAGGAGGCGACATCACCCAAGTAAGTCTTGCGACGGTCGGAATGACAAGCACGATTAGCTCAAAGCGCTTCATCCTTGACAGCCAGGACGGCACCTCAATGGCGGCGCCACATGTTTCGGCGACAGCAGCGCTTGTCGTCGCAAGCGGAGTGATCGGCAGTAACCCAACGCCCGCCCAGCTCCGCTCGCGACTGCTCAGATCGGCTGACCCGATGGGCACATCGAACATGACGCTGTCCCACCGAAGGGATTACTACGGCGCTGGGCTACTTGACGCGGCGCGCGCCACATCACGCTCGTTTAAGTAGTGCGAATAATCAGCACTGCGCATGGCGCGTGGTGCGAAATACGGTTTGGCACCGAACCAAGCAGGAAGCGGCGGGCACCGGTCATCCCCTTGTTACCGACAACTACAAGGTCGGCACCGATCTCCTCGGCTACATCAAGAATTGCATCAGCTGGATCACCTTGGCGAGCGTGCGTTCCAACCTCAACCCCATCGCCTACCGACCCAGCTGCCGCGGCAAGCGTCGCATCAACCTCTTGGCGTGGGTTTATCGCCCACTCGAGATCCTTGGGAGTCTCAACCGCGTCTTCGCGCAGCTGTACCGGGGCGACAGGCTCGTAAGCGCTGACAATTTCCAGCTTCGCACCGGAAGTACGCGCAAGTTCCCCAGCCCGCTTGACGGCCTCATTCGCTGTCTCTGACCCGTCGGTTCCGACGATGATGCGCTTGAACATGGGGATATTCCTTTCCGTGGATCAAAGCAACTGAAATATGACGATAGCCCGTTACGCGGCTTTGCGAGCGGTGCGTTAGCTGAGCTTCACGATTGCGATTATCGCGCCCGCGACAATGAAGGCGAATGTGATCGCCTGCAACCAAACCCAAAGCGGCGACATCTTCATGCTTCAGCTAGGTCAGGGTCAGTTTCCTCAGTGTCAGGGCCACGAATCAGCATCCAAGCCGCGAACACTGCGATGACGGTCATCACGACCGCATTGCCAACACACCACTGGCAGATTGCCTTGATGTCAAACAGTTCGCGATAGGTCAGGTAGGCACTGAAGGCAAAGCCAACGATCGCGAGTGTCGCTGTAAGAAGTCGGCCTGACTCACCCGGCACGAACAGGCTTATGAAAATCAGTACGTAGCCACCTAGGCCGATTACCGCTACGGGGATGCCAAACAGTTTTGCCCACTCTGAACTTTGGACTTTCTCGCAACCGCCCGAGGCAAGGCAGAGCGGCGCGTCGCCCGAGTAATGAATGATCGTCA
>JAPLCG010000076.1 GCA_026392385.1 Solirubrobacterales bacterium
AAGTCGAAACTGCCCCGTCCGAGCAAGACCTTGAGGGCCGCAAGGCGCTCTCCAACGCTGACCTGAGGGACATGCAGGTGCCGGATGTCGATCTGCGCCGGTGGCGTGAGCAGCGAACCGATCGCCTCGCCGAGCCTTGAAGCGGGATAGACAGCCTTAGCCAGATCCAGCGATGCCCGCCTGATCGTTGCCGGCAGCGGTGCGCTGCGATAGCGGTATCCGGACTCGGCGATAAGCCGATCCCTCAGCCACTCGGATGCCCCGCGATTGCGATGTTGGGCAATAAGCCTTTCGAACAGTTCCTCGGCAGCTTCACCTGGCTCGAGGTCGATTGCCGCCTCCTCCTCACCTGGAAGCAACAGGCGACTCTTGAGTTCCAGAAGCGCGGCAATAAGAACGAGAAACTCTGTTGCAACCTCAAGATCAATCTCTCCGCGGAGCTCGAGACGATCGATGTACGAGAGGACGATGACAGCTAGATCAACCTCACGAAGGTCGATCTCCTCGCGCAATACAAGCGTTAGAAGCAGGTCAAAGGGCCCCGTGAAGACGTCGAGATCGAGATCCATATCAGCCAGTTGCATGGCTGGGACGCTACCGACGGGCGCCGACGGCGCTAGCTGCCTACTGGCCCAACTCCCATTGCTGCCCGCACATCAGCAAGGGTCGGGGCAGCAATCTCAGTCGCACGCTCTGCTCCGAGTTTCAGCGCTGCCTCAAGTGTTGCCTCATCCGGTCGTAACTCTGCGTATCGCTCCCGAATCGGAGCTAGCCGCTCGGTAACCGCTTCGGCAACAGCCGTCTTAAAGTCGCCATATCGGGCCTCAGCGAAGCGGGTTTCAACCGCTTCGTGATCATCACCGGTGACAGCCGCATAAATCTCAATTAGGTTGCCAATTCCTTCCTTACCCTCGCCCCTTCTAACCTCTGAGCCAGAGTCGGTTACAGCAGAGCGAAACTTCTTGAGAATCGCAGCCGGCTCCTCAAGCACATAGACAGTTCCCTGTTCGCTGCCACCGGTCGTCGACATCTTGCGATCAGGGTGTTGGAGGTCCATTATTCGCGCGCCGATTGCCGGAATCCTGTGCTCCGGCACAACGAGGGTTTCACCGAAGCGGGCGTTGAACCGCTCAGCTATGTCTCGCATCAGTTCGATGTGCTGGCGCTGATCGTCACCAACAGGCACTTCATCAGCACGGTAGGCGAGCACGTCGGCCGCCTGCAGAACTGGGTAGAGGAACAATCCAGCACTGACTAGGTCACGCTCACTGCCGGCCTTCTCTTTGAACTGATGCATCCGATTGAGGTCACCCCATGCCGTAACCGAGCAGAGCAACCAGCAGAGTTCCGTGTGTTCGCGTACATCGCCCTGTCGGAAGAAAATGCAGCGCTCCGGATCAAGCCCCGCAGCGATTAGAAGGGCAGCGGTATCAAGGGTCCGTTCCCGCAATTCGACTGGGTCATAGGGCACGGTTGTTGCATGAAGATCAACTATGCAATAGAGCGCTTCACCGCGGTCCTGGCCAGCGACGTACTGGTCGATTGCTCCCAGCAGGTTGCCAAGGTGTTTGCGTCCAGTTGGCTGGATTCCCGAAAAGATTCTCATGCAGGCCGCAGGCTACCGACGAGCGCGGCTCGCTAGATGTGGGCACTACTTAGGTTGAGGCCAACAACACCACCGATGATCAGCGCTATACATCCAAATTTGACTGCGGAAACGCCTTCGCCAAAGATCGCAATACCGATCAAAGCCATTACGGCAGTGCCCACTCCAGACCAAACCGCATAAGCGATACCAAGCTCCAAGCGCTTCAGAACCTGCGCCAATAACCAGAAGGAAGCTAGGTAACCGCCGATGACCACCAGATACCAAAGGTTCCGACTGCTGCCACTCGCAGAGGTCGAAGCTCGCAGTGCAGTCGTTCCGATCACCTCGGAGACAATCGCTAGTCCAAGAAGTGGCCAAGGCCCCATCGGATCACCTAAAGCGGTTGGCGGACGACCGGCTGCTTCGCTGCGCCTGCTTCATCTAGCCGTCTGACTGGCGTCGAATAAGGAGCGGCTTGCGCGACACTCGGATCGTTTGCCGCTTCGACGAGGATCTCGGCAATCGCATCAGCAAAGGCATCGAGTGTCTCTTTGGTTTCAGTCTCCGTTGGTTCGATCAGCAGTGCCTCGTCAACAAGCAACGGGAAGTAAACGGTCGGCGGGTGATAGCCATGGTCAAGCAGCCGTTTCGCTAGGTCGAGCGTTCGGATCCCCAAATCCCGCTTCATCGGCGCTCCAGAGAGGACAAACTCATGCATACAGACGCGATCGTAGGCAACCGGAAGGTACTCGACTACACCCTTCTCGCTGAGCCTCGCCAACAGATAGTTGGCGTTAAGAACAGCAAGTTCTGAGGCCTCGCGAAGCCCCTCGGCGCCAAGCGAGCGGATGTACGCATAGGAGCGCACGAAGACTCCATAATTGCCTTGGAACCCGCGCAGCCGTCCGATCGATTTTGGCCGGTCATCATCGAGAGTGAAGGTCGGTTGTTCACCGCCATTCCCCTCGAGGCGCACGACCTGAGGACGCGGTAGGTAGGGCTCAATCCGCTCGGACACGGCAATCGGACCGGCGCCAGGACCGCCACCACCGTGCGGCTGCGTGAAAGACTTGTGGAGGTTGAAGTGAACGATGTCGAAGCCCATGTCGCCGGGCCTTGAAATCCCCATGACGGCATTGAGGTTCGCACCGTCGTAGTAGAGCGTCGCTCCGACACCGTGGACGATTTCGGCAATCTCTTCGATGTTTGTGTCAAAAAGCCCAAGCGTGTTTGGGTTGGTCAGCATTAGGCATGCAACCTGATCGTCGGCCTTCTCGCGGAGGTCGTCGAGATCAACACCACCGTCGGGATTAGTACCGACCTTGACTACCTCGTACCCGCACATCGTCACCGTCGCTGGGTTCGTTCCATGCGCCGTATCGGGCGTAAGCACCTTCGTGCGCCTGTCACCGCGATCCTCGTGATAGGCGCGGGTCAGAAGCACGCCAGCTAGCTCACCGTGGGAACCAGCTGAAGGCTGAAGCGACACATGCGGAAGGCCTGCCACCTCTCCGAGCGCATGCTGCAGATTCCACATAAGTTCGAGTGCACCCTGAGCACGTCGCTCATCCTGCAGCGGGTGCAGTCTTGAGTTTCCCGGCAGAGCCGCAACGCGCTCGTGCAGCCGCGGGTTGTGCTTCATCGTGCAGGAGCCAAGCGGATAGAAGCCAGAGTCGAGATCGAAGTTTCGCTTGCTTATGCGCGTGTAGTGACGGACGATCTCCGGCTCGGAAACCTCAGGTAACTTTGCTGGCGAGACTCTCAGCATCCGCTCGGGAATCAGCTCGGTAATTGGACGATCTGGAACTTCAGCGGCCGGCGGAGTGAATGCCCGGCGGCCTGACTTCGACTTTTCAAAAATCGTGACTGCGTGATCAAGCTGTTGTGGAGTCTGGCTCATGCCGCGACCGCCGTCCGACTAGCTCTTTCGGCTGTAATCGCTGACGACAGCACCTCCACAAGCAGGTCGATGTCTGCGCGGCCACGACGCTCGGTTAGCGCAATGAGCAGACCATTTGGGTACTCCGGATACTCACGTCCGAGTTCGAACCCCGGATTAACGCCCTCGGCTTGACAGCGCTCAATTACTGCGGCAACTGGCACATCAAGCTGGATCGCGAACTCGCGAACGACCGGCTGTTCGTGCAGCGCAGTCACTCCGTCAAGTGCCAGCAGCTGACTCCGCGCAAAGTCAGTCCTTCGGACGAGTAGCTCACCGAGCTCGACGAGCCCGCGGCGCCCAAGCCATGCAAGGTAAACAACGCCAGCAAGCGCGTTGAGTGCTTGCGCTGTGCAGATATTTGAAGTCGCCTTTTCGCGCCTAATGTGTTGCTCACGAGTCTGCAGTGTGAGTACCCAACCACGCCGGCCATCCGCATCCGTAGTCTCACCAGCAATCCGGCCCGGCATCTTTCGAATGTGTTCTTGAGCCGCCGCAAAGAAACCAAATGATGGCCCTCCGTAATCCAGCCGGTTACCGAGCGTCTGACCTTCTCCAACGACCACATCGACTCCCTGCTCACCGGGCGGCTGGAGGATTCCAAGCGGAATCGGATCGCACGAGGCAATTACGAGTGCTCCATGTTCCTTTGCCGCAGCTGTCAGTTGCTCAATATCTTCGACCGATCCAAGGAAGTTTGGCTGCTGAAGGATTACCGCTCCTACATCGTCGCCAAGCATCGCTTGAAGCGCCTCAATATCGGTAACACCGTCTTTGAGTGGAATTTCCTCAACCGTGGTTCCGTTACCGACGGCCAGTGTTTCCAGCGTTGCCCGTGAGTGCGGGTGAACGCCGCGCGAGACCAGATGGCGGCTGCGACCGTTAACCAGCTTCGCTAGGTAGGCGGCCGACCCGACTGCTGAAGGTCCTTCATAAAGTGAGGCGTTGCTGACCGGCAAACCAGTCAACTCACTGATCGCAGTCTGGTACTCGAACATCACCTGGAGGCCTCCCTGAGAGACCTCCGGCTGGTAGGGCGTGTATGGAGTGAGGAACTCCGCCCTTGAGGTCAGCGCATCAATCAGGGACGGCACATAGTGGTCGTACATCCCGGCGCCGAGGAACGTGACCTCATCGTCGGCACTCGTGTTGCGTGCAGAGAGTTCCTTTAACTCTGCATAGACCTCCTGCTCAGGCTTACCCTCCGGAAGGTCAAGCCTCGAATCGAACCGCACCCCTTCAGGAATCGCCGCGAAAAGATCTTCGATCGAGTCGCAACCGATCTTCGCAAGCATCTCAACTATGTCCTGCTCTGTTGCTGCCGTGTAAGAACTCATCCGACTTCCTTGCGTTTGCTTTTCTCTAGCCCAGCAGCGCTTCGTAGGCCGCCGAGTCCATCAAACCGCTCTTCTCTTCTACGGCAGTCAGCCGAACTTTGACCAACCAGCCCTCACCATAAGGGTCGTCGTTGACTACCCCGGCATCAGATTCAAGCGCCGAATTAACCTCGATCACTTCGCCACTCATCGGGGCAATCACCTCACTTACAGCCTTGACTGATTCAATCTCCGCGTAGGAATCGTCAGCCGCAATCATCGTTCCTACCTCAGGCGCATCGAAGAAGACCACTTCTCCAAGCGAGTCCTGCGCGTACCAAGTAATTCCCATAGTCGCGAACTCTCCGTCGGGATCAATTCGGACCCAGTCGTGCTCGGCGTGGTAGAGAAGATCTTCCGGATAATTTGCGTCGTTCATTTCAGTCTGCCTTTCTGTAGATCGGTCGGTCACGGACCTCAGCTGAGCGAAGTTTCCCACGAACATCAATTTCAATCGCTGTCCCTGCGACAGCCAACGCCGCCGGCACGTAGGCCATTCCGAGTCCAACCTCAAAGGTTGGACTGAATGTTCCGCTGCTGACCGTGCCGCCGCCGACGATTGAACATTCAGATCGGGCAACACCTGGACCGGTCAATTGAAAGCCAACCAAACGCTCTGAAGTGCCGCTTTCGCGTGCCTCAGCAACAACCTCGCAGCCGATAAAGCCTGTTTCCTCACGGCATGCCCAGCCAAGTCCAGCCTCAATTGGGTTGCGATCAACGCTGAGGTCATTGCCGTAGAGGTGATAGCCGGCCTCAATTCTGAGCGTGTCGCGAGATCCAAGCCCGCATGGAACGGCACCTGCCTCAATCAGCGCATCCCAAACGGTCACCGCGTCACTCGGATCGCAGAGAATCTCCACGCCGTCCTCGCCCGGCAGTTCCTCATCGGCAGCCGCGGCGACGATCCCGCGCGCGCTCGGCCCCTGCACAGCAATCATCGCGTAGTCGTCAGCGCAATCAAAAACGGTGGCGCCCGGAAAGCCTTCTCCCACCGATAGAAACTGCTCGAAGTCGGTTGCGTGATTCGAAGCGTTGGTCACAGTTAGATAGGAGTCCTCACCGAGGCGGTATGTGAATAGGTCGTCTAGAACACCACCATCTTCTGTGCAGAGCAGCCCGTACTGAGCACCGCCAACAGGAATCTTCGAAACATCGTTACTTGTGAGTCGCTGCAGCAGCTCTAACGCCTGAGGTCCACTGACGGACACCTGACCCATATGCGATACATCGAACACTCCACACGCGGTCCGGACAGCTCGGTGTTCCTCCATAACGCCCTGATACTGGACCGGCATCTCCCAACCGGCGAACGGAACCAATCGCCCGCCTAGCGATGCATGACGGGAATGAAGTGCTGTTGTCCTAAGCGAGTCCGCTGACACGACGGCGAGCATAGCTGCCGGGCCTGCTGATGCTAAATGTCAACTGCGCTCGCAGGCAGACGACAAACCTCTAGTCGTCGATTGAATCCTTGAGGAATTCAGGAATATCAATGTCGCCGCCATCCGATCCGGAGCTGCCACGATCCTCAATTGAACGCTCGCGACGCGGGCGATCGGAGGATGACGATGGACGCCTACGGCCGTGGTCAATACCAGTCGCAATCACGGTGATTCGCACATCGTCGGTCATGCTCTCGTCAACCACCGCACCGAAGATGGTGTTGGCGCTCTTGTCGGCCGCATCGGCAACTACCTCGGCCGCCTCATTCACTTCGAAGAGACCGAGCTCCTTACCACCAGTGATGCTCAGCAGAATTCCTGTCGCGCCTTCAATCGACTCCTCCAACAGCGGCGAGGAAATTGCCTGCTGGGCGGCATCAACGGCGCGGTTCTCACCAGCTGCGGAACCGATTCCCATCAGCGCCGAACCCGAGTCGTGCATGATCGTCCGCACGTCAGCGAAGTCAAGATTAATTAGCCCTGGAATCGTGATCAGATCCGTAATGCCTTGCACGCCCTGGCGCAACACATTGTCAGCCTCGCGGAAGGCTTCAATCATCGTCGTTCGACGCTCAACGATCGAAAGCAGCCGCTCGTTTGGAATCACGATCAGCGTGTCGACATGGTCACGCAGATGAGCAATTCCGGCCTCGGCTGAGCGAGTCCGCTGCGATCCCTCAAAGCCAAATGGGCGAGTCACAACACCAACTGTCAATGCACCAATCTCATGCTTCGCGATGTCGGCGATCACAGGTGCGGCGCCGGTTCCGGTACCGCCTCCTTCTCCTGCGGTAACGAACACCATGTCGGCTCCCTTGAGAGCCTCCTTGATCTGGTCGCGAGACTCGGCGGCAGCCCCTTGGCCAACCTCAGGGTTTGCTCCTGCGCCGAGCCCCTTGGTCAGATCCTCACCAATCTGAAGTTTCACATCGGCATCGCTCGCATCGAGCGCCTGCGCATCGGTGTTAGCTGCGATGAACTCAACGCCTCGCACGCCAGCTTCAACCATACGATTGACGGCATTGGTTCCTCCGCCGCCAACTCCAACAACCTTGATTACTGCCAGATAGCTGCCGCTTTCCATGACCGATGGCTTCCCTTCAGTGGGGGTCGAGTGTTCACGGGGCACGCCGAATGGCGGCACACTCGGGTAAATCTACTCTGAATTGGGACGAATCGTCAAGCGAGCGGGCGAAAGCTTGCGAGATTGCACTTGACAACTCTCAAGTCGAACATGAGGGTTGTTGCCAATCGCAACCTTAAAGCCCAACTTGAGACTACCGCCGCACCGGCAGTTCAATCACATACCCGTGCCAGCTGACTGCGTGTCCCCCGTCGCACCATCAGGTGCTACTGGCTGGTTTGGATCTGCAGGATCAATGCCACCCCGGACCGCGCCTTGCAAACCGCCAACGGCCGGCCGACGGGGAACGCTGACATCGACGTAGCTCGCCCCGGCAGTCGCTGGATCAGCGAGCACTCTTGATACGGCTGCCCACTTTGCCTTCAGGTCTTGGTTGCTTCCGAAGTAAAGCTTCGGGCCAGAACGCATCACAACCACGATTCCACGCGACTTATCTACCCCTGCTCGATCAAGCCGCCCGCGCAGTGAACCAGGCGCCTCGGCCAGAACCGATATAGCGAGCAGTGCACTCGGCGTTCTGACTCTGCCAGCACCGGCGATGCCTTCGACCGTCGCTAACCCGGCTGTCGATACCCCCTGGAGGACCGTCCCATCGCTTGCAACTGCAACCCCAGAGGACCCCCCATTCACGACCGACGCTGCGGCGATAAAGAGCCGAACACGAATCTTCATCCGGTCAGGGAACTCCGTCTGAACATCGAGACTGTCAATCGGGGGTTGCCCGGCAGCTGCGACTCGCAGCCGGTGCTCATCAACATTCAACGTGGTTTGAGACAGTGCCGCGGCCCTCAGCCGCTGCGCTCGTACGCCAGAAAGACCGACAATCTCAACCTTATGGACTCGAACAAATCCGCTGTCGCGGATCAGTAGCCATCCACAGCCAGCGAGCAGAGCTAGAACCAGGACTCCAACTCCAATCGCAACGCGGCGGTTCATGCCGTCCACCCCGACCAGCCCTCAGGGAACTTCACATCGCCAAGTGTCTGCACCTCAGGCTCCAACTCAACTGAGAACCGCTCACGAACGCGCCGCTGCGCCTCAACCATTACGGCGAGAACATCTGCGGTGCTAGCTCCACCATGGTTGACGACAAAGTTTGCATGCTTGGGCGACAAGCCAGCCGCACCAATTTGCAGATCCCTACAACCCGCCTCATCAAGTAACTGACCGGCCGTACGCCCCCCTGCCTCTGGAGCGGTTGGATTCTTAAAGGTCGAACCGAATGTCCTAACACCCGATGGCTGCGATTCGAGGCGCTTGCCGCGAAGTGCCGCTAGCGAC
>JAPLCG010000106.1:0-522 GCA_026392385.1 Solirubrobacterales bacterium
GGCACCGCAACCAACAGGTTGGCCTGGAATGTTCTTCTGGCCGGCGTATGGATTCGGGTTGATGTGCTCAACCTGCGAACCGTATGAACCCTCACCAAACGGCCCGGACCATGGCGCGTCCGATGTTCCGCCGTCGGCGTTCCAAGTCCAAGGTCCTTCAGGGTTAGGACCAAAGGCTGTTACGACGAGCAGTCCGCGCTGGAAGGTGCCGCCGACAGATGCTCCGCCCTGTGCTGGGTCGGTGCTCTTAAATCCGTCGGATGTCAGGTCGGCCGCGTTGCGCAGCAGGACGCTTGCGTAGTTGCAGGTTGACTGCGCTGGCGTTACATAGTTGAGCAGGGGATTACCGACATTCATTGTCTTCGTGAGTCGGCTGACGCCAAGTGCAGTGTCAGGGTTCGTGAAGAAGGTTCCAATTCCAGCGAACAACGTTGCGAGCCGCGGATTCAGGACTGTCGCCGAGCGCTGAACCGAGCCAACACCAACGGTTACGGCGCGGTTGAGCGTTGGTGCTGCCGCACC
>JAPLCG010000106.1:555-18170 GCA_026392385.1 Solirubrobacterales bacterium
CCGCACCTAGCGCCTCTGAGCCTGGGATAAGCGTCGTAAATAGTGTCGCCGAGTTATTCAGGAATTCCTCTTGGACAGGGAAGCTCTCGATTCCAGCGTCAAGTGCGGGTGGACCGCCAACGATCGATGCCTGGATCGAGTCGGTGACAGTCGAAAGCGCCCCAAAGGTGACGGCCAGTGCTCTGAACAGCGAGGCCTGCTGTTCGGCAACCGGTGCCGCGAGTCCTGCTGAGCGCTCGAGCGCCGGGAAGAAGGCAACGAGTCCGGTGTTCGGGTTGTTGAGGTTCTTCATCACCGGCTCAAGGTTTGTGAGCAGCGGAACGAGGTTGCGAACCGTCTCGTTGAGATTGAGGCCGCGACCAGCGATCGCGTTACCGAACTCGATCAGATTTGCGCTTGAAGCATCACGGGTTGGCTTGTCGAACATGTTGAAGATCTGGTCGATCTGCACCGGTTCCGGTGTCGCCGCGACGATTGGCATCGTTGATCCACTCTTGAAGCCCTCAGTTGATGTGCCGCGGTGAATGTCAACGAACTTCAGGCCGAGTGGTGAGACTGGACGGATTTCAACGGTTGAATCCTTTGCAAGCGGCGCGATCTGCTTGTCAAGCTTCATGTCAATCAGTGCTGTTACGCGTCCGTTAGGCCATGTCTTTGGACGAATGCCAACCACCTGACCAACGCGCGAACCACCGATCTTCACTTCGTTGCCCTTGACGAGCGCCTCAGCGTTTGGCACCTGAACAGTCAGGTTGTAGGTCGGCACGAACGGCAGGCCTTGGTTGGCCGTGTAGGCAAGGTAGACGGCGACTACCGCGATCAGAATTGTTGCTGCACCGATCAGGATTGGAGCTCCTGAGATTGCGCTTCGACGTTGCTTCATCGCTGCTTGCCGCCGATCAGATAGCGCAGCAGGTTCGCTGAGTTAGCAGTGCTTGCTCCGCTCTTGGCGGCCGGTTCGGCTGGCTGCGTCGTCGTTGGCTGCGTTTCAGTCGTTGTCGTGGTTGGTGCTGGCCTTGTTACTTCGGGCAGCGGCGTTGGCGCCATGTTCTTCGGCGTTACAGACGGCAGGGCCGTGCCGGTCAGGCCAGCGAGCCCAGCTGCGAGAGACTTGAGGCCAGAGGTCCCCCGTCGAGCCGCAGACTTGGAAGCCGTGGCTGCCAGCGGCGTAATGCCGCCATCGAAGTTCGCTGAGCAGACCGAGTAGTAGAGCTCCTCGCGATAGTCAAGCGGCAGCACGCACTGACCTGGGTAGGTGAGGATCTCGGTACGCAGATAGTGCCCGTACTTGTTGAAACCGTTGTAGTTGGCGCTCGTGAAGTAGAGCGTTTGCATCAGGAACTCCCAACCGCCGGTCTTCTGCAGACTGCCGAGCAGCGAGCCGAAGTCGGATGCGAACGGTAAGAGGTGCTTTGAGTCTGAGAGAGTCTTCGTCTTGGCGATCTCAGCGGCAGAGTCAAGCAGCGCGGTTCGCCCTACAACTGCAGTTGTTCCGAGCGAAGTAAGCGCATTGGTTGATGAGTTGAGGAAGGCTGGCGCAGTTTCAACAATCGAGTTGATCTGTGGAATGTTGCTGCCTGAAAGCGGCTTGAGGAAGCCTGCAAAGGCATTCGAGAAGCTTGCGAGGCTGTTCATCGTTGGCGTCAGACGCGTCAGGAATGCCGGGAATCTCTGGAAGTTCGCCTGAAGCTCGGCGCCCTTGGCTGCCGTCGCAGCACCGGTTGCATTTGCGCTGTTGATGAACGAGGCAACCTGCTTGCGGTCACGGGCAAGCGGGGTGAGAATTTGGTCGGATTGAACCGCGAGCGTTGCGAGGGTCTTGTTCTGAGATGCGAGCGTTGCGAGGACCTTGTCGGTCTCCTGCAGCGCCGGGTTTGCTCGGCGGATTGCCTGATTGAGCGCCTTGCCATTACCTGCCAAGGCTGTGCCGAATTCGTTGAGAATCAGGGCGAAACGCTGCCGCTGAGGCACTCTCATGATGTTGTTGATCAGGTCAATTCCAACCGGCGAAGATGTATTTTCGACTGGCAGAAGGTAGTCACCTTCGCCTGGCCCAGAGCTGATCTGTTGCAGCGGTGGCGCCTTTGGTTGACCTGCCTGCCTCGGTCGCGTTGGCGAGCAGTCAACAAACTGTTCACCGATCAGTGACTGTGGGCGAATGATGCAGTGAGCATCACTGCGGAAGTCTTGGTAACCGGCGTCATCAATCCTCAGCGTTACCGCCGCCTTGTTGTCGTCGGTTACATCAAGCGTCTCAATCACGCCAATCGTTACGCCCGCCACACGTGCCTCTTCGCCGACTGTCACCTGGTTGGCGTTGTCGAAGATCGCGCGAACTCGGTAAACGCCATCGTTATTACCCGCGCCAATACCAAAGGCAAGTGCCCCGATGCCGACGACGGCGACCAATCCGATCAAGAGGATCCGCTTCATGGTCCCGGTGGCACCTGTGATGGGTCACAGCCGGATGCGCCACCGCTCTTGAACGGCCATGGCGCGGCGGAGGCTGGGTTGCTCCATGCGGAGTTCGAAGGAATCTGGCTGGCTGATCCCGGGCAGCGGTTGTAGTTGCTGCTGCCGCTCGGAAGTGTCGTGTAGATCGACTGGCGCTGGTCTGCCGGCAGCAGCGTCATGTCTGACTTGTAGGCGTTGAAGACTGGTGAGACGCGTGCGTAGTGGCCGTTTGCGTCGTAGAACGATGTCAGCTGACCAAAGTCCCGTATCCAGCCGGTCAGATCAACCGAGTACGGCCGCGCGAAGGTGAGGACCGGCGTGCCCTTCTGCAGTGCGTCGATTGTTGATGGGAACGCGGCCGTGTCGCTGCCGTTAGCGGCCTTCTGGAGTGCTGGCGCTGAGCGGAAGGCCTCTGTTAGGTCGTTATTGGCACCGGGCTTGCGGATGATCGTTGCAAGTGATTGGAAGTCAGGCACTGCGTTGCTGACAACCGGTCGCAGGGCTGAGAAGAACTCGGTGAGGCGAACCGTATTTGGCTTCGATACATCAACAAGCTGTTGGAGGCTGCCAAGTGCGGTGCGCACGTCAACGAATGTTGAGCTGCCGCGGCGCAGAGTTGCAGGCAGGATCGCCAGCGCCTCGGAGAAGGACTGGTTTTCAGATGCGATCGCGCCGGCGGTTGCGTTGGCATTGCTGACGAGGCTGGTCAGGTTGTCGCTGCGAGCGGCGATCGCACCAACAGCGCCGGCACTGGCTGTAACCGCTTGGCCGAGCGCCTGCTGATCGCCACCGAGCTGCGAGAAGACCTCGGAGGTCGTTGAGAGCGCCGGGTTGAAGTAGTAGGCGGAAAGATTAGTTTCAGGCTCCTTACCCTTGTACCAGGCTGCCTGCCCGCGAATAAAGCGGCCGAGGCCCTCGCGGGTCGGCGGGTCAAGCGTGTCGAAGACTTGGTCGAGGTCAACTACTGAGGTTGTGCGGTCCTGACCAATTGTTGCCCCATCGGGGAGCTTCGGAGCACTATTCGGTGCGAGATCAAGCTGGATATATCGGTTCGCCACTCCTGAGAGCGATGTAAGTCGAACCGTTGCCGTTGTCCCGATGTGCAGGGGAGCGATTCCGTCCTCAACGGAGATATCAACCGCCGCGCGGTTGTCCTTAGTCAAGATAATTGCGTCAACGGAGCCGATTCTGCGGCCTCCAACTTGGACATCGTCACCCTTGACCAACTGACCTGCTGTTTGGAAGACAAGCCTGTACTTATGTGAGTCATCGCCGCCGAAAATTACGATTGCGAGCACGACAGCAACCGCGCAGAGCGCACCAATCGCAGCTCCGCGGGCGAGGCTCACTGCTTACTCCATCCCCAGTGGGCCGTGTGATTCGCCCGACAGGAACTGCTTTACGAACGCGTTGTCGGATTCAAACAGCTCGGTTGCCGGGCCCGATTCAACAATCTTGCCGCGCCAAAGCACGGCGATGTACTCGGCCACCCTGCGTGCCGAGTTGATGTCGTGGGTAATGACTACATAGGCGCCACCGTTTTCAGCGTGAATCTCCTGAATAAGCTCGCAGAGCAGCGCTGTACGAACAGGGTCAAGGCCGGAATCAGGCTCGTCGAACAGCACGATGTCCGGGTCAAGCACCAGCGCACGGGCGAAGCCGGCGCGCTTGCGCATTCCGCCAGACAGCTCATTTGGCATCCGGTCACCGGATTCCGTCAGTCCAACCTCTTTGAGGCGACGGTTGACGATGTCGGCGATCTCCTCCTCACCCTTGTCGGTGTGCTGGCGGAGCGGGAAGGCAACATTGTCGTAAAGGTCCATTGAGCCGAACAGCGCACCGTCCTGGAACAGCACGCCAAACTTCTTGCGCATCTCGAACAGGTCGTCATCCGGCATTGATGGAACCGACTCGCCGTGGACGAGCACATCGCCGTCATCCGGATAAAGCAGGCCGACCATGTGCTTGATGCAGACCGACTTTCCGGTACCCGACGGCCCGAGAATCATGGAGATCCTGTCCTCTGGCAGTGCGAGGTCCAAGCCGCTGAGCACCTCATTGCGGCCGAACGACTTCTTAACTCCAACGAACTCAATCGCTGGGTTTTCGACCGGTGTCTTGCGGCCGGTGTGCCACTCAAACTCGCTGGTTGTCTGCTCCATGCCTCTCTCCCTGATTCCAGTGTTGCCGATTTCCGGCTTTTATCCGCCGATTGGCGCGCGTGGGTTCGCTCCCCAGAAAAGCTGCGTCCCAAGCATTCCGATGATGTGTACGAGCACGATGTTTACGACCATTGATTTCGCCGTCGCGGTACCCACCCCTACTGGGCCACCACTGGCGTTGTATCCGTAGTAACAGCCAACCAGCACGATCACGGTTGCCATAGTCATTCCCTTGATAACGCTGTACAGAAGATCGGGAGGGTTCTGGAACGCCCAGAAGATCAACTGGTAGCCACCGGACGACACTTCGCCGATCTGCTGGACTACCGCCAGGTAGCTGGCGAGGAAGCCGGCGCCGACACCACTCAGGTAGATGAACGGCAAGACCATCCAGGCTGCGAGCAGCTTCGTTGAGCAGAGGAAGGTCATTGATGGCACGCCCATTACTTCGAGTGCGTCAATTTCGTCGCTGATCCGCATTGATCCGAGCTCAGCAACGATTCCGGTTCCGACCTTGGCAGCCATCATGTAACCGAAGGAGTAGGGAACGAGTTCGCGGAGGTCGCACCAGGCTGCGAAGACACCGGCGTAGGCTGGTGATCCAACCGAGCGGTTGAAGTAGGCGCCTTCAATTCCGCACTGCAGGCCGATGATGAAAATCAGGCTCCAGATGACGAGCGTTGAGGAGAGAATCAAGATGCCCGCCTGCCTGAGCGCTTCGCCGAAGTAGCGGAAGACCTTCAGGCCGTAGACCTCGCCCATTACGCGGAAGCAGAAGCGCAGCATCGCGCCGGTTGCTTCAAGCCATTGGCGTGGCCCTCCGATTGAGGTTTCCATTAGCGAATCACCTGAATCTCAGGATGTGTGGCCAGCAGCGTCTGTGTGAAGACATAGTTGAACGCGAAGATTCCGAGGAAGGCAACGACGACCGCCTGGTTGACGGCACGACCAACGCCCTCGGCTCCACCGGAGGCAGTCATCCCCTTGTAACAGCAGACAATTGCGATGATCGCCCCGAACAGCGTGCATTTGACTACCGACCCCCAAAGGTCAACAGTCGAGGCGTTTGTAAAGAACGTCGCCCAGAATGGTCCAAGTGGCGCGCCGTTTACAAGTGTCGCGACGATTCCGCCGAAGATTCCAAACAGCAGCGCGTAAACATCGAACAGGCCGGTTACGAGCATCAGCGCGAGGAAGCGCGGAACAACAAGGTTCTTGACCGGATCAACGCCGAGTACCTGCAGAGCGTCAAGCTCCTCGCGGATTTTGCGGGCGCCAAGGTCAGCGGTGATCGCCGTGCCAGCAACACCAGCGAGAACGATTGCTGTCACGAACGGTGCGAATTCTCGGATCGAGGCAAGAACGAAGAAACCGCCGAGGCGATCGAGTGCTCCGAAGAGAACAAGGAAGTTCGCGGCCTGCAATCCCGGCGCTCCGTAGCCGAAGGCAACGGTTGAGATCAGCAGGGGGAACCAACAGAGCTTCAGCGCAAACAGGAACTGGGAAACGAACTCGCCGCCATACGGGTATGGCGGACGCAGCGCACTGACCAGCGTTTTGCCGGTCAGAATCATCATGTCTCCAGCCTCCTCAAGGAGGTTTTTGGCCGGGGCTAATGCTCGTTCACCAACGTTTGACAACTGGTTCCCTCTCCCTCCCGACCTTCGCCCATGATGGGACAACCAATCGGGATCCCGCACTCTACGCGAGCCGGGCCTTTGGCGGCAACCTGTGGCGGCCTGATTTCATTGCGGCGCGTTGCCGCTGTGAGCGTATTTCCGCAGTCCTAGTCGTAAGTCCTGCCCCGTGGTAGCCTCCGAACGCTTTGTGGAGGAGCCCGCTATTGATCTGCTGTGCCGCTACGGCAACTGCTTTGGCAGGCTGCGGTGGCGGCTCAACGACGACAACTTCATCTGACAATGGTGGTCAGGGCAGTGGCGTTTACCGCGTTGAAGTGCCGGTTGCGAGCTTCCCAGCCGTCCAGCACATTGATTCAGGCGCTGTTATGCGCATTGATGTGAGAAATATTGGCGACCGGCCACTTCCGAACCTAACGGCGACGATCACAACTGACAACGCGAACACCTCTGCCCCAGCCTTTGCGACGCGCGATGACCAACCTGGCCTTGCTGAACCATCGCGACCGTTCTGGATCATTGACCTGCCACCGATCGACGGTGCAAGTGCGCTGGCAAACAGTTGGACGCTCGGCAGTGTTGCGCCCGGCGAGACGAAATCGTTTGTCTGGCAGGTGCATCCGATTCGCTCCGGAGCCCGCACGGTCAAGTGGCGGATTGCGCCGGCCTTTAACGGTGGTAGCGCCCGACTTGCAGGTGGCGGCGCACCAACAGGCCGCTGCCCGGTAGTTGTAGGGGGGATTGCTCCTAGCGCGACGGTTGAGCCGAATGGCACCGTCAAGAAGAACTTCAGCGCCAAGCCAGCCACTCCGCAAAAGCGGAGCGGCGGCGTCACCCCCTAAGCGCGCCGCCGCTCCAGTCTGCGACCCTCCCGGTCAGCTCGGTTCTGAGCCTTCCCCTGGGTGTGCCTGCAGTGTCTCGTCTCCCGATTCACCGGTTCTGATCCGATAGGACTGCTCGACCGGGATTACGAAGATCTTCCCGTCACCGACCATGCCGGTTCTGGCATGGCGGAGAATCGTGTCAACGATCGTCTGCTGGTCGCTGTCCTCGACGACACACTCGATCTTGATCTTCGGCCGCAGATGGTTGGTCACCGTTGCACCTCTGTAGTGCTCGGTGATCCCCTTCTGCCGACCGGACCCCTTCACCTCACTGATCGTGAGGGAAGGGAAGCCGAGCCCGAGCAGATCCTCACGGATCGGCTCGAAAGCCTCGTGCCTTATGTATGCGACGACCATTTTCATGCTGTTACCTCCGGGTCAGAGACAGGCCCTGTACCAATGCGGTCCAGGGCTGGGACTGCGCCGTAGCCAACGAGCTCCGCCGCGGGGATGAACTGCTCTGGGTAGCCATACATTCCGTGCTCGGAGATGTCGAGGCCTGCGTTCTCCTCTTCGGCCGTCACGCGCAGTCCGTAAGTCTTCTTGATGATCCAGAAGGTCACAAACGACATGATGAACACGAATGTGAAGGCGACAATCACTGTGAACGCCTGGGCGATCAGCTGCTTAAACGAGCCGCTGTAGACAAGTCCACCGGCTGGGTCACCCCAGGCGTTGTACTTGGCAAGTGCTGGCACTGTGAAGATTCCACAGGCGAGCGTTCCCCAGACTCCGGCTAGACCGTGCGCTGACAGCGCACCGACCGGATCGTCGATCTTCTTGTCAATCGCATAGACGCCGAGTACGACGATCACACCGGCGACTGCACCGATGATCGGCGCTGCCCAGAGTGCGACATAGCCTGATCCAGCGGTGATTCCGACCAGCGCTGCGATCGCACCGTTACCGGCCATGCCGATGTCAATGCTGCCTGTCTTGATCTTCGCGACGAGCAGTGCGGCGAGAACGCCAGCTGCGGCGGCGATCATTGTGATTGCTGCAACCTCGGGGAAGCGTCCATCAATCGCGTTGAGGGTTGAGCCGGCGTTGAAGCCGATCCAGCCGATCAACAGGATGATCACGCCAAGCCCGAACAGCGGCATGTTGTGACCTGGGATTGCCCGTGGCTTACCGTCAGCTCCGTACTTACCGCGCCTCGGCCCAAGCAGCAGCAGGGCTGCGAGCGCACCGGTCGCGCCGATCAGGTGGACCGCAGTCGAGCCGGCAAAGTCCTGCACTCCAACGATGCCAAGTCCAAGCCAGTCACCAACCTGGAGGAATCCGCCACCAAACACCCAGTGGGCTCCAAGTGGGTAGATCAATCCCGCGAAGACAATCGCGTAAAGGACGTATGCGCCGAACTTGATCCGTTCGAGCGTTGTGCCCCAGACAATTGCCAGTGATACAGCGCAGAAGCTCATCTGGAAGAGGAACTTCGACGAAACGGTCGCGCTTGAGAAGCTCATCGCACCAAAGGCGCTCTGAGCGTAGCCACCACCGGGCACGCCATCGGTCAGGGCTGGCATCGAGAAGAAGAAGCCACCCGAATTACCGAAGTACTTGCCGTCTCCAAAGGCAAGGGCGAAGCCGCACGCCCACCACATCAACGCGGCAATTGAGAAGTTCGTCAGGATCTTGGCGACGATCGTGCCGACGTTCTTGCCACGCGAGAAGCCAATCTCCAACAGTGCGAAACCGCCCTGCATGAAGATCACGAGCGTTGCGGCAACAACAACCCACGTCGTATTAATCGCCATTCCTGGCGAGAAGTCCGATGGGACTGAACTGTCGTCGTGAAGCATTGACGGGTACTTAGGGGCGTCGGCGGCGATGCCGAGCGCCGGAACCAGCAACAGAACGCCAAGTGCCGCGAGCGACATCAGCGCAATCCTTCTTCCAGTGCTACTCATTGGTCCTCCTTTTGGAGGTAGGGGTCAAGTGAAGCCATCCTTGACTCCCCAGGCAGCAAAGTCATTGTCCATGTGGATGAACTTTGCTGGCCGGGATTCACCGAACGGGCGAGCGCGGTAGTTTTTTACCTGATCTTCAGTACGGCTGGAGCATCAGGGGGCGCGGTTGTTGTCCAAGCGGATAGTGCGCCCTTGTAAGCAGACTTCTAGGCTTTGAAACCACAGAACCAATAGCCGCCGACTGCCATCGCAATGCGAGGCCGGCGGAAAATGAACGAGACGAGGAGGACCCCCTAAATGTCAAACCGAGTTCGCGAGCGCAATGTGACAGCAGCACGCTGGTCAGCCAACGGCGGCGCCCTTGGCGTCAGTGACTTGACTGCACCCGGTGAGGAAGTCTTCGGGTCACGCGTCTTCTCCCCTGTCGTACTCAAGCAGCGTCTGCCAAAGACCGTTCACCGTCAGCTGATGCGCACACTCGAGAAGGGTGAGGCGCTCGACCCATCGCTTGCCGACGCGGTTGCCTCAGCAATGCGCGATTGGGCGATGGAACTTGGTTGCACCCACTACACACACTGGTTCCAGCCTCTGACCGGTTCAACCGCTGAGAAGCACGACTCCTTCTACGGACCAGTTGGTGACGGAACGGCGATCGCCGAGTTCTCAGGCAAGGAGCTGATCCAGGGTGAGCCGGATGCCTCCTCCTTCCCAACCGGCGGTATTCGTGCCACCTTCGAAGCGCGCGGTTACACGGCTTGGGATCCAACCAGCCCAGCCTTCGTGCTCGACAACCCAAATGGCGCCCTGCTTTGCATCCCAACCGCGTTCGCATCGTGGACTGGTGAAGCACTCGACACGAAGATTCCACTGCTTCGCTCGATGGATGCACTGTCACGCTCAGCGGTTGCCGCACTGAAGCTGCTCGGTGATGAGGAGACAAACCGTGTCTTCACAACCGTCGGCCCGGAGCAGGAGTACTTCCTGATTGATGAGCAGTACTACTTTGAGCGCCCTGACCTTGTCAATACCGGTCGCACGCTGTTTGGTGCGAAGCCACCGAAGGGTCATGAACTTGATGACCATTACTTCGGCTCAATTCCCGAGCGCGTACTCGCCTGCATGATGGAAACGGAGCTTGAGCTTGCCAAGCTTGGCGTGCCGATCAAGACGCGTCACAACGAGGTTGCGCCCGCCCAGTATGAGGTTGCGCCGATCTTCGAGAACTCAAATGTTGGTGCTGACCATCAGCAGCTGACAATGCAAGTTCTCCAGAATGTTGCCCGCCGTTATGGGCTTGTCTGCCTGATTCACGAGAAGCCGTTCGCAGGAGTGAACGGCTCCGGCAAGCACAACAACTGGAGCATGGGTACCGATGGTGGCGAGAACCTGCTTGAGCCCGGTGCCACACCGCAGGACAACCTCCAGTTCCTGTTCTTCTGCTCGGCGGTGATTCAGGCCGTTGACAAGCATCAGGGTCTGTTGCGCGCGACCGTTGCATCGGTTGGTCAGGATCACCGGCTCGGTGCTAACGAGGCGCCGCCAGCGATCATCTCGATCTTCCTTGGTGGCGAGCTTGAGCGGGTCTTCACGGCAATTGAGCAGGGCAAGACGAGCCGCAGTAAGGCTGGGTCATTCCTTGGTCTTGGCTCCGCTGTTCTGCCTCCAATTCCGCTTGATAGCGGTGACCGTAACCGCACCAGCCCATTTGCCTTCACCGGCAATAAGTTTGAGTTCCGTGCGCCTGGTTCAAGCCAGTCGATCAGCTTCGTGAACACGGTCCTCAACACCGTTGTCGCTGAGGCAATTGATGATCTTGCCGCCAAGCTGAAGAAGGCTCAGAAGAGCAAGCGTTCACTTGAGGCAGCTTTGACTCCTGTCCTGAAGGCGGCTTGGAAGGAGCACAAGCGTGTTGTCTTCGGTGGCGACGGTTACAGCGAGGCTTGGCACAAGGAGGCTGAGGGACGTGGGCTCAAGAACCTCCGCACGACGCCTGATGCGCTGCCCGAGATCATCGCGCCAGCGACGATCAAGGTGTTCAACAAGTACAAGGTGCTCAGCAAGCGTGAGCTTGAGTCGCGCTTTGAGGTTGCCGCCGAGCAGTATGTGACGAACCTCAACATTGAGGGTGAGACGGCAGCGAGCATTGCTCGCACGATGCTGCTGCCAGCATCAACAAGGCATCTTGCCGAGCTGCGCTCAGCTGAGGTGCCGGCACTGATTGGCGAGACCTCAGAGCTTGTTGACGAGTTCGTTAAGGCAATCCTTGCGCTTGAGAAGGCCAACGAGGGCCACCCTGCTCGCGCTGGCGTGCTCAACCACGCTAAGTACATGCGCGACAAGGTGATTCCCGCAATGGACGATGCTCGCGAGGTAGCCGACCGGCTTGAAGGAATCGTCGCCGACGACCTCTGGCCACTGCCGAAGTATCAGGAGATTCTGTTCATCAAATAGCAGCGTGAGATTCGCGGCGTATTGGCTTCCGGGCTTTTGATCCCGGGAGCCGATTCGGCCGACAATCCATACGGTCCGCAGATAGGCTGCTGCCTCCGCATCGGCCATGCCAGCCTCGAGAGAAACGACCTAACTGATGAATGCTTCTGTTGATAGCCAAGCAACTAGCTCGCTCGACAAGAACCTGTTCCTGCTGACCTATGGAGTTATGTCAATTGGCCTCTCCGTAGCGCTGCTTGATGCGACTGCGATCACGACCAACGCCGGGCACCGCACCAATGGCGCTATCTACACGAGCCTCTATCTCTGCGTCCTGCTGCTAACAGCCGCGCTCACCGTTCCTTATGCACCAGCTCTGGCGGCGCGCTTTACTGCTCGCAGTGCCTTCAACTTTTCCGTCGCTGCAGGTTCAGTGGCATGGCTGGTTGCGTCACTGCTGATCCTGAACGGTGTCGAGCCAATTCCAGTTCTGATGGTTAACGCAGTCGTGGTTGGCGCATTGTTTGGGCTATTCACTGCTTTCGGCCCGCTGTTCTCGAAGGCGTATCTAACCGGCGATGGAATGGCTGGGGCTTATGCTCGTCTCTCGGTCGCCGGCGCGATCGGCATGGCAATCGGTGGCATTGCAGGCGGAGCGATCCTTAACCAGGTTGAACCCGGTTGGGGGCTGTTTGCAAGGGCTGTCGTCGGAATTCCATTCGCGATCTTCATCTGGTTGAAGCCGCCACCGGTTGAGCCCCACTCACCGAAGCCGGAGCGAGGCCCGTGGACGACGATGTATGTCAGCGTTCGCGACAACCGTGACCTTCGCAGGGCGTCAATACTCGGTTGGGCTGTTTCGATGCTTGCTGCCCCACTTGCTTCGTTGATCGTGCCGGTTGCGGATGCATTGCGGCAGAGCCCGCTGCTGCCAGGCGCCGGAATTCTGATGGCTGGAATGTACATCGGGCAGTTGCTGAGCCCAGCGATTGTCAAGCGATTGTCCATCGGGCGCAGCGAGATCAATGCGTCGGCGATCGCCGCCATCTGGACGGGTCTGCTACTCGCCGTTTATGGGGCGGCCTCACTGATTTTCCAGATGGAACCTGAGTTGATCATGTGGGCGATCATCGGCATTGTCTTCGGCGCACTCTGGCTGGCTCAGCGCTCAATCAACCTGCAGGCTGCGACCGATGCTGGTGATGAGGCGACGACCGGCGAGGCTGTCGCCGTCTTCATGTTCGCTGTGAGTCTTGCGGCTCCAATCGGCGTCTTGATCTGGGGGTTGCTGATCAACCATGTTTCGGTTGAGGCTGCAATCTTCGCTGGCGCGGCTGGCACCGTCCTGGCAGGCATCGCCTACTTGAGGGATTCAGAGACTGCGGCATAGAAGCAACTCGTAACCTGCGTTGATTGCGATCAGCCGGTGAAGCGAGGCTTCGCTGGCGCCGGCGGGCGCAGAACTGCCAACCAAGTTCGGTACGAGTGGGTGCTCACTTCGGGAAGTGCGCTGAATGTCAACTTGATCGACTTGACTGACTGGTTGGGCCTGAGCCATCCTGCCGAGCCATCGCTCGAGTTGTCATTGCCAACGATGCTTCCACCGCTGCCGGTAGGCAGCCAGGCGGGAACGTCTGTGTCAGCGCCACAGTTGGTCGGCTTATTCGCGGTCACATTGCAGAAGTTGAACGGAACCTTCGACGCGAGACCACGGAGCTGGTTGCCCGTCAGCAGCGCCCCCTTCGCGCTCCTAGCCTGAATAACAACCTTGTCGACATCTAGATCTCCTACCGCGATTCCGAGATAACCGGCAGGAACAGCCGACTTGAAGTTGATCGTCGTAACCGTGCGATTCGTTTGGCCAAGTGAGTTTTCGCCAACTTTCAGGTACTTGATCCGCGTGCTGGGTCCACTTGGGCCGAATACGGAACCAAATGGCGTTTTCGCGGTGAGCCAGTCGCCACCAGTTGCCCCAGTGAGCAGCTCAACGTTTTCAGTGTCAGCCTTTGTCTTAACTACCGTGAAGGTCGCATTGGGGATCCCACGAACGCCGAACTTGATCGTTCCTGAGTGAGTCTGCGCCGTTCCGGCGGAGGGTGAGAGCGTCCACTTCGCGTATACGCCGCGCGAGGCCGCAGAGGCGGTCGTTGGAACAAGGAAGATTGTGACTGCAGCGATTACGGTGAGAGTTCTTTTCATGGCAGTGAAGCTAGCAGAGCCCCTGGCGACCGCTATGGCGCCCTCTTTCTAACCGGCCCCTTACTTTGCGATGGCAGGCTTCTTCGCCATGAACTCATCCACGTTGAAGACCATCGCTCCTCGCAAGTCCGTTTTTGTTGCCGCTACTGCTCTTGCCTGCCTCTCCCTTGCGGCATGTGGTGGGGCGTCAGCTTCAGGTGAGTCCTTCAAGGCGAACACTGCATCAACGACGACGGGCATCAAAGCTGCCAAGTGGGGTAAGAACGTGACCGTCACCTATTCGGCAACAAAGGTGCGGGTCAAGGCAAACGGGATTCCTAACCATCCTCGCGATGCCAAGTACGCGGTTCCCAAAGCAGGAATTATCGTTCCTAACGCCTCGACTGCGCGAATCATTAACGACCCGACAGGGGCGAACCCGTTCGATTATTCGATCCCACTGAAGCCAACTTGGTCAGCGACGACCAAGGCCACGTCGCTCGGATCGATCGGGGTGATGATCTCAGGCTCCGTTTTGTACAACCCATATGAGGGCGATGGCCGGACGGCTGCGATGGCGAGCAACTTCTTCTTGACCGGATCAAACGGGCTTAAGGTTTGGTTTGTTGACGCCTGCTCAGGCCACCCAACGCCAGGACCTGGCGGCACCTACCACTACCACGGTCTTCCGAGCTGTGTGGTTTCTCAGGTTGATACGTCAACCGGTCCGTCGCACATCATCGGCGTTGCGTTCGACGGCTATCCGATCTACGGGCAGAAGGACATTCGCGGCAAGACCGTTGCTCCATCCACGCTAGATAAGTGCAACGGGATTACAAGCCCAACACCCGAGTTCCCGAACGGCACCTACCACTACGTGTTGACGAGCGCGAAGTCTGCTCAGTCATCAATCCGTTGTTTCCATGGCAAGGTCGATAGTTCACTTCTGACGAAGATGCCGAACATGGGTGGCGGTGGTCCTCCACCTGGTGGCGGGCCACCCGCAGCAGCTATTTCGAGTGTCGGCGTTCAGGCCTTGGCTCGCTCTGCGAGCACCGCACTCTTCTGCCATTTGGGTTCAATTCTCTAGGCCGCACTGCGCGGATACCGCTGGGGAAGTGGCCTGTCCTACTGCTACGAAGTAGGCCGTAGAAGCCCGGATTTGCTTGTGTTTATTGCGGTCTGGGCTGGTTAGCTGAACGTCTATTGCCCGAGCTTGTCTTGGATAAGGCTTGTCCGAGCCTTGTCTCACCGGCTTCGATTTCGCGTCAGTTTGGTCGTGGGGCATACAGACACGATCGATTCAGAGGAGAGACAAATGATCTCAAGTACCGTTAACCAGCCAAGGCGCACTGCCGCGAGTAGGGCGATTATTGGAATGCTGCTCGCGTCCATCGCGCTTTTCGCCGTGTCGGCAACGGCAGCGAGCGCAGATCCCGGCCATCGTGGCAAAGCGGGCTTACATGTCGGCGTGACGAAGCCGGTTGGTGGCGCCACTGTTGTGACTATTGACCCGGCCGTAGTCACTTCGCTCACATCACTTGGAATCGCTGTGGCACCGGTCGTTTCAGCGACTTCGCCAGCTGCTGGCCAGCTGTCATTCCCGATTTCGGGCGGCCGGGCGCGATCGGCGCGACCGTAGCTGGTGTTCGCGAGCGGGTAAAGCTGTTTGCGCTGCTGGCGCCAACTGTTGATTCACTTGACAGGTCGATCAGTGCCGTAATCACTCTCACGAGTGATGGGGCGAGGCTGCTGAACAAGGCGTTTTCGGTAACGACGTTTAGTCGCGGGATGAAGATTGGCACTGTGAAGGTCACGCCAACCTTCTAGTCGCTTGCAACGCAGGACGGTTACTGGCCGCTCGACCTCAACCGGGTCGGGCGGCCTTGCTGTGCCGCGTTACTTGCTGCGTTGCGGATTCGCGCCCGCAGTCGCCGACCAGCGTCATCTGTTTGCAGCGCGAGCGAGCCTCAGAAGTCTGCTGTTTGCAATCCCGTCGCCGTCGCTGTTATGCGGCGTCACAGAAAATTTCCACTGGCCACTTCCCGGCGCAGCTGAACAAATCACGCCGAGGCTCGTTGCTGTGCAACTGCCTGACTTGACGGTCCTGCCTCTGCGCGCCGTCAACCGGTAAGTAGTGAATGGCTCACGCACAATGATTGCCTTTACGCGCCCTGCCGATACCGCCCATCGAACGGTCGGCTTCTTCGGCAGTGTCGGTTTGCTTGCGTCGTAGAGCATCGCGTTTGCAAGGCTCCTTGAGCCACTCCAGCCGCCCGCCACTAGCACCTTGCCGCTGGCTAGCAATGTCATTGTTTCGCTATAGCGCGGAATGCCGAGCGTGCCGGTTTTGGTAAAGCGGCCTGCCGCCGGGTCATAAACCTGAGCGTTGGAAAGCGGCCTGGAGCCGTTGTACCCACCAGCAACTAGAACCTTGCCGTTCGGCAGGAGGACAGCTTTGGCAAAGTCACACGCCTTGCTGAGGCTGCCGGTGGCAGCGAACAGTCCGGTATTCGGGTCGTAAAGTTCAGCACTTGAAAGCACAGCGCTGCTCGATGCGCCTGCTGCAACTAAGACTTTGCCGCTTGGCAGTAGCACGGCAACCCCAGCCGAGTGGAAGGCGCTCATGCTGCCCGTCGCAGTGAACGTGGATGTCAGAGGGTCGTAGAGCTCCGCTGTAGCGGAGCCGCTTCCACCTGCCAGCAGCACCTTGCCACTATCCAGAAGCGCTGCTGTTGAGTAGGTGCGGCTGGCCGTCAACGGCCCCGACGTTGGCGTAAAGAGGCCGCTAGCCGGATCGTAAATTTCAGCTGTGGTCGGTGCAGTGGCCCCTCCCATCCCGCCTGCCACGAGCACAGTGCCGTTCGGAAGCAGCGTTGCAGTTGCCACCATGCGGGCCTGGCTCATGCTTCCCGTTGCGGTAAATGTGCCAGTCGCCGGATCAAACAGCTCGGCAGTGGCAACGATTCCCGTGCTTGAGGAACCGCCTGCAAGAAGGACCTTTCCGTTGGGCAGCATCGTCGCAGTCGCGCTCCAGCGGCCGGTGGTCATCGGCCCAGTCGGCGTGAATTTGCCTGTTGCGGGGTCGTAAATTTCGGCGCTTGCGAGCGTTGTTCCCGCAGTCCCTCCCCCTGCGATCAGGACTTTGCCGCTTGGCAGAAGTGTTGCTGTTGCGGTATCTCGGCCTTGCCCCATGCTGCCCGTGGGCGTGAACCTGCCAAGGGTTTGTGCTCCTGCTGCTGGGGCAATGGCAAACAGTGCCACCGCTGCGGCAGCGAAGATCAGGCGGCCTGCCGTGCGGAGGGTTCTAATCTGAGTCGTTGGCTGGGCTGTATGTCTTTTCATCGAGGCGACGGTATCAGCCGGATCCGCTTAATCAGCCAGTTGCGGGGTTGGGCTTGGCCTATGTCTTCCCTATCGGATCGAGACCCACTGGCCCCAGGTGCCAGGCTGGTTTTGCACACGAGCCCAAGTTGGCTTTACTCCACTGCGCGTAACAGTCCGCGTAGCCGAAGGCCCATACGAATAAATCCCATCCGCGTACTTAAACGACTTGGGAGCAGCGGCCGAACTTGGCTTCGCAGACTGCTGTGACAGCTGCAGCGTCAACAAACCGCAGTACGGCTTCGTCGAATTCGCTGACCCAGTCACACTGACCCGCCAACCGATTCCCGACTTGCCACCCAGCAACTCAATCCGACCAATCCTGGCAACCGGCTGACCAACGATCGACGGCACCGCACAACGCGGACCACTGACAGGAGGCTTAGGAGGCGAAGTTGGCGTATACAACTCGGCACTCGCCGCAGAGCTACCCGAACCGTCGTCTCCACCGGCAATCAACACCTTGCCATCAGGCAACAACGTTGCCGTCTGATACGCGCGGGTAACAGTCATGCTGCCCGTCGCGGTGAACGTGCCAGACGCCGGGTCATACAACTCGGCACTTGCCTCGCCAAT
>JAPLCG010000181.1 GCA_026392385.1 Solirubrobacterales bacterium
TGAGGCTTGGGGTCAGCGTTTCAACCTTCAGCTTGAGGATCACCTGACGCTCGTTCGCTACAAGGACCTCCCGGGAATGCTTGGCAGGATCGGTGTTGAGTTCGGTAATCACGGAGTTAACATCGTCTCCGCCGCCGTTGGACGCCAGCCAAGTGACGGCGAATCCGGGGATCTTGCGGCGATGGCGATTACAACTGACGCTCCCGTCCCGGCCGCTGCTCTCGAGGCGCTGTTGGCAGAGCCTGGTTTTGACGCGGCACGAACGCTGTCGCTCTAGTCGCTCGTAGTACAGCTTCGTCGCACTAACGCCACCTCAACGGTTAGGCTCCCGATCAGGCAGGAGGCATGCCTCGGGATCTGGGGGATGTGACCAACGCTAAACCAGGGGGTGGGGCATGGAGGCAGCATCGGTACCGGCAGCCAAGAGCGGCGATCAGCCGGAGCTTAAACACAACGCGATCACGTTCATTTCGAACCTTGTAATCGGTATCGCTTCAACTGCGCCTGGCTTCAGCCTCGCGGCAACAGTTGGATTCATCGTCATCATTAGCGGGGTTGGAGTTGAGGCTCCGGCGGTAATGCTTGTTTCTTTCGTGCCGATGTTCTGTATTGCGATTGCCTACCAGTGGATGAATAAGGCTGATCCCGACTGCGGAACGACCTTCTCTTGGGTAACGAAGGCGATGGGCCCACAACTTGGCTGGATCGCAGGCTGGGGTCTGCTCGTGGCAGATCTCATTGTCATGGCAACCCAGTCAAGCATCGCCGGTAGCTATTCACTGCAGCTCTTTGAACTCAATCCAACGACTCTCTGGGTTACAGTTATTGGCGTCGCTTGGATCGTCGTTATGACGGCAATCTGTTACGTCGGAATTGAGCTTTCCGCGCGCACTCAGCAGGGACTTCTGCTTGCCGAAATTCTTACGCTAGCCGCGTTTGCGGTTGTCGCATTGGTAAAGGTCTATAGCGGCGACGCTGGACCCGGATCAATTCATGTTTCGCTCGACTGGTTCAATCCGTTCGCAATCTCTAGCCCTGCAGCCCTCCTCGACGGAATCTTGCTCGGAGTGTTCCTCTACTGGGGTTGGGATTCAGCGGTATCGGTCAACGAGGAGACCGTCGACGGCTCTCAGGCACCTGGGCGGGCAGCAGTGCTCTCGACCGTCCTGCTCCTGCTGATCTATCTGACAGTTACGGCAGCCGCGGAGGCGTTCGCCGGTGAGAAGGCGCTTGCCGCAAACGCTGATGACATCTTCGCCGGTGGACTCGGTAAGGCCGTACTTGGCGGCACGTTGGACAAATTGCTGATCATCGCGGTGCTCACCTCATCCGCAGCGGCAACGCAGACAACAATTCTGCCAGCAGCCCGTACCGCCTTCTCAATGGCGCGCAAGAAGGCGATTCCCGAGTATTTCAATGAGGTCCATCACCAGCACAAAACTCCTGGTCACGCGACATGGATTTTCGGTGCCACGTCAGTCGCACTATTCGTTGGTGTCAACCTCTGGTCACAGAATGTTCTCGGCGACTCGCTGACAGCGTGCGGCTTCCTCGTCTGCTTCTACTACGCGTTTACCGGTTTCGCCTGCACGATCTACTACCGCAAGGTGCTGTTCAAGTCTGGGAGAAACTTCCTCTACCTCTGTCTGCTGCCGCTGATCGGCGCGATAACTCTGAGCGGGGTCTTCGTCAAGGCTTGTATCTACTACGCTGATCCGGCGAACGTTAACTCTGAAGTCTTCGGACTTGGCGCGCCGCTGATAATCGGAATTGGGGCTCTCTTGCTCGGTGTCGTCGGCATGATCTATGCCAACCTCGCGCACCGCGAGTTCTTCAAGTCGAATCCGCCAGAGGTCGCCTCGCCAGAGTTGATCGCAGCTGAAAACATCGGCTAGCTTTAGTTAGAGAGTCCGTCGTGCAGGCAACCGCCTGCACGGCCTGCCGATGCTACGATTAGGTTCTGTNGTTCTGTTGAACTCAGTAACGCTGATCCGTCTCCTTCTGATTCTCCCCCGTTCGGGGGATTAATTGCGTGGCGGCCGCTTAGCCGCAAACCAGCATTTCGAGGCCAAACGGAACAGAAGGAAGGGAACTTATGCAGGACAGCAACCGCGTACTGATCTTTGACACGACCCTCCGGGATGGAGAGCAATCGCCTGGGATCTCACTGAACACAGTCGAGAAGCTTGAAATAGCGCAGCAACTCGCTCGGCTTGGCGTTGACGTGATTGAGGCCGGTTTCCCAATCACAAGTCATGGTGATGCGGAGGCTGTAAAGGCGATTTCGGAGCAGGTTGAGGGGCCGATCATCGCTGCTCTTGCAAGAACGCATAGCGCCGATATCGAGACCGCATGGGAGGCAGTTCGCGGCTCTGAGCGCCCGCGTATCCACACATTTATTTCGACATCCGATATCCACATTGCGCATCAATTGCAGATGACGCGTGAGGATGTGCTCGGTCAGGCTAGAGCTGCAGTTGCGCACGCGCGCGGCCTCTGCGACGACGTCGAGTTCTCGCCGATGGACGCCACCCGTGCCGACCTCGAGTTTACGGCCGAAGTCTGCGCTGCCGCGATCGAGGAGGGCGCCACGACGATCAATGTACCCGACACCGTCGGCTATACGACTCCAGATGAGTTCGCTGCTTACCTCGCACGCCTCTATCAACTGACTCCAGGGCTTGATCGCGTCACTCTCTCGGTTCACTGTCACAACGATCTAGGACTTGCTGTTGCCAATTCCTTGGCGGGAATCAGCGCGGGAGCCCGCCAAATTGAATGTGCAATTAACGGAATCGGCGAGCGGGCCGGCAATGCAGCACTCGAAGAGGTCGTGATGCTGCTCAAGACGCGTGCAGACGCCTGTGGAGGGCTCTACACGGCCTGCAATAGCGAGGAGATCGCAAAGACCAGTCGCTTGGTATCTCGACTGACCGGTTACGCGGTGCAGCCAAACAAGGCTGTCGTGGGGCGCAATGCGTTTGCTCACGAATCAGGCATCCATCAAGATGGCGTTCTCAAGGAGCGCACCACGTACGAGATCATGGACGCTCGAAGCATCGGCCTTGATACAAACTCGCTGGTTCTCGGTAAGCATTCGGGGCGCCACGCGCTGGCAGACGCCCTCTCCCAACTCGGCTACGAGGTTGAAGGCAGTGCGCTCAACCAGGCATTCAAACGGTTTAAGGAGTTAGCGGACCGCAAGAAGGTTGTAACTGCGATGGATCTCGAAGCGCTGGTTACCGATGAGATTCGTCACGACGAATCGGGCTACTCAGTTGAGTCGTTCTCCGCGACGACGAGTTCCGAGTCGAAGCCTGAGGCAACGGTCTCGATCAAGCTCCCAGACGGAAGCGTCGCTGAGGGAAGTAGCGCCGGAGACGGAACTGTTGATGCTGTTTTCCAAGCAATTGCAAATGCTGCTGGCATTGAGCCAAAGTTGCGTGAGTTTCGGGTCGATGCCGTGACGGCCGGTGAGGACGCCCTCGGGGAGACATCCGTGGTTCTTGACCTAGCCGGCTTCAGCGGCGCTGGCCAAGCGGTTTCCACCGATGTCGTCGAAGCGGCGGCAAAGGCATATGTGCGAGCTTTGTCTAACGCCGTCCGCAGATCTAACGCCCCTAACACCACCGACGCTGGAGTAACACCATGAGTAAAACAACGCTTTTCGACAAGATCTGGTCAGACCACGAGGTTGCGCCCGGGCTGCTCTGGATTGACTTGCACCTTGTTCATGAAGTAACTAGCCCGCAGGCTTTCGAAGGGCTTCGACTCGCCGGACGCCAAGTCAGACGGCCGGATCGAACTCTGGCGACAGCCGACCACAATGTTCCTACCGACGGAACAGCAACTGCCGCGATGATCCGCGATGCGCTTTCACGCACACAGGTAGAGGCACTCGAGTCGAACTGCGCTGAGTTTGGTGTGCCGCTGTTTTCCCTCGGATCGGAAAGCCAGGGAATTGTTCATGTGATCGGTCCGGAGCTTGGTGTCACGCAGCCAGGCATGACAATCGTCTGTGGCGATAGCCATACGGCTACTCACGGAGCCTTCGGGGCGCTTGCCTTCGGGATTGGCACCAGCGAGGTTGAGCATGTACTGGCATCACAGACACTTGTTCAGCCAAAGAGGATCGAGTACATCGGTGACGCAGGATTTGGTGTTACCGCAAAGGATCTGATTCTCGGCACGATCGGCCAGATGGGCGTTGCTGGAGCTGCCGGCCACGTCGTTGAATATGCGGGCGCGGCAATCGAAGCTCTCTCAATGGAGGGCCGAATGACGGTCTGCAACATGACAATCGAAGGTGGTGGTCGGGCCGGAATGATTGCTCCAGACGCCACAACAGTCCGTTGGTTTGAGGAGCAGCAGCGAGCCGGTGGCCCACTTGATTTAGAGGAAGCGGCGGAACGCTGGTCGTTGCTCAAGACTGAAGCTGGCGCGGAGTTTGATCGTGAGATGCGTGTTGAGGCGAGCCAGATCTCGCCGCAGGTCACCTGGGGAACAACACCCGGGATGGTCGCTCCAGTTACCTCGGTCGTGCCGGACCCTCGCGATGACGGAGAGGAGCGTGCGCTCGAATACATGGATTTGAGGGCAGGCACTCCAATTGAGGAGATCACCCTTGATCGTGTGTTCATCGGTTCATGCACAAACAGTCGAATCGGCGATCTGCGCGCTGCCGCTGAAGTTGTAAAGGGACAGAAGGTTGCTTCGTCCGTAAGCGCAATGGTTGTTCCAGGCTCAGCGAAGATCAAGCACCAGGCTGAGGCTGAAGGGCTTGACGAGATCTTCAGAGATGCTGGATTCGACTGGCGTGGAGCTGGTTGCTCAATGTGTCTCGGGATGAACCCGGACACCCTTTCACCAGGCGAGCGATGTGCTTCAACCTCTAATCGTAATTTCGAGGGAAGGCAGGGGCGTGGCGGGAGGACCCATCTCGTTTCGCCACAGATGGCCGCTGCAGCCGCGGTCGAAGGTCGCTTTGTTGATATCCGAACGTGGGGGAGCTAATGGAAGCTGTAACTGTTGTCAGCGGCGCCGTCTCAGTGCTTGACCGTTCTGATGTCGACACCGATCAAATCATTCCCAAGCAGTTCCTCAAGCGGATCGAGCGGTCTGGCTTTGGCGAGTTTCTCTTCCACGACTGGGCTAAGGAGGACGGATGGGACCTTCCCGCCAATCCAATCCTCGTAGCTGGTCGCAACTTTGGCTGTGGATCGTCGCGTGAGCACGCCCCGTGGGCGCTCGAGGATTACGGCTTCCGCGCGATTGTGGCTTCCAGCTTTGCCGACATCTTCTACCATCATCCGGTGTTGTGCTCACGAATAGACTGTTGAGTCCAAAAAAATCCAACATTGCAAAACAGCGCCGTCTAGCATCTTTTGCTGCCTGTTCAGTATGGCCCATTGCTTTGCATGTTGTTGATATTGCTCGAAGAAA
>JAPLCG010000041.1 GCA_026392385.1 Solirubrobacterales bacterium
GATGCGGCGTCGCTGCTGCAAGGTCAACTTTCGAACGACATTGAGGCGCTTGAGGTTGGGGCTGGCTGCGAAGCTGCGCTACTCACAGCAAAGGGCAAACTTCTCGCAATCGTCCGGGTGTTGCGGACAGACGCGGATCGCCTGATGCTCGACACTGATCGAGCCAGCCTTCAAGCCCTTTTCGATCAGCTCCGCCGCAGCATTGTCGGCCACGCAGCCGAACTTGACAAGGCAACGCTTGAAACTTCACAACTTTCACTGATCGGCCCTCTGGCAGCGAGCGTGGTTGGCACATCCGACCTAGTCGCCGAGCACGACCACAGGCTGGTGATGCTGGGAGGTTGCCGAGCCCGCGTCGTCTCCACCTGGGAAGGAGTTGATGTGATCTGCCCAGCGGAATCTGTTGACGGCGTCATAACAGCGCTTCGCGGCGCTGGGGCTGAGCTGGGAGATGAGGCTGCGGCAGAGTGCCTGCGCGTTGAGGCAGGTAGACCTCGCTGGGGGATCGACCTTGACGACAGCGTCATCCCTCAGGAGGCCGACCTGAATGGGCGGCTTGTCTCGTTCACAAAGGGCTGTTATGTCGGCCAAGAGACCGTTGCCCGACTCTTTTACCGCGGCAGCCCGAACCGCACTCTGCGTGGGTTGTTGCTCGACGACATCGTTGAGCCCGGGACTCCGCTACTGCTCGGCGACCGACAGGTTGGCGCGGTCGGGTCGGTTGCAGCACCTACTGGTGATGCTGTTCGTGCCCTCGCTCTTCTGCGCCTCGCTGCCGAGCCGGGCAGCGTTTTGGACGCCGGCGGCATTGAGGCCGAGGTATTTGAGCTGCCATTCCCGGCCCCAGACGCGCCGTCCGGCGCGGCTTGACGTACGCTACGCGACAAGGGAGAGAAGAGATGCTCAAGCGAATCGCACCACTTTTGCTTTGCACAGCCGCGCTTGCCGCGATAGTCGGCTGTGGGTCAAGTGACGAGAAGGACAGCGCCAACCGCCCACCGGTGACTGCCTACGTCGGCGTACTGCTTGATGGCAAGGCAACCCACCTCTCGCCTCAGCTGATTGGTGGCGGGCCAGTAACGCTCAAGATCACCAACCAGAGCAAGCTCCAAGTTCAAAGGGTTACATTGCGCCCGCGTTACATCGGCGAAGGCTGTGTTGAGAACGAGGCAATTGCCCGCCAGATCCCAGCCGGTGGAACCGGAACAATCAAGGCGATCCTGATCGAAGGCGGCTGTGAAGTGGTCGCCGACGGCTACCCGGCGACCTCTTTAACCGTCGGCCCAGAGCGTCCGAGCGCAGAGAACAAACTGCTGCTCCCACCGCGAACCGTCCAACAACGCCCGGAGACAACAGACCGTGAGCATTGACACCAGCAGCCTCGTGAACATCAGCACCGAACCCGGAACGCTGCCGCCAACAATGCCCGCTTGGGTTATTCGTGAGGATCGCTTCGGTGAGCCAGTTGACTCAATGAAGCTGGAAGAGGTTGAAACACCGGAGCCAGGCGCATTTGAGGTAATCGTCCGCGTAATGGCTGCCGGAGTCAACTTCAACAATGTTTGGGCAGGCCGAGGCGAGCCGATTTCAATCTTCCGATACGGCGATCACCCAGAGACCGGTCACCACATCGGCGGCTCTGACGCATCAGGAATCGTTTGGAAGGTTGGCGAAGGAGTAACCCGCTGGAAGCCAGGCGACGAAATCGTCGTTCACTGCAACCAAGCTTCTTACGAGGACCCTGAGGTTCACGGTCTCGATCCGCTTGCCGCACCAAGCCAGCAGATCTGGGGTTACGAAACAACTTGGGGGTCCTTCGCGCAGTTCTGCAAGGTCCAGGCACAGCAGTTGCTGCCAAAGCCGGAAGCATTGACATGGGAGGAAGCAGCTAGCTACGGACTCACCTACTTCACCGCCTACCGGATGCTTATGGATCAGGCAAAGATTCAGGCGGGCGACAAAGTCCAGATTTGGGGGGCTGCTGGTGGGCTTGGAGTATTCGCAACCCAGCTCTGCGCAGTTGCCGGCGCGCAATCGGTCGGAGTTGTTTCATCGCCCGAAAAGGGAGCCCTGCTTGAGAAGCTCGGTGCGACCGGCTGGATTGACCGCAATGAGTTTGCCGGAATGATGCGCAAGGGTGGCGAGACTCCGGAGGAGGAGAAGGCCCGCTTCAAGGAGTCGCGTCGATTCTGCAAGGAAGTCGAATCAATCCTTGGATCCGCCCCCGACATTGTCTTTGAGCACGTTGGGCAGGCGACGTTCCCGACATCGGTCCTCTGCGTAAAGCCATTCGGCAAGGTTGTTATCTGCGGAGCGACATCCGGTTACAACCTCGACTTCGATGTTCGCTACCTGTGGATGAAGCAGAAGCAGATCATTGGGTCGCACTTCGCAAACGCCTGGGAAGCGACCCGTGCCAACGCACTGATTGAGTCCAATCAGGTCCGACCAGTACTCTGGAAGACAATGGGATTCGATCAAATCGCCGAGGCACACCAGCTACTGAGCGATAACAAGCACCTCGGCAAGATCTCCGTGCTTGTCGGTGCCGCGAACGAGGGCGAGGGTCGGACAGCTGAAGGACCCGGTGCCATCCGCGCAGAGGTAGGCACCTGATGGCCGGTAAGGGTGGACTTGTCCAGGTTCCGTTCTACGCAACGGTCTTCCGTGGCGACAGTCTCGCTAAGGCATTGACTGAACTTGCCCCAGCCTCGCTGCGTTACGGAGCTAACTCATACTCGCTTACCCGTTCACGCGATGACCGTTACCGATTCCTCTTGACATTCGGCTTCGACCGCTATGAGGATTTCACAGCCTTTTGGGAGGGCTCGGAGTGTCAGCACTTCCGAATCCACTGCGGCGGCTGGTACCAAATCCCCGTTCTTTACGGCTGGGCAGACGAACTGACATCTGGCGCGACGCAGATGGCTGCCAGCACATCAGCTGAGTAGTCCGGAGACTTCTAGCCTTCTTCGAGCGGCGCCATTGTGAGTCCGGCGTCCCGGAGTTGCTGCCAGTAAAGCTCAGCAATCTCGCGTTGGCCAACCCAAACGATCGCTAGCCCGGAATTGTGGATCGTGTCGGCTAGCCGAAAGCCGTCGCCGACCGATACTCCCGGCAGATAACGCGCGAGCACATTGGCAACATGGTCAAAACTGTTGTGATCATCGTTCTTGACGATCACCCTGCAATTGCCTCCGATCCCGCCGCCCGGACCAGCGAGCTTGTCGCGCTCAATTACCTCGGTAGTCAACCTGCAGATCCCTCAGCTTCAGCGCGCTTCATCCAGTAACGAGCTAACCCAGCCTGCAGGTCATCTGGCGGAGCGGCTTGGAAGTAGGCAGCGGCATTCTCTTCGCCGACTTCCTTCGCGAGCCGCGCCCGCACCGCGTCGGCAAATTCAGCCGGCCCAAGCTCGCGTGCCATCTCAACATGATCGCCAAGGCAAGACCTCAAGGCCGCAATTTGATCATCAACATCCTGATACTCACCGAAGTGGGTCAGACAGAGGCTTGACGGTTCCCAGGCAGCAATCGCATCGAGCGACTGATTCCAAAGTTCAACATCAATGTCCGGTGGTGGCGTAGGCGCAATCGTTGTGCCAGCAGCTCCACCGATCCTCACGCCGCCCGTATCACCGACAAACGCTCTCATTGTTGGCCGGTGCAAGTACGAGACATGGTGCTTGGCGTGTCCCGGCGTATAGATGACCTCAAACCCACCTTCTAAGTCGATCGTCTCACCGCCGGCAAGAACTGTTACGGCCTCTTCCGGAACAGGAAGAATGTCGCCCCAGAGCTCCTGCATTAGGTCGCCGTAAAGTTGGCTAGCGCTTGCAAGCAGCCTTGACGGGTCAATCAGGTGACGGGCGCCAAGCTCATGAACAAAAACCTTCGTTCCCGGCCAGCGTCGAAGCAGCTCGCCCGTTCCGCCTGAGTGATCAAGGTGAATGTGGGTCAGCAGAATTGCCTCAGGGCGATCACCACCAAGCGCCGCTTCGAGCGTATCCGCGCAGCTGGCAGGGCCTGGATCGATGATCACGCTGCCAATCCGCCATGTACAGATCACCCTCTCACGACCAAGGTGAAGGACATCAATTGGTTCGGCTGTTACGGGAGCGCTCACTTAGGCCAAAGATACCTACACTTGTCGCAAATGACTGAACATCGCCTCGACCAACCAGACCGCCCATGGATGATCCGCACCTACGCTGGCCATTCAACCGCCGAGAAATCAAACGAGCTCTACCGCGGCAACCTCGAAAAGGGCCAGACCGGCCTGTCGATCGCCTTTGACCTCCCCACCCAGACTGGTTACGACCCGGGCGATGAGCTCGCTCGCGGCGAAGTTGGCAAGGTCGGCGTGCCAGTTTCAAATATCCGTGACATGGAAGCGCTGCTCGACGGGATTCCGCTTGACCGGATGAACACGTCGATGACGATCAACGCAACCGCCGCTTGGCTGCTTGCCCTCTACATCGTTACTGCCGAGCATCAGGGCGCAAGCGAAGACCAGCTTCAGGGCACAACGCAGAACGACATCATCAAGGAGTTCCTCGCGCGGGGAACGTATGCCTTCCCTCCTGCCCCATCGATGCGGTTGATCGCCGACATGATCGCCTACACGGTTGAGAACGTTCCAAAGTGGAACCCGATCAACATCTGCTCGTATCACCTGCAGGAGGCTGGGGCGACTCCAGTCCAAGAGATTGCCTACTCAATGAGCAATGCAATTGCGGTGCTTGACGCTGTCCGTGACCGGGTTGACCCGTCGGTCATGCCACAGGTATTTGCGCGGATCTCATTCTTTGTGAACGCTGGCCTTCGCTTTATTGAGGAGCACGCAAAACTGCGCGCGATGGGAATCCTTTGGGATGAACTTGGCCGCGAGCGCTATGGCGTTGAAGACCCGAAGCTGCGGCGCTTCCGCTACGGAGTCCAAGTCAACTCACTTGGCCTGACCGAACGCCAGCCTGAAAACAACATCCAGAGGATCGTGCTTGAGACGCTCGCGGTGACCCTAGGCCGTGATGCCCGCGCCCGCGCTATTCAGCTGCCGGCTTGGAATGAGGCACTTGGTCTGCCACGGCCATGGGATCAGCAGTGGTCACTCCGGATTCAGCAGGTGATGGCCTACGAGACTGACTTGCTCGACTACCCGGACATCTTTGAGGGCTCGAAGGTAATGGACGGACTTGTTGAGGAATTGCTTGAGGGTGCACGTGCCGAAATGGCAGTGGTTGCTGAACAGGGCGGCGCAGTTGAAGCTGTCCCGTACATGAAGGCTCAACTAGTTGAGAGCCACCGTGAGCGGCTTCGCCGGATCGAAACTGGTGACCAGGTCGTAGTCGGCCTTAACCGCTATCAGGAGAGCGAAGAGTCGCCGCTGACCGCTGACGCCGAGGGCGGGATCCTTGTCGTTGACCCAGCCGTTGAGGCTCAACAAACCGCAGCTGTAGCCGCATGGCGAGAGCAGCGCGATCAGACTGCCGTTGACGAGGCACTCGCTGAGGTTGCCCGCGTTGCGCTTTCAGAGGATGAAAACATCATGCCGGCGACGATTGCCGCGGCACGCGCTGGCGTAACAACCGGCGAATGGTCGGCTGCTCTGCGCGGAGCCTTTGGCGAGTACCGGGCTCCAACTGGCGTTGGCGAGTCGGCATCTGCCGACCATGATGATGCCGAGCTTGAAGCGCTCCGCGATGAGGTTGATCGCGTCTCCGAGGCGCTGGGCCGCAGAATCCGAATCCTCGTTGGCAAGCCGGGACTTGACGGCCACAGTAATGGCGCCGAGCAGATCGCTGTCAGGGCGCGCGACGCTGGAATGGATGTCGTATATGAGGGAATCCGCCTTACGCCGTCGCAGATCGCAGCCTCCGCAAAACAGGAGGGCGTCCATGTGATCGGCCTCTCGATTCTTTCCGGCTCCCATCGCGAGTTGATCCCATCAGTGATTGAAGCTCTTAATCAAGCTGGTGCGGGTGATGTTCCGCTTGTCGTTGGGGGAATCATTCCCGACCAGGATGTCCCAGAGTTGGAGGCTGCCGGCGTTGCGGCTGTCTATACGCCGAAGGATTACGACCTGACTCGGATCATCCGTGAGATCGTCGCGCTGGTTGCCGAGCGGGGCGGCGTGGCTCAATCGGCGTGACTCCAAACGCCGGAGCCGAACTCGGAGGTCGGCTTGCGGCCGGCGATCTAAGTGCCGCTCCCGATGCATTGAATCTTCTCGAGAGCAGTGCGGCGGCCGATCAGCCGGAAAGGGTTTCCCTACTGGCAGCCACATCCCCCGCCGCCCTCGGACATGAACCTGCCGGCCATGTTGTTGGCATTACAGGCCCACCGGGGGTCGGTAAGTCAACGCTGATCTCGGCACTCTGCAAAGCCTTACGGGAGCAGGGAAGGACGGTTGCCGTTGTGGCCGTTGATCCCTCATCAAAGCGCTCGGGCGGCGCCCTGCTCGGCGACCGGGCGCGGATCAGCTTTGACCCTGCAGATGATGGACTGCTGATCCGTTCGATGGCCGCTGGCGATCGTCTAGGCGGTCTTGCTCGACCAACCCGAGATGCGGCAGCTGCTCTCAGCGCCGCCTACGATGTCGTTGTTGTCGAAACAGTCGGTGTTGGGCAGTCTGAAACTGAGGTGGCGGAGGTAGCCGACACTGTCTGCGTCGTAGTGCAGCCAGGCTCGGGTGACACTCTGCAGTTCATCAAGTCGGGGATCATGGAGATTCCCGATGTTCTGGTCGTGACTAAGTCTGACCTTGGCGTGATCGCCCAGCGCGCTCGCCGTGATCTCAATTCAGCGCTTCGGTCACTTGGGGCTCGCGATACGAAGGTTGTCGCGGTCTCAGCCCTGCCACCGGCGAGTGGGATCAGCGAGCTTCTCGCTGCCGTTGAGGCACACCATGCGAGCTGCGATCTGGCGGCAGAGCGATCCAGCCGCCGTCGATCACAAGCTCTAGCTGAGTTTGGCGAGCTGTTTGGTCGCCGCGGACTTGATGCTCTGGGCGGGCGTCGTGCAGCGCTCAAGACCGTCGCTGAACTGGATAGCGGCCTTGATGTGCCGGGCTTAGTCGCGGCGCTTGTCGTTAGTGCCAAGCTGAATTAGACGCCGCAGAGCCACAAATGAGACTGAGTCTCGTTATCATTTACCGACGTGGACCCCTTCCTGCAGCTCGAATACCCGTTCGCCCAACGCGCCGCGCTTGAGCTACTGCTGCTCTGCGGTGTCGCCGCAGCGCTCGGGCCATGGATTGTTCTACGCGGCCTCGCCTTCTTCGCGCATGCGGTCGGAACAGCCGCCTTTCCTGGGCTAATTGCAGCTGATGCGCTGGGGATCACGCCGCAAATCGGCGCAGCAGCCGGTGCTGCGATCGTCTCAAGCGGAGCTGGCGTCATCCACCCTCGTGGCCGAGATGGCAGCCGAACCGCCCTTTGGCTGACCGGCGCCCTAGCTGTTGGAGCAATCCTCGCAAGCGATGTGACACACAGTGGCGCCGGAGTTGAGGCGGCCCTGTTCGGCAGCCTGTTCGCAACCTCATCGGTCGACATTGCACTTGCGGCAACCGCCGCTGTGCTGGGTGCGATCGGAGCCCTTACGGCGGGGCCACGCTGGCTAGCGAGCGGCCTTACCGGCCGCTCAGTTGGCCACTGGGACTCACTGCTGCTCGCGCTCGTTGCGTTGGCTGCAATCGCCCAGCTTGCTGCCGCTGGCGCACTCCTCGCCTCGGCGCTACTCGTCCTACCCGCCGTCGCAGCGCGGCCATGGTGCAAACGACTCAACCACTGGCAGGCCCTCACGGCGGTTGGGGCGACAGCAGTTTCAGCCTCAGGATTAATGCTGGCTCTCTACCTTGATGTGCCGCCCGGAGCAACGATTGCCGTAATCGCAGGATTGCTTGTACCGATCTCTTATCTGCTCGACGCCGCCCGCAAAAGGGCCCCTCAGGCAAAACTCATGACTACGGCAGTCTCCGGACTCGTGCTCCTAGCTGTCGCAGGCTGCGGAAGCTCGGCCAAGCCGGGCGAAGTTGTGGCAACAACACCGATCGCCGGTGACCTTGCTTCAACGATTGCTGGCCCCGACCTAACCGTTCGCACGCTGATCCCCGCAGGCGTTGACCCACATGACTACGAACCTCGCCCAAGCGACATTGTCGCCCTAGCCGAGGCGAGGCTGATGGTCACCTCCGGGTCTGGAATCGACAGCTGGGCCGCCAGACTGCTCGATCGCTCGGGAGGCAGCGCGCCGATCCTTGACCTCGCTCGGGCAACGCCGATCAAGCTGCCAGGCGATAGCTCGGGTACAGATGACCCTCACTGGTTCCATGACCCCCGTAATGCGGCAGCTGCAGCCGAGGCGCTCGCCAGACAATTTGCGTCACTCGATCCTGCGCACGCGGCTAACTACCGAGCGCGCGCCAAACGGTTTAGCGACCAAGCAATGCGACTCGACCAAGCCGGCCGCGCCTGCATCGCCCGCCTGAAACCGAGCCAACGAACCCTCGTAACCGACCACGATGCCTTCGCATACCTAGTCAGCAGGCTTAACTTGCGACTGGCTGGGACCGTCATCCCCGCTCAGTCTTCAACCGCTGCTCCATCGGCGCGGGATCTTGACCGACTTGCGAGCCGAATCCGCGATCTCCATGTTCGAGCAATTTTCCCCGAACGCGCACTCGCGCCTAAGTTGGCAAATGCACTGGCTGCACAAACCGGCGCAGATGCATCAACGCAACTCGACGGCGACACACTTGGCCCGAAGGGAACAGCTTCCGCAAACTGGCGTGGAATGTGGGCTTCGAACGTGAACCGAATTGCCGCCGCCCTCTCCGATCAAAAGATTCAATGCCACCTGCGAGCGACAACATGAACAACGAAGCACTGGTAGAAACGATCGGTCTTGACGCTGGCTACGGCGGAACGGTTGCTCTTAGCGATGTCAACTTCAGCGCCGCAGCCGGGCAGCGAATCGCGCTGCTGGGACCAAATGGCGGCGGTAAGACGACTCTGATCAGAACGCTAAGTGGCGAGCTAAAAGCAATCGAAGGGTCTGTCAACCTTGCGTCGGAGACCGGGACCGTCCCGCAGCATGACCCGGCACGAGATGGCTGGCCAGCGACTGCAGCCGATGTTGTCCTCTGCGGAACTCTCGACAGCATCCCTTGGTGGCGACGGCCAGGCAGACGCCAGCGCAAACTGGCTAGTGAGGCGCTTGCCGCCGTCGGGCTAGCCGACCATTCGACAACGACCTATGGCGAGCTTTCAGGCGGTCAGAAGCGCCGCGTTCAGGTCGCTTCGGCACTAGCTGGCGGAGCAAGGATCTTGCTGCTTGATGAACCGTTTGCCGGCCTTGATGCCGTTGCATCACGCCGGCTTGAGGACCTAATCGAACGCCTAGCTCAGAACGGATCAACAATCCTGATCGCGACTCATGACCTTGAACAGGCGCGCTCATGGGAGCGAGTGCTTTGCCTGAACGGCGAACAAATTGCCTTTGGTGAGCCAGACTCTGTGCTGACTCGAACAAACCTCGAACTAACCTTCGGATCCGACCTGATTGAAGTTCCCGGCGGCGGTCTGATGGCTCCGCCACACCATCATGAGGATCACGAACATTGATCTGGATTGTCGATCAACTCGCCGCCCCTTGGCAATCGGAACTCGCAGCTCGCGGTGGCCTCGTTGCGCTGCTGGTGGGCGCTCCAGCAGCTGCAATCGGCTGTTGGGTATTGCTTAGAGACCTCCCCTATGCCGCCGAGTCGCTTGCCCACGGCATGTTCCCTGGGCTTGTAGCTGCTGCGCTAATTGGAATTCCTCCCGCAATCGGAGGACTTGTCGGACTTATCGTCGCCGCACTGCTGATCATCGGTGCCGGGCGCATTGGCCTAGCTGGAGACACGGCGGTTGCGGTCGCGATTACACCGCTACTCGGTCTCGGGGCGCTGATCGCTCTCGCAGGAACCGTCCCTCCCGGCCTCGGCGGAATTCTCTTCGGGGATGTGCTTGCCGCCAACTCAAGCGATGTGCTGCTGGCGGCGTTGCTTGCGATTGTCACGCTGATCACCCTGCGATTGAGCCACTGGCGCCTGCTCGCCTCCGGTCTCGGCCGGGCAGGCAGCAGTGACCTCCTAATCCTGCTGCTTCTGGCGCTAGCGACAGTCGCAGCCGCACGGGCACTTGGCGCACTGCTTGCGGTCGCCCTGATAATTGGTCCGCCGGTAGCCGCGCGAACTCTCTGCTCACGGGCGACTCCGATGATCATTGTCGCAGCGGTGATCGCTGCGATTGCTGCCTTTACCGGCATTGAGCTTTCCTGGCACGCAGGAATTGCCGCCGGCCCAGCGATCGCCCTCTGTGCAATCCTCCCCGCCGCCCTAGTTTCAATCCCAATGCCAAGCTGGAGTCATCGTGGCGCAAGCTGACACGAATTGGGCTGATGCAGCGGAGACCGCCCTGCGCGAGCTGGGCAGAAAGTCCGGCGTTGCCCGCTCGGCAGTTATCCGCCAACTCTCGACAGAACGCTGCGCCGTTTCCGCGGAGGAGATTTCCGCGACACTTGCCGATAAGGGGCAGCGAATTGGACGAGCAAGTGTCTACCGTGCGCTCGAATCGCTTGCCGAGACAGGGTTGCTTCAGCGAATCGACCTCGGTGATGGGAGCTCGCGTTGGGAAAGAGCATCAGTCGGCGAGAGCGGCCACCATCACCATCACCTCCTCTGTAGGAGTTGTGGCCAAATCATCCCCTTTGAGAGCGACTCACTCGAAATGGCAATCAATGCGGTTGCGAATGAGGTCACATTCAAGGTCGAGTCGCACGATCTGACTCTGCACGGCACTTGTGAGAGATGCGCGGGCGAGACCAGTAAGCGATGATGCCAGCAATGTTCCGAGATGTTGCGACTCTGATTGGCGCCTTTGCGCTCGGCACCGCTCTGTCGACTCTATTCGGCGCATCGACCCTCGGTGTCGCATTGACCTTCGGCCAAATCAGCTTTGCCGCAACGCTTGTTTGGATAATGCTGCGTCGCTGAAGGGATTGTCAGCCGACAGTGCCATCGGCTCGAAGCTTCGCAATCGCGGCTTGATCACGCCCGAGCTCAACGAGGATCTCATCGGTGTGCTGCCCGAGCGACGGTGGTGGAGTTTGGGCAACTTGCATCTGCCCATTGAATCGTGCCGGAGGCGCAACGACCTCCACCGACTCTTCTCCATCGCCAAGCCTGACAGTGGCTGCTCGTCCTGATTCTGCAGCAGCAGTGAATCCGGCATGGACGCCAAGCACTCGGCCGGCAGGCACATCGGCTGCACGAAGCGCCTCGATCCATTGCTCAGCTGTGCGCTGCTTGAAGCGCTCATTAAGCAGCTTCGTCAGTTCAACACGATTACGGACGCGGTCGGGGTTGCTGACGAAGCGCTCGTCAACGACGAGGTCGTCGAGCCCAACCGCGGCACAGAAGCGAGCCCAGAGTCCGTCATTGGCAGCCGCCACCACAATCGGTGCATCAGCGGTCTCGAAACTGTCGTAAGGGACGATGCTCGGATGCGCGTTGCCAAAGCGAGTTGCCTCCTTGCCAGTCGCAATCGTGCCCTGAGCGACATTGACGAGTCCGGCGAGAGCGCTGTCGAGCAATGAGACTTCGATCGATGCCCCGCGGCCACTCTGCTCGCGCCCATGCAGGGCGGCGAGTATCGCGTTGGTTGACTCAAGACCGGTCAGCACATCAACGATCGCAACGCCAACCTTCTGTGGCTCACGCTCAGGACTGCCGGTCACTGACATCAGGCCGCTCTCAGCTTCGACGATCAGGTCGTAGCCAGGCCGCTCGACCGGCTTACGATCTGAACCAAACCCATTGATCCCGAGGCAGATCAAGCGAGGATTTGTTTCTTCCAGCTGCTCGCTGCTCAAACCGAGCCGTGCAGCCGTTCCGGAACGGAAGTTGTGAATAACTACATCTGCCCAACCGCAGAGCTCAACGACAATCTTGTGCCCCTCGGGAGTCGCGAGATCGAGTGCAAACGACCGCTTCCCACGGTTGAGACTCAGGAAGTAGGAGGCGACCCCACCCTGGTAAGGCGGCCCCCAACTGCGGGTTTCGTCGCCGCTACCGGGCCGCTCGATCTTGATTACATCGGCGCCGAGGTCGGCAAGTCGCTGCGTGCAGAGCGGCCCCGCTAACACACGTGACAGATCAAGAACGCGAACCCCAGCTAGTGGCGCAGCCTGCTGCGACAATTCACTCGTTGATTCGTTCACAGCAATGAATCTAGCGCCTTGACAAGAAGCCGCAGTACTCTCTAAACGATGACTTCTGCGCAACTCGTAGACGGCCATGGCCGGGCAATCAGCGACCTGCGCGTTTCGGTGACCGATCGCTGCAACTTCCGCTGCCAGTACTGCATGCCCGCCGAGGGTCTGCCGTGGCTAGATCGCGATTCAGTGCTGACATTTGAAGAGATCACCCGCCTCGTCGAGCTGCTTGCATCACTCGGTGTCAGCGATGTCCGTCTGACCGGAGGCGAACCGCTGATTCGCAAGGACTTTCCCGATCTAGCTGCGATGATCGCCGCCATTCCGGGCGTCAAGGATCTAGCTGTAACTACAAACGGCTTCCTGCTTGAGCGCGATGCAGAGGCGCTCGTCGCAGCTGGAATAAACCGTTTTAATGTCTCGCTCGATTCACTTGAGCGAGACCGTTTCTATCGATTGACACGCCGTGACTCGCTACCGCAGGTACTCGCTGGACTCGACAGGCTCGCTGAATTTCCGGCCGCCCATCCAATCAAGGTGAATGCGGTCGCAATGCGTGGCGTAACCGAGGCAGAGATCCTCCCCTTCGCCGAGTTCGCTCGGCAGCGCCCGTTTGAGGTTCGCTTCATTGAGTTCATGCCGCTTGACGCCGACCACAGCTGGTCTCCGGAACAGGTCCTGCCCGGCAGCGAAATCCGTGAAGTGATCAACAACGTCTACCCGATGACTGAGGTTGCTCGCGAACCATCAGCAACCGCACGAGTCTTTCGCTTTAACGACGGCAAGGGCCAAATGGGATTCATAAACCCGGTAAGCGAACCATTCTGCGATGACTGCAACCGGATCCGACTTACCGCCGAAGGAACCCTGCGAACCTGCCTGTTTTCAATCGGTGAAACTGACCTCCGCGGTCCACTCCGGTCCGGAGCCAGCGATGCGGACCTTGAGCAATTGATTCGCGATGCCGTCTGGAAGAAGGAGCTCAAGCACCACGTTGGCGACCCGGGATTCGTTCAGCCAAGCCGATCAATGTCGGCAATCGGTGGCTGACGCTCGCTAGCGCGGCAATGCAGCTTTGATTGCGCGATTCATGGCGTTCAAACCAAATGCGCCTTCGAGCCGTGCCTTGATCAGCCCATCAGCACCGACTGTGAACAGCCAAGGCTCTGTCACAAGGTTAAATGCTTCAAGTTGAGGTCGCAGCCCCTTGTTGAGGTCGTTGTCGTTGTAGACCTCCTGCTGGATCGCCACCACTCGCTTTCCGTAGTAGGCCTGCAGCTGCAGAAGTAGATCGGTGACCGGCCCACAGACCCGTGACTGGCAGAGCTGCGGCGTTGCGAACAGCAGCGCGACTGGCTGCTTGCCGACGACATCAGCAAAGTTCTGCTCGTGAAGGGTCG
>JAPLCG010000055.1 GCA_026392385.1 Solirubrobacterales bacterium
ACCACAGATACGTGGGATCCAACCGTCGTTGCGCTTGGCACCGCCCTTGACCAGGCGGACGTAGTGGTTGCCAGCGGCGGAGTTTCAGTCGGTGAGCATGACCTAGTTCGCCCGGCACTCGCCGAATTGGATGTTGAGGAGGTCTTCTGGAGAGTCGCGATGAAGCCAGGTGGTCCGACCTGGTTTGGCAGGCGCGGCGACAGACTCGTCTTTGGACTGCCTGGCAACCCTGTTTCCGCATTCGTCACCTTCGAACTATTTGTTCGGCCGGCCCTGCTAGCCCTGCAAGGCGCGCCGCCGCTCGTAGAGCCATGGCCTTGCCAACTTTCGGAGGCCGTCTCACTCGGCCAACGCGAGCAGGCGATTCGCGTGACCGTCCAACCATCCGCCAGTGGGCCTGCCCTGGCAACACCAACCGGCGCCCAAGGATCGCACCGCAATAGCTCACTGCTTGGCGCTTGGGGTTTGGCGCTCCTACCGGCAGGCGAGGGATACCTCGAGGCAGGCGAAATCGTCTCGGTCGAACCGCTTCAGGGCTAAAGCAAAGCTAGGCAGATTCGACGTACGCGACGATTCTGTTTGTGAGCGCAGTCAGCGAAGCAGTTTGATCATCGGTTGCAATCGGCCGCGTCGCAAGCAAGTTGTCAAGCCGCTCGCCAAGCTCGCTATTGCTTCGGCCAGCAAGCTTTGCCGCTACCTCCGCGGCGCGACGAACGACAGCTGGGTTAACCGTCCAAAGCGACTCAAATCGTCGCTCAGCCGTGTGCCTTCCTCCATGGGCGGCATCAGCCGGCTGCTCCCATGCGAGCAGGCATGCCGAATATCCAGGTGAGTCGACAATCACAACCCATTCGTTGCCAAGAGCATCCTCAGGCGCAATCGGAACCTCAATGGGAATATGAGCGCCTGAATCAGTGAACTTCTTGAAATCGGCAAAGACAACCGTAGCCTCGGCAGTACGAGCTATCTGCCGATAGCGACTTTCGACCGGCCGATAGAACGACTCGTGCTGGAATGCACCGAAACACACGGCGGCGCCACTCTGGGCGAGCGCCTCATGCTCCATTGCTCGCGATAGTGCGTGCAGCGTGCTCTTGCGAAGTACTTGCGGAGCTGGCGCTCCGGGCGCCGTAGCGACGGCTGCGTAGATCGATGGTTCGAGCGGCGAGTTGCTGTTTCTAACCCGCTCAATCGCCGCGCCGACGCTCATGCCCCGTGCGCGATATGCGGCGACGTGCTTGATCATCACGACATCGGCTTCGCTGTACTTCCGGTAGCCGCTTGCGGTTCTCTGCGGGATCGGCCAACCGTGGCGCTGTTCCCACATTCTGATCGTTCCGGGTGCAAGCTTCGTGCGCTCACACACCTCGCTAATTGTCATTGTCTCTGCCATCTAACACCTCTAACTACGGAGTTCGGGAGCCTGTGGGCTCATTCCTGCGTAAGTTGTTGGCATCAAAGCGATGAAACGAAACCGCAAAATCCACGCAGCAGTCACCGACCTTGAGGATGAAACCCTCATGGACGCCGGCGGCGCCGTGCTGTCAATCCAGTCAGCGACAGTCGATTTGCCCGAGTCTGAACTCGAAATGCTTTGGAGTGCCAGTTCGCTTGAACGGCTGGCTCGCAGTTATTGGAGTTACCTGA
>JAPLCG010000066.1 GCA_026392385.1 Solirubrobacterales bacterium
GCAGATACGGAAGCCCCCAGCTGACTTCGAATCCCAACCCCAAGGCCGTCAGCAGCTTCGCGAGCAGCCAGCAGGCCGGTAGGAAGCAAATGTTAAATAGAGCAAGCCAACTAGCCCAGCGCCCAACAACATCCCTAATCGGATTCCGCAGAATCCCAACCGCAGAAATCAGCGCTGCCGCCACGATTGCGAGCATCGCAATCAGCATCAGCCCACGCCCAAATACTCCTTCTGAGAAGCCGTTTGGATTCCTCCCCTTTGCCCCTCCAAGCAGCTGAACGAGCGCTACAGTCGCGACAGCAACGCCATCAATCAGCCATGCCGAACGCAGCAGTAGCAGCGCTTGGCGATCTTGATCACCGCTTTGGTTCGGGGTTACTGACGTTTTCAGCCTTTCGTTCTGAGGGTAGTCAGACAGGAAGTACGGGATCCTGAGCTGCTCCCCAAACCTCGCGATTGTTATCGCGTTCAACACGACGCCTTGCGCGTAATTCGAGGAAGAATTCGATCCCAGCCTCAGCAAAGATCTCTCGAACCTCCGCCTGATCGGCTGAATCTAGTGCCGCGAAATCGGCCTGGAGCCGCTGGAGGTGAAGCAAGCGGTATGGAATCACGTGGGTCTCCATCGGGATGCCGCGCCATGTCCACTGAGTCTTGCCAAGCGACCGCCTCGTTGCCTTACCGCCGACAACATCTCCCGCTTCTACTTCATCGTTGTCGGCAAGCCACTGATCAATGAACTGAACATGAGCGATTAGGTCATCGGCAAACTCAGCTCCGACGTACTCGAGCAGCGCCCGCAGAGTCGCAGGGATTGAATCATCTGCGAAAAGCTCGTCCGGTACATCGCCGTACTCGCCCGTATCAGCGATCGGCGAATTCATCCGTTCGACCCAGCGCCAAACTGGCCATGCTTCGCGACGCATGATCATTGCTGGCGCAGCGTCACGGGCAAGATGCGCGTAGAGCGGCCCGATCAGCGAAAAGTCTCCAAGTGTTGGTCTCCCGCCGAGTAGGTAAGGCGCTGTTTCAAGGTGGGCAGCAAACAGTGCGAGGAACTCCGAGTAGGAGCGCTCGATCTCCGGGATCGTTTCCGGCGTAACACCAAGTTCAACAGTCAGTTTGCGCATCCGTTGGGCGGCGAAGTTACTTACCTCGGCGCGAGCTTCGGCCTGATTGGCAGTCGCAAGATCTGGTCCGAAGTTAAATGTTGACTTCACATCCTCGTTTCCGCCGATAGGAAGGAACAGACCGCGACCAAAATCCTCCGCGACAAACGGCATATTTAGATCATCGAAGTTCCAACGGAAGTGCAGTGCTGGTCGCATCAAACCTTCGCTTCCAAACAATGCGAATAGGTCTGAAACAACCCTCTGGACACCAAGCGGCGGGTTTGCTGAGCGCTCTATTGGCACCAGCTGATCGAGGTAGTCAAATATGTCGGCGGTGTCTTGAATCAACCTTCCGTCATCGGTTTGCAGAACGGGAAGAATCCAGCGCCCGATTTCAGGCACAACCTGCTCGCCATAACGCGGATCACCAGGTGGACGTTCGATGTAATCGATCCGCTGTTTGACCAGGTAGGAGCGTGCCTTTGCCGAGTAAAGCGACGAGCGCATTGCGTAAAGAACGGGAAGCGTCATTGCAAGTACTGGTGGGGATTGTCGCTCCGCGGCACACGACAACCATAAGTGATTATCAACCGGTCAGGGGACTCGACAGTCAAGCTGGTCATCGAACTGACCGGTGCCTGGAACGAAATCAGTTTTCGGGTTCCTCCGATACGGCTCTCGGGAATCACCTCTACTCTCTAACGCGATGACCATCCGAACCGACCACTTCCGCAATGTCCCCGACTGGCCACGCGATGGGATCCAATTCAAGGACATCGGCCCGATTCTCAGCGACCCAGGGTTGCTTTCTCTAGCCGCCGACTCGCTACTTGAAGAATCAAGATCGCTGACGAAGGATGTTGATTTTGTAATAGCGCCAGAGGCACGGGGCTTCCTATTCGGCGCGACGCTCGCCCTCGGATACGACGCAGGATTTATACCGGCCCGAAAGCCGGGAAAGCTGCCGCCAAAGACGCGCTCGGTTGCCTATGAACTCGAATACGGCGAAGACCATCTGCACCTTTCGCATCGCGAGTTTGAGGGTGCTCGAGTGCTAATCCACGACGACCTCTTAGCTACTGGCGGAACAGCAGCAGCGCTCGTCAGCCTCGTACGCGAGCTAGGAGCCGAGGTAGTCGGCGCCATCTTCCTAGCTGAAATCGAACCACTTAACGGCAGAACCGCCCTAATCGAAGTTCCGGTTGCGTCGGTCGTTCAGTTCACTTAGTTGCCGTCAAGTGCGCTGTTGACGAGCGCATCTGCAGCAGCGTTTTCAGCTCTTGGCACGGTCTTAATCGTCCAAGAACTGAAGTTCTTCAGTTCGGTAATGACCGAGGCGTGAAGTGGCTTCATATCCGCATGCTTCACGCGGTAGTCACCAGTGATTTGCTTAGCAACTAGCTCCGAGTCGCCGACTAGATCAACAGCATCGGCTCCGAGCTCAGCGGCCCGCTGGAGGCCGCGGATTACGGCCCGATACTCAGCGACATTGTTTGTAGCATCGCCAATTCGCTCGCCGATCTGATCGACAAGGCTGCCGGACTGATCGGTGATTACTACGCCGATGCCGGCTGGCCCAGGGTTCCCTCTTGAGCCGCCATCGCAGTGGATTGTGACCCTCAAGTGAGCATGTGGACGAGTGAGCATGTGGACGCTACCGTCGCCCTCGGCCCGAGCATTACCAGGCCGCTCTGGATCACTTAGATCCTCAAGCTCTGAACCACGCTCTCGCTCGACGATCGTTGCTCCACCCGGCCCCGATTCGACGCGCCAGCGATACCAGCAGAGATCCCACATGACGAGAATCTCGACTCCCTGACCCGGGTAATCCTCGATAAAGACTTTTGGTTCACCAAGCGAGTTGGCGATTCCAGAGACAGTCTCCGGCAAGGGGCTGCTGTTGAACTCCTCAACCGCCGCCTTGACCCGCCCGATCGGCCCAGTCGGTTGAGCGGTTACCCGACGTGGCGGTGGTTCAGGAGCTCGACCTGCTGAATGGTTGTTGTTCCGTTGCCGCAGACGGTCAAGCAGGCTCGCTCCTCCGGTAGCCGGACGAGTCTCTCGTTGCTTGGTTTCGCGCTCACGCCGCCATCCGCCGCGGAGAGCAGCCGGCTGACAGAGGACACAGGCTATTTTCGCCTCGCCATCAAGGTAGAAAGGGTCACTAGTTTCGCCGCGCAGAAGTGTTCTGTGACAGAACGCGCAGGTAACCACCTGAAACGAGGGTCTTATCTTTCTTGTCTCCACGGGAGTCCAGAGTACCACCGCAAACCAGCTCGATTTTGGAGCGCAGCTAGCCGTTCAGGCGCGCGGATGGGCGCTACGCCAAGCTGACTTGAGGCGAGCTGACTCAACTCGCGTATAGACCTGAGTCGTGGAAATTGATTCGTGGCCGAGCATCTCTTGAATCGAACGGAGATCAGCACCGCCATCGAGTAGATGTGTCGCAAAGGAGTGGCGCAGCGCGTGTGGATGTATTCCACCCGGGAGCCCAGCCCGCTGTGCCCAGAGCTTCAAACGGCGGCGCACATCCGATGTAGAAAGCCGCCGCCCATGTCGGCTTATAAACAATGCGGCTTGATCCGCGTCGCTTACAAGTGCGCCTCGCCCCTTCGCGAGCCAAGCGCTTACCGCCTTCGCGGCAGGCTCACCAACTGGAACGGTTCTCGTCTTCGAGCCCTTGCCCTCCACTCGAATCGACTCCGAATCAAAGTCAATCGCGCCTAGGTCAAGAGCAACGATCTCTCCGGCACGGAGGCCGCTGGAGTAAGCCAGCTCAAACATCGCCCTGTCGCGCGTTTCAAGCGGCGTCCGAGCGGGGATGCTCGCGAGTAGACGATCAACCTCAGCTGCTGAGAGAACATCAGGCAGATCACGACGCAGTCGCGGAGCAGAAAGAAGTTCGGCCGGGTTCTGATCAATCTGCCCGGCAAGCATCATGTTGCGGAAAAACGACCGAAAGGCCGCCAGGCGGCGGGCGATAGTGCTCGGCACAAGGCCGCGCTGCGACAATTCAGCAGCGTGCCGTCGCAGATCCCTGGCTCTCAACTGATCGGGATTCCTGTCGCGCTTTGCCGACCACACGGCAAGCTCTGCAAGGTCACTGGCGTACGCCTTATGTGTAGGGGCTGCTACGCCCTCCCTCTCTAAAGCAGCCGAGAACTGTTCAAGGGCGAGGATCCAAGCAGGCGGTAGTGCGCTCTCGAGGCTCGTGCCGATACTCTCGCGATCCATGGGCGCATTCTTCATAGATACAAGCAGCGGTCAGGTTGCAACGCTGAAGCAGCTTTCACGTGCCGGCCTAAGCGGCGAAGATGGCCCCGAGATGCCGTGGTTCAAGATCAACTGCCCACACGATGCGAGCACACTCTGGCATGCGGTACTTGTCAAAGAAGAGCGCGGGATCCACATCGGCACATTAACTCTTCGACATGGCTCAAACCATGCCTCCCTGCTCGCTAACGGCTGGACCGAAATCCCGCCCGAAGATGTTGGTAGCCAATTGGCTGGACATCAGGGCGAAGACGAGATCAGCCGATCACCTTGGACCGAATAGCAGGCGGACTAGCTAGTTGATGTAGACCGGGTCGCCGACGGAAACGCGGTCGTAGAGATCGATCACATCCGAAACTGCCATTCGGATGCAGCCGTGCGAAGCCGCTGATCCGAGCGAACCTTCAGCAGATGTGCCGTGGATTCCTGCACCGGCCGCAACGCCCATCCAGCGAGCCCTAATTGGATTATCGGGGCCAGGTGGAATCACTTTGCCGGCTAATGCGCCCGCCCATGCACTCTTTGGGACATGCCAAGATGGGTTTTCCTGCTTGTCCTGGATCGAATAAAGGCCGGTCGGAGTCTCAAGCCCTGCCATTCCAACTGCGATTGGATAGGTGCGATCGAGCTTTAGACCCTTCCAGAGATAGAGCTTGAAGCCAGAACGGCTCACTGTGATCACAGTTGGGTAGCTCTCCACAAGCCCGGCACGGGTTGTCTTTGGAGCGACACTTGTAGTCGGCGCCTTAATTACTACTGCGCTATGGCCTGAATGCCCGAGTGACGCAACAATTTTGTTCGCTAGTGGCTTACGGCTAACAGCAATTCCATTGCTTCCGTCAGCCGTTCCGAGACTGGTTGATGTGTAGAGAAGGTGAGCTTCGACTGGCGAACGGTCAGTCTGCTTGGCTACGGAATCTACAAAGCGATTCACTTCCAGAAGCGAAAGCCTGACATGAGGATTGATCGCAGCACTGACCTTGCCACCAGAGATGTTCCGCCAGACACGCTCGCCGATCCAACCGGAGCGGCTGCGATCCAAAGCCTTCTCGACTGCCGCCGAAACATTTACTTTGACGCGGGCCTGCTGAGCAGTCAGGCGAAAGCGTCGGTTACCGGCAACTACTACTACTGGAGCCTGGTTCTCGGCTCCAAGCTCGGCTGTAAGAACCTTGGTCGCCTCTTCTGTATTCATGCCTCCGACTTGAACGCCGGCTACTGAAACTCCCGGTGCAATCGTCTTGCTTGTTGAGCTGTCATAGGCAAATGCCCCACCAGCAACAGCAAGCAGTACGCCTAGGCAGGCGAGGAGAATCCAAAGCGCGCGTGACATCAATTCGCAGAGTACCCCGCCTTACGGATCTAGATGCCGATTGACCTGTTGATTGCGAGTGGCTAGCTATCCGACGGTCGGTCGGAAAGAAGCGGCTCCAGCAATCCCGCGAGAGTCGGCCAGTCGGCCGCTGAAATAACGCCCTCCGCCTCACAGATCTCCTCATTCCACGGATGGCTGAGCGTCGCCGGAATGATGCCCACTGCTAATGCATTTTCGATATTGACCGGTGAATCATCAACCAGAAGGTCAATACCAAGCTCTACGCAACGAGAAATCTTGTCGAACGAGCAGTGCAGGTCATCGTGTGGAAGTCCCACTTCGTTAAGCCACTGCGCGGTTAAATCGTAGGCCTCGTCAGCGCGATGACTTGTTATGTGGATCCAATGCCCATCATCAACCCAGCGTTTTACGGTTTCGATCGCACCCGGATATGGCTCAGCCGTAAGTACGAACTCAGCCGAGTGCGTTTCAGCTACGACAACTGCAACCTGCTCCGGGCGAAGGTTTCCGATACCCCAGTCGCGCTGATTCTCATAAGGCATGTCAATCCCAAAGCGACGCTCAACTACGGTGGAAAACTGATCCCAGTAGTGGTGCAGCGTTGAGTCAATATCAAGCGCGATTCGCAATCTGATCGCTCCCGCTCGTCGATCAGTGTGTGAGAGCACCCTCAGCGGCGCTCCCAACATCTCGTGCATACTTCTTGAGGACAACCGGGATATCGGAGCGCTCCGGCGAAACCCAATCGGCAACCCGCTCAGCGATCTGCTCGTCTGTTAGGTCAACTGACAACAAACGCTTGGCAACGTCAATCGTGACGATGTCACCGTTGCGGACAGCAGCGATTGGTCCGCCCCTCGCCGCCTCGGGGGCAACATGCCCAGCCATAAATCCGTGAGTAGCACCAGAGAATCGGCCGTCGGTCAGCAGCGCGACATCCTCGCCAAGCCCAGCTCCGACAAGCGCCGCGGTGACGGCGAGCATCTCGCGCATGCCGGGGCCGCCAGCTGGTCCTTCGTTACGGATGACGACAACATCGCCAGTGACAATTCCGCCATTGCCAACTGCGCTCATCGCAAGCTCTTCACTGTCAAAGACCTTGGCGGGACCACCATGCATCCTTCGCTCATGGCCTGCAAGTTTCACGACACAGCCTTCCGGCGCAAGATTTCCAAACAGGATCGCCAGCCCGCCGCTTTCGCTGATTGGATCCGAAAGCGGACGCACCACCTGCTGATCAGGTGACTCGATCGCCTTGTCTGCATGCTCACCGACGGTGCCGCCTGTAACAGTCAGAGCTGACTCGTTGAGCAGGCCAGCCTCCTTGAGTCGCGACAGCACGAGCGGCACGCCACCGGCCCGATAGAGGTCAACCGCAACAAACTTTCCGCCAGGCTTCAGGTCACAGAGGAGTGGCGTCCGCTCACTGATCTCATCGAAGTCGGAGAGTTCGAGCGGCACACCCATTTCGCGTGCCAAAGCCATCAGGTGAAGAACCGCATTTGTCGATCCGCCACTCATCGCCACCGATGCAATCGCATTGTGGATGCTGTCGCGTGTGATGATGTCGCTCGGACGGATTCCCTTCTCAAGCACATCCATTACAAGGCGGCCGGCTTCAAACGCGACCTCAGCTTTAGTTGAGTCCAACGCAGGCACCATCGCTGATGCGACCGGGCTAATCCCCATCACCTCGAATGCGACGGCCATCGTGTTCGCAGTGAACTGTCCACCACATGCTCCCGCCCCTGGCGATGCCACTGACTCAAGCTCAGCAAGCCTTTCGTCGCTCATTTGCCCTGATGCATGCGCGCCAACGGCCTCAAAAACATCCTGAATCGTTACATCGTGACCTTCGAAATGACCAGGCATGATTGAGCCGCCGTAGAGCATCACCGATGGAACATCGACTCTTGCCAGTGCCATAACAGCGCCTGGGATTGTCTTGTCGCATCCGGAGAGAGCGACGATTCCGTCAAACATGTGGCCGCGGGCTACAAGTTCAATCGAATCAGCAATCACTTCACGGGAGACGAGTGAGGTACGCATCCCCTCCGTCCCCATCGTTATTCCATCTGAGATCGCGATCGTGTTGAGCTCCATCGGCGTACCGCCAGCAGCCCTGATGCCTTCCTTGACCTTGGCCGCAAGCGCCCGCAGGTGGAAGTTGCAAGGCATCGTCTCGATCCAAGTTGAGGCGACACCAATGATTGGCTTAGCGAGGGCTTCATCATCAAACCCAATGCCCTTCAAGTAGGCCCGTGCAGGCGCCCTCTCGGGACCTTCGGTCAGAACTCGGCTTCGGTGCTTGGTATCGAATGGTTGGCTCATTGAATTGCAGACTAGCGGGCCGGCTCTCACCCGGAAGCCACCCAACTGCCTCCAGGCATCCGCCGGGCGAGACCAAGAAGTTCGAGCTGAGCAAGGCGACTGTTGAACTCTGCTGCTTCCCCCCGACTAGCAGCGTCGGGCGGATTGACAGGTCCAGCTTCAAGCCTTTGCATCAGCTCCCGTAGCTCATGCGGCACGATCTTCGACCTTGCCACTCTCTGCAGACCAAGTTGTTCGAGCAGCTGTTCCGGCGAGCAAATTACAAGCGCGCCATCTGCTAGCAGCCTGTTAGTGCCGTGACTAAGCGGATTACTGATCAAGCCGGGTATCGCTGCCACCGTGACGCTTCGCTCAAGCGCCGCTTCGGCGGTGTGGAGTGATCCGGAGCCGACCGCAGCCTGAACCACTGTCACAACCTTCGAAAGCGATGCGATTAGCCTGTTCCTCGCCGGAAACGACCATCTCCAAACTGCAGTGCCTGGCGGCATTTCCGAGACGACGCAACCTCGGTCAACTATCTCGCGGTAAATCGGCAGATGCTTCCTGGGGTAGCAGCGATCGGCACCACCACCGAGTACGGCAGTTGTCAGCCCACGCTCCACATCCAGAGCTCCACGGTGGGCAGCGCCATCAATACCCAGCGCCAATCCGCTGACTACGCAGATTCCAGCCGCTGCCAGCTGCGACGCTAGCTGGCGGGCAACCTCGCGGCCATAGGCATCTGCGCGTCGAGCACCGACGACTGCGACGCTTGGCCGGGCTAGCAACCCGGCATCACCGGCAACATGCAGGACGGCTGGTGGCTCCGGGTCAATCGCAAGCGCCTTCGGCCACTCAAATTGCCCCGAGTGACAGCAAGCTGCCTGTAAGCCTGATGCGTCAATCCGACCAATCGCCGCATTGGGATCGAACTGACTCAGCCGCTTGCGAAGGGATGCACTTCGCTTTCCACCAAGCAGATGAATCATTGCCTCAGGTTCGAGTGTTAGTAACCCGCGCGGCCTGCTGCGAGGTGGCATGGTTTCGATGTGACCACCGACCTCCCCCAACAACCAGGCGATCGATAGGCAGTCAGTACAGGGATTCACTGCGTACCCCCATCAACCCTCAGGCGCATTGACAGCGCCTCAAGCACATCCTCTACTCCAGTCAGGCCAGCTTCCCGCAAGTCGGCGATTGTGCGAGCCACGCGGAGAACGCGCACACGACCGCGCAGACCAACTAGTCCCCGCGCGTAGGCTGCGTCGACGGCTTCGAGAGCCTCTTTGCTCAAACAGCGCTGATCAGTAAGCGATGCCTCTGGCGCTTCAGCGTTTGATCGGATCGTCGATTGAGGCCATCGAAGGTTGCGCTGTGCATGGGCGGCAACCACTCGCCCAGCAACCTCAGCGGTGGAAGCGGATGATGATGACCTCAGTTGATCACCGGTTGGATTGGCCAGCGCGACGAGCAGGTCAAGGCGGTCGACAAGCGGCCCGCTCAATCGGCGTTGGTGGCGGTCAATCGCCTGCTGGTCGCAGTGGCAACGACTGCCTTGTCCCGCATAGCCACACGGGCAGGGATTCGTGGCAGCGACAAGTGTGCAACGGGCGGGAAAGGTCGCTGCGCCTGAACGCCTCACTACGGTAACCGAGCCATCCTCTAATGGCTGCCGAAGAGCATCCAGCGAGTGTCGGGGAAACTCGGATAGTTCGTCGAGGAACAGAACTCCCCGGTGCGCGAGGGTCACCTCGCCAGGCATTGGAACGCTGCCACCACCGACTAGCCCTGCCGGCGAAACGGTGTGATGCGGGGCACGAAACGGCCGCTGACGCACGAGGCCTCCACCATCAAATAATCCGGCTACAGACTGTATGCGGGTCACTTCCAACGCTTCATCGCCAGCGAGCGGCGGAATCAGCCCAGGCAGCCGCCGAGCCAGCATCGTCTTACCAACGCCGGGAGGCCCCTCCATCAGCAAATTGTGTGAACCTGCTGCCGCAATCTCGAGTGCTCGCGACGCATGGGGCTGACCTCTTACATCAGCCAGGTCAAGGCCACTGTCAACTGTGGCAGTCTCAATTGTGGGGCGGGCAAGTCTGACCTCAGCATTGCCGGAGAGCACCGCTGCAAGCTCCTGAAGGTCGCGGATTGCCCCAACCTTCAAGCCTGTGACCAAAGCAGCCTCTCCTGCTCGCTCCTCAGCAACGAGCAGCAGTTCGATACCCGATGCTCGGGCTCCTTCAGCTGCAGCCAGCGTGCCCCGACAACCTCTCAGCTCACCACCCAATGAAAGCTCGGCAAAGACCGCTACGCCGTCGAGAGACCCGACTGGAACCTGTTCGCTGGCGGCCAGAAGCGCTGCTGCGAGCGCAGCGTCAAAGGCCGGACCGGCTTTCTTCAGGCTCGCTGGAGCCAAGTTGGCAACAATTCTTCGGAGCGGAAAATCAAAACCGCTGTTAAGCAGCGCGGAGCGAACGCGTTCCCTTGACTCCCTCACCGCAACATCACCAAGCCCAACGAGCGTAAACGCGGGTAGCCCTGGCCGTACATCAACCTCAGCTGTCACCCGGACAGGGTCGAGGGCGGAAAGCGCAAATGTTGCGACTCGGGCGAGCACGATCGAAACCTACGAATCATCAGCCGCAAAATGTCCTTGAATTCGTGCCAAACCAGACATGAATCTCGCGACAAATAATTCGCGTTCAATTCGAGCCACAAATAGAACAGGCAACGTGTGTTGCGTCGCAGATTTGGCCGTAACTTCGGCTAATCACCGATCAACGTCGAAACACCGGAGCCCGTGGCGAACTACTCGCGCTCGAACACTACGAGCGGCTCGGCTTCGTTCTGGTTGATCGGAATGTCCGAACCCGCTACGGCGAACTTGACCTAATCGTTTCGAATCACGAGCTACTAGTCATCTCTGAAGTGAAGACGAGGCTTGAGGGTCGCGGATCGCCGCTTGAATCCTTTACTCCGAACAAAATTCGCCAAGTAAGACGTATGGCAGCTAACTGGCTTGCTTCTGCGCGACCAGGCCGAAATGCGCTTCGTCTGCGCCTTGATGCAGTCGCCGTCGTTATCGATGCCGGCGGTGATCTAGTTTCGCTCGAATGCTTAGAGGGCGCCCTCTAGCTGGTAGCGCCTTTGGCTGCCTTGTAGGCATCCGAATTAAACGAAAGCCGATGCAGAGGAGTCGCCCCATAGGTTGCAATTGCGGCTCGATGGTCCGCGGTCGCATAGCCAACATGGCTCTCAAAGCCATACTCAGGCCAGCTCTCTGCGGCTTTCAGCATGAACCTGTCACGAACGACCTTTGCAACTATTGAGGCCGCAGCAATCGCAGCGCTGCGACCATCGCCGCCGATTAGCTTCTCAGCCTGGCCTACATCCAGCTGAACCGCGAACCCATCGCTAAGTGCGATGCCCTCTGGACGAGCTATCCGAGACAGTGCATCCGAGAGCGCAGCAAGATTCGTGACATGCAGCCCATCCCGATCAATTACAGCCGCCGGGCGGATCGCGACCGCAACCGCATCTGCTGCAGCAATCACCGCAGTAAAGAGCTTCTCGCGCGCTGCGCCCTTGCGCCGTTTTGAATCATCGAGATTTTCAAGGCTGCGGATCGAGCTAAGCGACATCTTCGAATAGTCGAACCCGACCGCTGCCGCGACAATCGGCCCGGCGAGGCAACCTCGGCCGGCCTCGTCAGCCCCAGCAACCCAGTCAAAGCCAAGCGATCGGTCAAAGGCGAACAGCCGCACGGAAGCCGGCGTGCGGTCTTTGGGCTTAGAAGATGCCAATCCGGTTCGGCGGCCAGTAAGTGGCAACAGCTGCGCCGATCAGCCAGTCCTTCGGAACCGGACCCCAGAAGCGGCTGTCGTCCGACTCACCACGATTGTCACCCATCATGAAGTAGTGCCCTGCAGGAATCGTAATCGTGCCGAGGTTGCATTCGGGTTTATCGCCACATGGCCTTGTGTAGGCATCCGGGGCGACAACGCCGTTCACGACTGCGTGCCCATCGCGAACCGAAATCGTGTCACCCGGACCGGCGACGAGCCGTTTAATGAATGTCTGCTCCGACTGGTTTGGCGTCGGCTTGTTGCACGGCAGGCGGCTATGGGGCCCGTCGTAGTAGAAGGGACCTTGCCCAGGGGTGCCGCACTCGCTTGTGTCGGCTCCGGTTGGCGGATGGAATACGACAATGTCGCCAACATCGGGAGCACTGAACCGCTCACCGAGCCGGTCAACGAGTACTCGCTGGCCAACCGTCAAAGTCGGGACCATTGACTCACTCGGGATCCGGTACGGCTTGATCAGGAACTGCTGCACAATCAGCGCGATACCGACCGCACCAGCTATGACGAGGATCAGCTCAACAATCGAGCCAACCGTCGAGTCGCGACGGAGCTTCACGCCTCTTCGGCGGGAGATTCCTCGGCCGCTGCCGGTTCATCGGCGGGCGCCTCGTCAACCGGTTGATCGGCGGGCGCCTCAGCTACCGGTGTATCAGCAACCTCGTCATCGGCTGGAGCCTCAGCTGCCGGTTCTTCTGCGGGGGCAGCATCAACTACCTCCTCAACAACGGCAGCTTCAGTCTCGCTGCCAGTGACCGATTGATCGGCGGCAGGCGATTCAGCTTCAACCAGCTCCGCGCCGTCGGCTTCAACCTGATCAGTCACAACCTCTGGCTGTGTGAGGAGGTCCCGTCCGACTGCAACCTCAGGGCCGACATCGGTCCGCTCGCGAACCCTTGCCTTGCGGCCAATCCGATCGCGAAGGTAATAGAGCTTGGCGCGACGGACATCACCGCGAGCTACGACCTCAATCTTTTCAATCTTCGGAGAGTGAAGCGGGAATGTCCGCTCTACACCAACTCCGAAGGATTCCTTACGAACCGTTGCGGTCTCGCGCACACCATTGCCCTGACGGCCAATGACAACTCCCTCAAAGACCTGTGTACGGCGGCGAGTTCCCTCGACAACCTGGACATGGAAGCGGACGCGGTCGCCGGGACCAAAGTCCGGGAGCCTGCGGAGCTGTTCGCGCTCAAGTTTTTCTGCGCTGCGGTGAAGTCCACCGGAGCTGCTGTGGCGATCCATCCTAACCGGTGAAGCCGCCTTCGCGCCTAGTCGCATCTTCTTCTGCCGCTCGCGATCTGCTCTGATCGCGTCGCCACTGCTCAATAAGTGCATGGTTACCGGAGAGCAGAACATCGGGTACAGGCCAGTCGCGGAACTCTGCAGGCCGCGTGTAATGCGGGTACTCGGGCGCCCCATCTAGCGCCTCGGAGTAACTCTCCTCTACCGCCGAATGTTGATCGCCGAGAGCACCAGGCAAGCGCCTTATGACGGCTTCACAAAGAACCATTGCCGGAATCTCACCACCGGCAACCACGTATCGCCCAATTGAGATTCGATCACTGCACATGTGATCAAGAATCCGCTCGTCAAACCCTTCGTAGCGTCCACAAAGCACAGTCAGTTGTGGAACCGCTGCCAACTCTGAGACAAGCTGATCATCCAACAGGCGACCATTTGGGACCATCGCTACAACGCGGCGATCGGAGCTCAGTTGGCTCGGGTCACTGCCATATCGATCGCGGAGTGCCGCCTCAACAACGTCGACGCGCAGAACCATTCCCGCTCCGCCGCCAAATGGAGTGTCGTCAACTTGGCGCCCACTCAGTTGCGAGCTTTCCCGATAGTCAACGCAATCAAACCTGCTGTCCGAATCGGCCACATTGCGGACGTGGCGCTGCGCCCTAAACCAATCAAATGCCTCTGGAAACAGCGTAAAAACATCAATCTTCACTAGCTTCGCTCCTCGCCAAGGAACTCCAAGTCAACCTCGATCAGCGCCTGCTCAAGGTTGACTGAGCGAATAGCGTCGGAGACGATCGGCACAAGCAGCTCAGGAAGCGGGTCCCGAGCTACCTGAAGAACCTCGCAGGATGGCAATCCAACTACTCCGGTGACCTGACCAACGATCTGATCACCATCACAAACTTGGCAGCCAACGAGGTCCTCAACCCACCACTCCTGGTCACCGAGCGGTGGCAGTTCCTCCCGATTGACACTTAGTGTCGCGCCGCGGATCGCTTCAGCATCTTCACGACTGCTGCAGCCTTCAAACCGGAGAATTGGATGAGCGTCGGTACCTGCACGACGAACGATCTTGCGAGCAGTTGAATTGACCGTTACGACTCGCCCCTGTAGCAGCAGATTTGACATTGGCTCACGAACATGAACCGAGCCATCCAGCCCATGGGGTTTACCGACGGTGCCTACAAGGACGCTTCGCTCCGGTTGGGACAACTGCGCGGCCCTCAGTCGACGATGTCGATGAAGACGCGCCGATCGCCATGCGCCGCGGCCTTAACGACCGTCCTCAGCGCGTGTGCCGTGCGTCCCTCACGTCCGATTACGCGCCCGTAATCTTCATCGTGAACGCTTAATTCCAACAGCAGAGTGCCGTTATCATCAGATTCACGGACACTGACCGAGTCGGGATGTTCAACTACGGAACGAACGAGTTGCTCAAGCATCTCACCCGAGGTTGCCATGCAAACCCTTAACGCGCGTTTGGATCGATGCCCTGAGTGCGCATCAGTCGCCGAACCGTGGCCGTTGGCTGTGCGCCTTTGGCCATCCATTCGCGGATGCGATCCTCATCAAGCGAGATCGTTGACGGCTCTGTCTGGGCGTTATAGCGCCCGACGGTCTCAATAATCCGTCCGTCACGAGGTGAACGTTGGTCAGCAACGACAACCCTCCATACAGGGTTCTTGTGGCTTCCCACGCGGGTGAGTCGGAGTCTTACGGACATGATTTAGATGCGGCCGAGAAACGACCGTCCCGACAGGTTAGCGGTACTGGGCCAGACGCGCGGATTGGGGCTCAGGCGCTCACCACTGCAGTGGCTCCGCGAATCTCAACAATATGGACGCGTTGTCCTGGTTCAATGTCCTGCTCATCCCAGCTTCGCGCCGTCCAGATCTCCTCGTCGATCCTCACGCAACCAACGGCCTCGGAATTCGCGATCCGCTCGACTACAAGGGCGGGACGACCAACCAAGGTGCCGCTACCGGGCTTAGCTCTTGTTTCAGCAAGTTGAGCTGAGCGCAATGCCGGTCTGATCACCCATCTACCTATGAGACTGAAAACAACAAATACGAATAGCGATACGACTAGGTCATCAATCAGGATCGCGCTGACACAAGCTAGTAGCGCTGCTGCGGCAAACGGCAGAATCACGACGGAACGCCGCAACACCCCTGCGAGTGCGAGCGCCACAGAAACCAGAAGCCATACAACTGACAAAAGAACCATCTGGTCCGACAGCGTAGCGATGCGCTACCTGAAAGCAGCCTGCGGGCGGTGCGTTAGTCAGGCGGCCCGAGAGCTATCGAGCTGCGGTTCCAACCGCCTTGAGACAACCTTCGAGACACCATCCCCGCCCATTGACACTCCATACAGCGAGTCGGCGGCCTCCATCGTCCGCCGCTGATGCGTGACAACAATGAACTGCGCGCGACCGGAATAAGCGCGGAGCAGATCAATGAAGCGACCAAGGTTCAGATCATCGAGTGCAGCCTCAACCTCATCAAGAATGTAGAACGGGCAAGGCCTTGCGAGGAAGACGGCAAACATGAAGGCCAAGGCCGTCATTGACTTCTCACCACCGGAAAGCAATGTCAGCCGCTTCATTGACTTGCCACCTGGCGTGATCTCAATCTCGACTCCGTACTGCTCGGTGTCATGTTCAGCAATTTCATCAGCGTCGGCTTCAGGGTTGACTTCAGACTCTGCCTCGCCTCCGAGCGTTGCCTTCGGACCGGCCTCCTCGCCAACAAGTCTGAGCCTTCCGCGCCCACCTGGGAACAGTTGGGCGGCGAGTTCCTCGAAGTGAGCCGAGGCGGCCTCAAAGGTCTGCTCGAAGGTCTCCTTGATCGTCCGGTCGCAGTCGCGAACCAACCCCTGCAACTCAGACATCGCAGTCTCAAGATCCGTTCGCTGAACTTCGAGCTCCTCGACATGCTCAAGCGCCTCCTGATACTCAGCTTTAGCGAGCGGATTAACCGGTCCAAGCTGTTCACGTCGCTTAGCGAGACGCTCCACTAGCGAGCCGAACTGATCACGTTGCTCACTGCTGAGCGGTTGATCGGCAGGTCCGTCTTCTAGCTCCAACGCGCTTGCCAGTCCGGTCGTAAGTTCGGCTGACTCCTTGGCGCGGTCCCGAAGCCGCTGCAATTCAACTTCGGCGACCGTTACAGCCTCGCCCGCTGTACCTAAGGCCGCCTGCAGGGCAGCTTCCTTTCCGGCGAGAGTTCGCAGCTGCTGTGCGACACCGTCGCCCTTACCTCCATCGCCGGCAAGCTCCGCATCAAATCGGGCTCGAACCTCGGCAACAGACTTAGCGGCCCGTTCAAGCACAGCCAAGACCTGGTGCGTCTGAGGGATTAGCTCACGGTCCCGCTTAAGGCCGCTAGCGAGGGCCGTCAACCTTGCGGTGGCGCCCTTCTGCTGTGCGGCAAGTCGTGCGGCGATTCGCTCCTCTGCCGCCAACTCAGCGGCAACTTCCGCTCTCCGTACGGCGGCCGGCCCAGCCTGTGGCGCCTGCTTGCGCGTGTTGAGAACCCACTCTGCGCGCCGCTGGGCCTCCGCAGCTGAGTCTGCAGCAGCGCGCTGCTCTCGACGCTCACGATCGCTTTCAACTGCAACAGCTTGAAGCTGCTCAAAATCGTTCTTGACGCTTTGTGCAGCCACCTCGGCGCTGTCCACTGAGGCCTGCGCTGAGCTCAACTCAGATGTCAGTGCGAGCCGACGATTGCGCTCTTCAAGAATGCGACCAGCGCCGCCGCCGGAACTCTGCCGAAGTTCACCGCTTGCCCCGGACCATGAACGCCCGCTGGTCGTAACAGCAAGACCGGCAAAATTATCGGGAAGCGCGACGAAATCCTCTACCAGCCAGCAGTCAGCCAAGAGGTTCCTTGCTATCTCACAGAGCTGATCATCACCTTCAACAAATTGGGCGAGGTTTCTCGCGCCAGCAACAGGTGCCTCGCCGGCTAGTTCTCGCTTTGCAATGTGTCGCGAGACCAGTACTAGCCCACCGTTTTCCCCAGCACTGTCAAGTAGCGCGGTTCCATCGCCGAGGCTGTCAACAACGGCAGCAGCGAGACGCCCCCCGAGCGCAGTTGTTACGGCAGCTTCGAACCCCTTCGCGACTGTGATTCCATCGGCAAGCGCCTTGGTTCCGTCCGGCGCGGAAGCATTTGTTCGCAGAAACTCATCAACCGAGGCAATCTGTCGCTCAATGCCGGCGAGAGCCTTTCGAGCTTGATCAACTGAGATCTGCGCAGCACGCTCAGCCTCGCGGGCTTTCTCGAGCTTTGAGGCGTTCTCCTTCGACTGCTCAGCAGCAACCGAAGCCTGCTCGGAGGCCGCGACTGCCAGCTTTGCCGACTCGATCGCTTCCTGCTCCAAACCCTGAAGATCGCCAGCCCGCTCACGCTCAAGTTCAGCGTCAAGCCGTCTAAGTTCGGCACTCAGCTCCGCTCGAGCCGCAGCCTGAGCCTCGCTCGTGCCACCGTCGTCAGGGCTGGCTTCCGCAGCGGCCAGTTCCTGCTCAGCCGCAGCTACTCGCTGAGTTAGCGACTCAAGTGCGGATTCCGCTGCTGCTCTGCGATCGTCAATTCGATCGCCCGCTGCGCGCACGGCATAGGTGCGTGAGGCGATGTCATCGCGTTTTGCAGCGAGTCCAGCCAATGCCTCCTCTGCCTCAACGCGCTGCTTGCCGATCGCAGCCGCCTCCACGGTTATCCGGTCGCGCTCAGCGCGAGCAGCGAGACCAACCTTTTCAGCTGCATCCTGTTCGGCAATGCGCGCCCTCAGATCGTCCTTCGCGATGCTCCATCGTGCCTCAAGCGACTGCCGCTCTAGCCGGGCATGGATCTCGGCCGCCTCAGCCTGACGCTTAAGTGGCTTGAGTCGAGTGCGAGCTTCGCGTTCAACATCCAGCGCCCTGTCGAGATTGTCGCGAGTCCGATCAAGTTTGATCTGCGCCCGACGCCTCCGCCTACGATGCTTTCCAAGACCAGCCGCCTCTTCAATCAACAGGCGTCGATCGCGTGGCTTTGAAGTCACGATCTGCTCAACCCGCCCCTGGCCAATGACCGAATGACCTTCCTTCCCGAGTCCACTATCGGAAAGAACCTCAAGAACATCAGTCAGCCGACAGCGAGCACCATTGAGGCGATATTCCCCTTCACCGTTGCGATCAAGTCTCCGCATGACCGATACCTCAGCTGCAGGAAACGGCAGCGACCCGTCGCTGTTGTCGAAAACAAGTTCAACCTCCGCCGAGCGCGAGGCCTGTCGGCCAGCTCCACCACCAAAGATCACATCCTGCATTGACTGCCCGCGAACCGCAAGCGGAGATTGCTCGCCCATCGCCCAGAGCACTGCGTCCGTGACATTCGACTTACCGGAGCCATTTGGTCCGACTACTACGCTGACGCCTGGCGCGAACTCAAGCCGCGTCCGATCAGGGAAGGACTTGAACCCCTTGACTGAGATCTCCTTGAGATACATCAGGTCAAGGTTTCCATTCGGAGATTGTTTCGAGTGCCTGAGCAGCAGCCTTCCGCTCGGCAGACTTCTTGCTTGATCCACGCCCGCGGCCGATTACCCTGCCGTCGCTCTCTAGCACCGCCTTCACTTCGAAGGTTGGTTGGTGCGGCGGCCCCTCTGGAGCGGCCCCGACATATTGGACGCCGTCGCCGGCTCTCGCCAACAGCTCTTGAAGCATTGACTTCTCGTCGAGCGGCTCCTGCTGCGCAGCTGCAATCTGAGCACTGAGGCTGTCGATCACAGCGACTGACGTCTGTTCCGCACCGAAATGCTGCCAGCATGCCGCAATCAGCGCTTCGAACATCGAGGCAAGCGGCTTGCCCGTAGCGACAATTCGCTCGGCGTTTTCCCGCTCCTGAGCGGGTGCATTCGCAACTGCCAGCCTGTCCAAACCGATCGATTCGGCAACCGACCTCAGAGTGCTGTCGGCAACAACCTGTGCTCGCACCCTCGTCATGTCGCCAGGAGTGACACCTGAGCCCTGCATCGATCGATCGAGGTGCAACGTAACGATCTGTGAGAGCAGGCTGTCTCCCACGAAAGCGAGTCGCTCGTAACTGCTGCTGCGCGGCTGCGCCCACGACGAATGCGCGGTCATCTGCCGTGACAGATCGTCCGGCAGTGACTCGGCAAGCCCTTGGAGATCGCTGGGAATTCAGGGCCCCTGCTCGCTATCGCCAGTCGCGTACTTTTCAACGGCATCAATCGCTTGCGCAACAGTCTCTATCTCTGCGGCCTGTTGGTCGGTCAACTTCATACCAAAGCGATCCTCTAGCTCCTGGAGCAGCGTGTAGAGGTCAAGCGAATCGGCCTCGAGGTCCTCACGGAAGTTAGTCGTTTCAACCACCTCGTCCGGCTCAACATCAAGCTCCTCAACTAGGTGCGTTCGGACTACTTCAAGGATTTCCTGCCGTTCCATGGCGTCGCAAGCTATTCGACGCTGCGGACGCGCAGCGGCCCAGCTACTTGCTGCTGCGCAACGCTCCCGCAGCCTCAAGCGCCGAGTGCGTGCGACCCGCAACATCAGCATCTGAGGCCGAAGCTGCCAGTTCGATTGCTTTCGCTATTCCACGCCGGCCGAAGCGGCCATGCGGAACTATCACGACGCTGCGCAATCCAAGTAAATAGGCGCCGCCATGCTGCTCCGGGTCGAGTTGATCACGCAGGCCGCTCAAAGCAGGCTTCATCAGCAGCGCGCCCGCTGCTGCCCGAGCGTCAGAAGCAGCGGCCGCTCTTACAGCACCAATCACAGCCGATGAGACGCCCTCCATTAGTTTGAGAGCAACATTCCCGGTAAAGCCATCAGTAACAACAACATCGGCCTCCCCAGTTGCGATACCGAGTCCCTCGACATTGCCGACAAAGTCAATGCCAGTGCCATCACTAAGTATTTGATGCGCCGCAATAACCTCCGGAGTTCCACGCGACGCCTCTTCACCATTTGAGAGCAGCGCTACACGTGGCCGCGCGATACCCAGGACAACTTCAGAGAAGGCGGCACCAATGTGAGCGTGCTGAACGAGCCTCTCCGGCCGTGATTCGCTACTAGCACCAACATCGAGGAGCAAAACTGGTGCACCAGGAATCGGAACAAGGATCGCAAGTGCTGGACGATGCACACCACGCTGGCGCCGGATATGGAGAACACCGGCAGCGAGCACTGCGCCGGTCGAACCGCCCGATACCAAGGCATCGGCTTCACCGGAGGCAACTGAACGGGCAGCCTGAACGATCGAGGCATCTGGCTGTTCCCTGACCGCCGCAACAGGATCGGCGACCTTCGCAATCGAAACTGGGGCATCAATTACCTCAATCCCTTCACCAACCGGGCCGATCTCCTCAGCGCTGCCAAATAACTTGACATTGATTCCCTGGCGTGCAGCATCAATGGCGCCAGCAGCAACTTCCCGTGGTCCGGCGTCTGCCCCGCCTGCGTCAACAGCGACGGTAGTCAAATCAGAGCCCGACTAAGCGTTGCCGAGTACCTGGCGACCGCGGTAATTTCCGCAGGCTGCACAGACACGATGCGGGACGGCAGGTGCACCACATGATGGGCATCCGTGGACAGTCGGCACGGCGGCGCGATGCTGCGAGCGCCGTTTGTTGGTGCGTGAGTGCGACTGTTTTTGCTTTGGTACCGCCATTGCGTCCTGCAGGTTACCAGTGAACGGCCTCTGCTAGGTGTCCAGTCGCCGCAGCGCTTCCCAGCGCGGATCAGGCGGACGCTCGTGAGCGTGATCATCAGGAAGGTCAGCGAGTCTTTCACCGCAGACATCGCAAAGGCCGCGACAGTCTTTCGTGCAGATAATCGAGGCTGGTAGAGCCAGCAGTAGCGCGTCGTTCGCCCATGACTCAACATCAAGCAAATCGTCCTGCAAATAGGGGCTTTCAAGGTCTTCGCCGCCGCCCACACGGTGCACCTCTCTCGCGACAACACTGACAGGAAGTTGTGCGGGCTCGAGGCAGCGAGCACATTCACCTCGGATCACAGAGTCGAATGAGAGCTTGAATGCCCAACCGTCGCCAACCGTCCGTGAAATGGAGATTGCGGTGGTAATCGGGTCTGGTTGAGCTCGGTACTCAACGCCTCCCAATTTGAACTGCCTTGCAGGGACAGCTATTTCAACGGTCTGGCCGTCACCGGGAACCATCCGCAATCCAGCGAGATCGATCTTGCCTGTCTCGGATTGCATTGACTGAGGGTAGCGTTAGAGCTACTTAATCTCTGAGTGACCGGCGCAGAACCTTGCCGGTCTCGTTACGCGGAAGCTGCTCGACAAATATGACCTCGCGTGGGACCTTGTAGCGCGCTAGATGCCCGCGTACGTGCTCGCGCAATGCCGACTCATCGAGTTGGCTATCTGGGCGGAGCACCACAACAGCACGAAGTCTCTGTCCAAACTCCTCGTCGTCGACGCCGACTACAGCTGCTTCGAGCACGCCCGAATGCTGCAGAATGCAGTTCTCAACCTCCTCGGGGAAGACATTCTCGCCTCCGGAAATAATCATGTCGTCATCCCGCCCTTCGACGAACAGACGCCCCTCAGGATCAACGGTGCCAACATCACCAGTCGCCATCAGCCCAGACTCGACTGCCTTCGTTCCACCACCGGTGTAACCCTCGAAGAGCATCTTGTTACCGACGAAGATCCTTCCCCTCTCCCCATCTGGAACGGGGACCCCATCCTCATCAAGTAACCGTAGAACCGTTCCGCGCGGCGGCCGACCAGCTGTTCCAGGTGCCGCTCGCAGGTCTGCTGGCCCCGCGATCGTTGCCCATGCGACCTCTGTAGACCCATAGAAGTTGTAGAGAACAGGCCCGAACTTGTCGAGTCCGCGCTGAGCTAAGTCGCCGGGTAGAGCGGAACCGCTCAGAGCAATGATCCGCAATGCCCCTGGCGCAACCTGACTCGCCTCCGGCGGCAGCTCCAGAACTCTGCTCAACATGACCGGAACAACGACTAGGACACTTGCATTGAAGCGATTTAGATCCACTACCACTTCAGCCGGGTCGAAACGACGCCGGAGGATGATCGTTGCGCCAAGCGCCAGACCTAAACCGAGGTTTACAAACCCCCAAGAGTGGAAGACCGGCGCCGAGATAACCGAGATATCGCCAGTCCTGAGCGGAATCGCCTCGAGCAGAACTGCACCATCTAATAGCGACGGCGGCTTGCCACGGTTCGCACCCTTTGGCGTGCCGGTCGTCCCCGAGGTCAAGATCACAGTGCGACCGGGGTTCTCTGGCGCAGGAGGCGGTGAAGAATCCAAGCTTTCCAGTTGATCAGCGTTGTCACCCTGCCAGCTGAGAATCCTCGCAACATCCTCGGATATTTCCGAGCAAACAGCCAGGAACTCCTCGTCAAGTATCAGAGTCTTAACCCCTTCACGGTCTGCAACATCTGCGAGCTGCGGGCCGGCAAAGCCAGTGTTAAGCAGGACTGTGTCAGCACCGATCCGCGCCAGCGCACCGAGGGCGACGATAAAACCTGCGTGATTACGACAGAGCAACCCAACAGCATCACCAGCCCGCAATCCACTTCGATAGAGGCCGGCGGCAACAGCCGAGCTCCGACGGTTTAGCTCGCCGTAGGAATGTACGCCGGCATCGTCAATTACGGCCACCCGGTTCGAGTCACGGGCATCCCATGACTCAAGCGCTGCAGCAGTAGTAGGTCCGAAGCGCCGTAACGCGCTCACAGACTTAGCTACGCGGTCTGGACGCTGCGGAGCAAGAACGCCAGCGCCTGCAAGCGTCTTCAATGCCATACCAAAACCGGCCAGCTGATCAAGCCGGCCAGCTGATTGTTGATCAGACAACTGCGCTACCGGCGGCTAGGCGTCTTCTTCGTGATCGCGACCGGCGAGCCGGTCACGTCCACGCTGCACAGCCGAGATGAATCGCGTCAAGTTCTCCTCAAGGCTGTGCAGGACTTCGTCCGCATAGTCCTCGGCTCCAAGTCGAATTTCACGCTCGCGAGCATGGGCATCCTCAACAATGTCCTCTGCCGCACGTTCAGCCTCACGCGTTACCTCTTCCTGAGCGATCAGCTGATCTTGGCGCTCACGAGCATCGGTAATAATTCGCTCCGCTTCGCGCTTAGCTTCGGCAAGCATCTCCTGACGCTCCTTGACGATCCAGCGAGCCTGCTTAATCTCTTCAGGGATCGTGGCACGCATCTGATCAAGGAGATCGTACTTGGCGTTATGGACAAGATCATCGAGCTTGTCAATTAGAACAAGGACATCCATGTGCGTTCCTTTCGGCTCCGATCCCCGTCTTCCTGCTAACGGGAAAGTTCTTCCTTAAGGCGCTCCGCGACGAGCGGAGGCACCATTCCGGCGATGTCGCCGTCAAATGTTGCGAGCTCTTTGATTCCACTTGAGCTAACAAAACTGTATTGCGGGGATGCCATCAGATAAACCGACTCAATATCTGGAGCCTGCTGACGGTTGAGCTGGTTCATTTCAAACTCATATTCGAAGTCTGAAATAGCTCTCAGCCCCTTGACAATGGTTGCAGCCCCGCGCTCGCGGGCAAAGTCGACTACTAGTGTCGAGAAGGTCTCAACACTGACATTCTCGAGATCGCTCGTCACTTCAGAGACCATCTCAACGCGCTCCTCGGCCGAGAAGAGCGTGCTCCCCTTGCGGATCGGCAGGTTGACGACCGCGACAATCACGTGATCGAAGATCAGTGAAGCACGGCTGATCACATCGAGGTGACCATTTGTGATCGGGTCATACGACCCGGGGCAGATGGCTGTGCGCTTACTCAAACTCATGGAATTGCAGGAGCGTATCGCCGTAGCGGCGTTCGCGCGTGACCGGCAGTCCAATCCCGATTGGATCGCGAGCATCGCTCTCGCTCACTAAGCGTGCGTCAGGTTCAAGAATAGGCGTGATCAGTTCAGCGATCTGCGGGCCTATCAAGGACGCATCTCCGTATGGAGGATCGAGGAATACGAGGCCAAAGACCTGACCCTCTGATACGAGCTGACTAACTGCTCGCTTCCAGTCAAGCTCTAGAACTCTTGCCTCCGCAGCCAGTGTGTCGATGTTTTGACGGACGCATTCAGCTGCCGCCCGGTCCCGCTCAACGAACACCGCCCTGTCTGCGCCGCGAGAGAGCGCTTCCAACCCGAGCGCCCCAGAACCTGCAAAGAGGTCAAGGACCGAGATGCCGTTTAGCTCGCCGAGCATCGAAAACAGCGACTCCCTAACTCGCGCGGATGTCGGCCGAGTATCGGTGCCTTTGGGAGTGACTAGCTTGCGGCCACCGTATTGCCCAGCAATCAGTTTGAGCATCGTTCGCGATTCACTTAGGCGGCAATCTGTTCCTCGCCGGAAACGAGCAGCCTTCGGCGCAACTCCAGCCCGAGCACCGCATTTGCCGGATCAACTAGCTGAGGATCATCAGCGAGTAGCTCGGCTGCGACATCATGGGCAACTTCAAGCAGCTCAAGGTCCTCAGGTAACCGTGCCGCCTTGAGTGTCGCCGCCCCAGACTGCCTCAGCCCCGTTATCTCCCCTTCGCCTCGCAATTCAAGATCAAGTTCAGCGAGCTTAAAGCCGTCGTTGGTGTCAACCATTGCTTGCAGGCGCCGCGCATCGGCTGAACCACAGAGCAGGCAGAGTCCAGGCTTCGTCCCCCTACCGACCCGACCTCTCAGCTGGTGCAGCTGGGCCAGCCCAAACCGTTCAGAGTCCTCAACGAGCATGACCGTCGCCTCTGGAACATCAATGCCAACCTCAATGACCGTCGTTGAAACGAGAACATCGAGTTTCCCACTTGCAAACTCGGACATCACCGACTCCTTCTCGCCAACGGTCATTCGACCATGCATCAACCCAACCGACAGCCCCTTAAGTGGACCTTCAGCCAGCCTGTCACGCTCCTCGGTTGCAGCTCGTGCATCGAGTGCCTCAGAGTTTTCGACCAGCGCACATACGACAAACGCTCTACCGCCACCAGCCACCTCTTCATGAATGCGCTCGTAGGCCCTAGACCTTGCAGCAACTCCGGAAACGATGTGGGTGGCAATCGGGCTCCTGCCGGACGGCAGCTCGCGAATGGCGCTCGTATCAAGGTCGCCGTATGCAGCTAGTGCCAGAGTTCTTGGAATTGGCGTAGCCGTCATGTGCAGGACATGTGGCTGAATCTGATCGCCTCGCTGAGCGGCCAATCTCTCCCGTTGACGGACGCCAAAGCGATGCTGCTCATCGACAACGCAGACGGCAAGATGCGGAACCTCAAGGTCCGACTCGAGCAGTGCGTGCGTGCCGACGACAATCGCAAGCTCACCGCTAGCCAAACGGCTAAGAATCTTCTTTCGCTCAGCCGCCGGCGTTGAGCCCGTTAGAAGCGCAATTGGCACAACAAGTCCGTCAAGCAGCCGTTCGATGCTGCGCATGTGTTGAATCGCAAGCGTCTCAGTTGGAGCCATCAACATCGCCTGCTGCCCGCACTCATAAGCCCTCAGAAGAGCAAAAATTGCGACCACTGTTTTCCCGGAACCAACCTCCCCCATCAGCAACCTCTGCATCGGCCGATTGCGGGCAAGATCATTTGCGACGACATCGAATGCGTGCTGCTGATCGCCGGTTAGCTCAAACGGAAGTGAGGCGATCCAACGATCGGCCAGCTCCGATTCACTTTGGAGCGCTGGTGCCGGACTACCAGCCTCGCGTCGCATCCTCCTCATCAGCAGGTCAAGCTGCGTCATCAGCAGTTCATCAAAGGCCAATCGGCGGCGGGCAACTAGGTAGTCGTCTGGCGTTGCCGGAAAGTGAATCGCGTCAATCGCATCCTGTCTGTTCGGGAGACGGTGCTCAGCCAGGATCCTCGCTGGCAGCGGTTCCGGAATATCGACCGCGCTACCGCGACCCGGAACCGGCCGCGCCCCTCGTAACGGCCGTGCAACAGCACCGCTGAGCCGACCGGAAGCTGGCGAGCTACCCACGGTTGGTTAAACCAGACGGCCTCAAGCGGCCCGCTTTGATCTGCGACCCGTGCGACGGTGATTGTCAGACCGCGTCGCCGCCACGACTGCTTCGCCTCGATCGAGCGGACCTCTACCGCGACGGTTGCGTCCTCGCCTGATTTCAGCTGCTGAACGGTCTTGACTTCTCCGCGATTCTCATGCCGGTGCGGCAGATGCTCAAGCAGGTCGCCAACATCTTCCAGCCCAATCGATGCTGCAGCAGCAGCGGCACGTCCCGAGAGTTTGAGCTCTAGTTCCAGTCTCGATGCACGTGGAGAGCGCCAACTAGCTTCGAGCATCTCACCGAAGCTAGGAGGCTCGGTCGCAGCGAACGTATAAGGCGGGTCAATGGCAGCCAAGGTCAATCGCTACTAAGTCTGCCCGGGAGCCCGGTCAGCGACTACTCGACCGCAAGTAACAACCACCATCCGGCATGCGTCCCTCGATGAATCTCGACCTGCTCAAAGCTCTCAGTTGCCCTCCGAAGCTGATCAACCGTTAACGGGGCGTCGTCAGAGTGGATCGCCAACAGGAGTTCAGCGTCAGAAAGCAACTCAACGAGCTGCACCATCACGTCCTCTGGCGTCCCCCAGAGCACGAGTTCGCCCTCAATAAATCCGATCGCATCACCGGCGTTAAATCGACCGGCCTTATCAGCCACCGAGGCTTCAGCAACTCCAGCAGTACGGACACCGGCGAGCGCTTCAGTTATCTCAGTTGCGTTCTCAGAGGCATCGCGATCATGCTGGTGGGAGACCAACACAAACAAGCCCTCTTGGACTGTTGCTGTTGGGACTACAGCGACGGGTTTGCTGGCCATCCGCGCAGCCTCTTCGGCGGCCATCACGACATTGCTTGAGCCAGTCAGTAGGACTACCTGCTCAGCAGGAACAGCCTCAATCGCATCGATCAACTCGCTGGTCGATGGGTTAAGCGTCTTATCGCACTCGATTACCCTCGCTCCCTCAGCTTCAAACAATCCCCGAATTTCTGGTCCGACGACAACGGCCAACACGAGCGACCGCACTTGGGTAGAAGTCTCTAGCCGCTCTTGACGTTCTCTGACCTGATCGATCATGTCAGCGACCTCAAGACGACTAACCGTGCCTTGCCCTTCAAACAGCGCAGTTGCCTGTTCAGCATCATCGGTGTGAACATGGACTCTGATTGTCGAACTGTCGCCAACAACTAAAACGCTGTCGCCGATTGCCTCTAGCTCCCCGGTCAACATTCCAGCATCCAGACCTGTTCCACTGACAGCGAAGTTGACGCAGTACTGGAAGCTTGATGAGGCGTGGTTTGTGCTGACCTTTCGACCAGTGGGAGCGTTTTGATGGGCAAGCGCCGGAGTCGGCTCGCCCCGCAAGCAGGCGAGGACGGCAGCAAAGATGACAAGTAGGCCATAGCCGCCAGCATCTACGACTCCCGATTCCCTCAGCACATCAAGCAGCTCTGGCCCGCGGGCCACCGACGCTTCGCCTGCGACTACGGCTACCGCCAGCGCATCAGCCAACGCAGTGTCCTGCGTCGTGGCGTCGACGTTGTCCGGCAACGGACCGGCACCACCATCAGCGATTGCGCTGCCAAGGCCGCTCGCCATGTCGTCGATCACAGTCAAAATCGTGCCCTCCTGTGGGTCTCGTACAGAGCCACGGGCCTGTCCAGCCGCCTTCAGCATCGCCGAAGCAAGCAGCTGAGGATCTACCGGCTTGCCGTGCCGCGAGATCAGTTCCTCTGCCGCCCCTCTGATCAGCTGCGAGAGGATGACTCCGCTGTTCCCCCTGGCACCGAGTAGCGCCGCTCGGGCTACAGCCTCAACTATTTCGGTTCGCCCAACATCGTCTAGATCGCCGGCTGAAACCTCATCGTCGAGGCGGGTGAGCTCCTCGGTGACGGCACGGACTGTGAGCAACATGTTGTCGCCGGTGTCACCATCGGCAACGGGAAAGACGTTGAGATCGTTGATCTCCTCGCGCCGCTCTTCGAGGGCCGCTACCGCAGCCTCCATGACCTTCGTAAACCGTCCCAGTGAGTCAGACACCTACGGCCACCGGCCTCGGAGTCAGGCTACCTTGGAGACCTTGCCCGCCTTCAGGCAGCGGGTGCATACGTAGACGCGTCGTGGTGTTCCCTTGTCGTTGATCCGAACCCTCTGAAGGTTTGGATCGAAGCGGCGACGGGTAGCGCGCATCGAGTGGCTGCGCGTGTTGCCGAACGAGGGACCCTTTGAACATACGTGACAGATTCTTGACATCGCGTTGCAGCATACCGGGGTCAGCGCTTTACCGGTGCGCGCTGCCGGACTTCTGCCATCTAGCTGAGGCGCTCGAGGGCGGCAACCTGCGCTAGAACGGCAGCAGCAGCGTGCCTTCCGCTGTCGCGCTTGTCGCTACCGCTGCGCGCCAAAGCCTGCTCAAGCGTGTCAACCGTGAGCACGCCAAATCCACATGGGACGCCGGTTCGAAGACCAACCTCCATGATCCCTCGCGCCGCCTCCGCGCAGACATAGTCGTAATGGTCAGTCTCTCCCCGAATGACAGCACCGAGACAGATCACTCCGCTGAAACGCTTGCTCTCCGCGGCATGCAGCGCAACGAATGGAAGCTCAAAGGCGCCGGGGACATCGAATACTTCGATCTGCTCGTGATCAACGCCAGCATCGCCAAGTTCGCCGCTCGCGCCGGCGACAAGGCGCTCGGCGAGCTCGGGATAAAAACGGGCGACGACCAGCGCGTAACTTCCGCCGCTCATCGATCTACCTCGACACCGCTTGTTCCCTCACCGGCAGGATCGCTATCGAACTCGATTCCTTGATGGTGGAGGGTGTGACCCATCCGCTCACGCTTGACGCGAAGGTAGTCCTCATTGTGAGGGTTGGGCGCTGCGACGATCGGGATCTGGTCTGTAACCGAAAGGCCGTGACCTTCCAGTCCAATGATCTTCTTTGGATTATTGGTCAGAATCTTGATGCTGGTGAGCCCTAGATCGGTGAGGATTTGGGCCCCAATGCCGTAGTCGCGTAGATCCGCAGGCAGGCCAAGCTTGAGGTTCGCCTCAACCGTGTCGAGTCCCTCGTCCTGCTGGAGTTTGTAAGCCCTCAACTTGTTAAGCAGGCCAATGCCTCGCCCCTCCTGGCTCAGGTGGAGGAGAACGCCTTGGTCTGCCGCGGAAATCATCGTTAAAGCCGCCTCTAGCTGCTCGCCACAGTCGCATCGCAGCGAGTGGAAAACATCTCCCGTCAGGCATTCTGAGTGGACACGCACGAGCACATCCTTTGCGCCATCAACCTCACCCTTGACCATCGCTATGTGGTGCTTGCCATCAACGAGTGACCGATAGCCAACGCATGTGAAATCGCCGAAGATTGTCGGGAGGTCCGTCGCGACGACTCGCTCGACAAGCCGATCATTGCGGCGTCGATAGGCAATTAGATCCTGAATCGTGATCATCTTCAGGCCGTGCTTTTCGGCGTACCCGATCAGGTCAGTTACTCGTGCCATCGAACCATCGTCATTAACGATCTCGCAAATCACTCCAGATGGATTGAGTCCTGCGAGCCGAGCTAAATCAACCGATGCTTCCGTATGACCGGCTCGCTCGAGTACCCCACCATCCTTTGCTCGAAGCGGGAACAAATGACCACCGTGGATCAGATCAACAGGCCTCGTCTCGGGCGCAATTGCAACCTGAATCGTGTGCGCCCGTTCAGCCGGTGAGATCCCGGTTGTGATGCCATCACGGGCGTCAATTGCGACGGTGAACGCCGTCTTGAGGGGATCCTCATTCTTCGCTGACTGCAAGGCAAGGCCAAGTTCGCCGCAGCGCTGAGCAGTCAGCGCGAGGCATACGAGCCCACGCCCTTCCCGAATCATGAAGTTGATTGCCTCAGGTGATGCGAACTGGGCGGCCATCACGAGATCGCCCTCGTTCTCGCGATCTTCGTCGTCGCAAACGATAACCATCCGCCCGTGGCGAATGTCCTCGATCGCGGCCTCTATCTCAGCGAATGGTTTGTCAGCTTCAGTGTTTGAATTCATTTTTCGAGGAGCCTTTCCACGTACTTGGCGAGTACATCCGCCTCAAGATTGACCTTCGTGCCTGCAACTGCCTGCCCTAACCCGGTGCGTTCACGTGTCTCCGGGATCAGCCAGACTTCAAATGTTGATTGATCCAGGCTTGCGACTGTAAGCGATACGCCATCAATTGCCACCGAGCCCTTCGCGACTAGGTACTTACTTAGGGACTCAGGGGCAGCAATCCTGACGACAAGTGCATTGCCCTGCTCGGTCGCATCAACCACTTCACCAACCGCATCAACATGCCCCTGGACGACATGCCCACCAAGTCGATCGCCAATTGCCAATGGCAACTCAAGGTTGACTTTCGAACCCGCAGCGAGATCACCCAGCGAGGACCTCGCCAGCGTCTCACCAATCGCGTCGGCGCTAAAGGATTGCTCGCCCGGATCTACCGCAGTTAGGCAAACACCGTTGACAGCAACTGAATCTCCGGCTGAGAGTTGAGATGCGAGGGCCGCATCAATTACCAATTTCGCCCCGCCACCTTCAACAGGCTGAATCGAAGTAATAGTGCCCAGCTCCTGAACCAGTCCCGTAAACACAATCACCACTCTCGCAGGCGACTGGTTACGAGGATGTCCCGTTCGATTTGCTCAACTTCAACATTGGGTAGTTGCACAGCCTCGGCAACGCTATCGCTGCCCGCGCCCTCGAAGGGGTCTCGCGCCGAGCGAGCTCCGATCAGGATCGGAGCAATAAACACTCTCAGCTCGTCAATCTCGCCTGCATCGAGAAAGGCTCCAGCAAGGCGCGGCCCTCCTTCGAGCAGCAGCGAAGTCACACCAAGAGCTCCCAACTGGTCGAGTGCCGAGACAACACGGGCGGCTTCGTTCTCACCGGTGGCAACAATTACTTCGGCTCCATGCGCCTCGATTGCGCTCAACTGCCCTCGATCGGCGCCACGCCCAACGACGACCGTCAAGGGCGAAACTGCGGCTTCGTTCACAAGCTTTGAATCGACGGACAATCTTCCGGCTGAGTCAAAGACAATCCGACGCGGCTGACGTTCAACCTCGATATCTCGGGCCGTCAATTGTGGGTCATCGGATAGAGCAGTGCCAATCCCGACTGCAACTGAGTCGAGTTCGGCACGCCAACGATGGACAAGTTTGCGACTCTGCTCGCCAGAGATCCACTTCGAATCGCCGGTCGCCGATGCGACCTTCCCATCAAGCGACATTGCACTCTTCGACAGCACCCACGGTCGGCCTGTCTGCGCGTGTTTGCGAAACGGTTGATTGATCGCTTTAGCGCGCGAACGAATCTCACCTGTGACGCTCACGACTTCAATTCCCTCATCGCGGAGGTTTCCCGGGCCCCGTCCGCTGGCCTTGGTTGATGGATCATCGGAGGCGAATAGGACCCGGCTGATTCCGGCCTCAACAATTGCATCAGTGCACGGCGGGGTCTTACCCTCGTGGCAGCATGGCTCAAGCGACACGAGCATCGTCGCCCCGACTGTCGCTCCCGGCCCACCGGCAGACGCAATCGCTTCGACCTCTGCGTGAGCGTCGCCGTAACGGTGATGCCAGCCCTCACCGATCACCTCGCCATCGCGAGTAATTACAGCGCCAACGAGCGGGTTCGGACTGACTCTGCCACGCCCCTGTTCGGCGAGCTCAACTGCCCGGGCAAGTAGCTCGAGCTCTCTTGTCGACGCATCCTCTGACATTCGCTCCGCTGAGGATAGGGGCGCGAAGCGCTCAACCGTTCCCCGCGCCGATCAGCAACCCTTAGCGCAGACGATCGCCCGCGCCGACGCTACCGCAGCGGTGGCGGGTATCCTCGGCCTCGCGTCGCGCTTAACTCTGCCGACCAAAACCTGACTATGAAGCTGATAATCCAGATTCCAAGCTACAACGAGGAGGAAACTCTTCCCGGCACTCTCGCCGATCTCCCGCGCTCTGTCGCTGGCTTCGACAGGGTCGAATGGTTGATCATTGACGATGGCTCAACCGACCGCACAATCGAGACGGCCCGCGAGCATGGCGTTGACCACATCGTCAGCTTCTCCGGTAACCGCGGTCTTGCAGCGGCTTTCCAAGCTGGGATTGATGCCTCGCTTAAGCTCGGCGCCGACGTAATCGTCAATACCGATGCCGATAACCAGTACCACGGCCCAGACATCGCAAAGCTCGTGCAACCAATCCTCGAAGGCAACGCCGACATGGTGATTGGCGACCGTGAAGTCGATTCTATTGAGCACTTCTCGGCGCTCAAGAAGCGCCTTCAGCGTCTTGGATCATGGGTTGTCAGGCAGGCATCGCACACGAATGTCTCGGATACAACTTCAGGCTTTAGGGCGTACAGCCGCAACGCTGCAATGCAGCTCGTTGTCGTTTCCCGATTTACATACACGCTCGAAACAATCATCCAGGCTGGCAACCAGAACCTTGCTGTTCTTGATGTTCCAATCAAGACGAACGACAAGACTCGCGAATCAAGGCTTTTCCCGTCGATGTCAGCCTATGTGCGCCGCAATGCGGTTTCCATTTTCAGAATCTACGCCCAGTACCAACCGCTGAAGGTCTTCCTTGGCCTGGCTGTTGTTGCCGGCGTAATCGCATTGGCGCTTTGGACTCGCTTTGCAATTTCAGTAGCTGAAGGGGACAGCAACGGCCATGTTCAATCACTGATCCTCGGCGCCGTGCTGTTTAACGCTGCGACGATCCTCGCTGCGCTTGGCGTAATTGGCGATCTGCTCGCAGCCCAGCGAATCATTTCCGTCCAAACCCTCGCCCGAGTTCGTGCGATCGAGCTCCAAGTTGGAGTTCAACCACCGCACTATCTGATTGATCAAGACACAAACCAGCCCTCCCCGCACACCACAGACAAACTGGAGACCCAACCGTGAGCGCCACTGAGGTACCAACCGGCAACACCTTCGACAAGTACGGCTCCACGAACCCGGTTGTACGCCGTCTGATGAACCAGTTTGAGTCGGATCTAGCCGACCTCTTCAAACTGGCAGCGCCAAAATCAATCCTTGATGTTGGCTGTGGCGAAGGCGTCCTGACCGAGCAGTGGGCCGACCAGATCGATGGTGGTCGAATCGTTGGCGTCGACCTTGACGACGCCAAGCTCAAGGCTGAATGGGCCAAGCGTCAGCGCTCAAACCTTGAGTACGTAACCGTTGAAGCAGGAACACTCCCCTTCGCAGACGGTGAATTTGAACTCGCAACCGCGATTGAAGTTCTTGAGCATGTTCCGGACGCTGAAACGACAGTCGCTGAAATGGCAAGAGTTGCATCTGGACATCTTCTTGTCTCGGTCCCGCGCGAACCACTCTGGCGAATGTTGAACTTTGCGCGTGGCAAGTACATGAGTGACCTGGGCAACACTCCCGGCCACATCAACCACTGGTCGAAGCGCTCCTTTAAGGCGATGCTCGCCCAGCACGGACAGGTCGCCGAGGTTCGTTCACCGTTCCCGTGGACGATGTTGTTGGTCCGTCGCTGAAATGACCGACAGGAAAAGTGGTACCCGCAGCTACGGCGCCGGGGCTCGCATCCTGTCGATTGGGATCGCTTCAACCGGTCTAGTCACCTTCGGTTACTTCACGGTCGCTAGCCACGCGCTTGATGGAGATGCCCGCTATGACCGCATAGCGCTGCTTTGGAGCGTTCTGTTCGTGATCGTCTCGGTTATCTATCGCCCGGTTGAGCAGCTCCTCTCAAGGACAATCGCTGACCGTCGGGCGCGCGGATTAAGCGGCCATCCACTGCGAGTGCCGATCGGCATTCAGGGTTCATTTGCGCTGATCTTCCTCGCAGTCGTGCTACCACTGCGCGAGACGATCACCGATCAAGTCTTCGGCGGCTCCGAGACCACCTATTGGATTCTCGTCGGCGCAACACTTGCCTACGGTGTTTCCTACTTCGCCCGTGGTTGGCTTGCCGGCCATGAGCGCTTCGGCCTTTATGGGCTGCTCGTCTTTATCGAGGCAATTGCGCGATTCCTGTTTGCCGTTGCAGCCGCCATCGGCATAGCCACCGGAGAGAATGTTGTTGCGATGGGAATCGTGGCCGCTCCTTGCGTCTCCCTGCTGGTG
>JAPLCG010000172.1 GCA_026392385.1 Solirubrobacterales bacterium
CCCGCTGGTTTGCCCTGGTCAACGTTATTGACCACCCTGCCCTTTGATGTCCGGACTTTCCTCGGCACCCCTAAGGAGTGTCGCGGCCGTCTGGCTTGCCCCATCAGGGTACCTACAAGACAAACGCCCGACTCTTGGTCGGGCGCTGCCGTGCGAGATTATTCCTACCTGCCCTTAGACAGCAGGCGCTGCGGGCGGTGCCGGTGGAGCCGGTGGTGCTGGCGGAGCTGCCACAGACCCCGAACCTGCCGACGCGGCGACGAGAAGGAAGTAGAGAACCGTCGTGACGATGCCGGCAATCGGTACGAGCAGGATCGAAAGGATTACCTCAACGATTGCTACGCCGACAAAGCCACCGAACAGGCCGCCGATCAAACCAGCCAGGATTGAGATCGCAAAGAGAATCGCGAATACGCAGACGATTACTCCAAAGACATTCCAACCATTGCCCTTAACCAACTCGCGGCTGCGCCCGAGTGATGCAAAGGAGACCTTTTCGACAACAATTACGGGCTGGAAGACTGCCCAAATCGTTACGAGAATCAGGCCAGGAATGATGAACAAGATAAAGCCGAAAAGAATCGCGATTCCGCCAATGATCCCGACCCAGATCAGCGGCCAGATGCGGTCCTGAATTGAGCTGAAGATTTCACCAATTGACCCCGGCTCAGAGCCAGAGTCCTCAGCTTGGACAACCCTGACGACCGATCCGGTGTAGAGAGCCGCTGCAACAAACTGGATAACAGTCGCAATCAGTCCGCCGATCAATCCAGCCTCACTACTCAAGATTGTGCGCAGGATCACCGCGGGTATATAGACGATTGCCGCCATACCGATAAGCAGCCCAAGGCGCTTTCCGTAGATATCGAAAGCGCGGCTTAGTACTGCTCCAACTGAAATGTTTGTATTCATGGCTCAGAAACTAGCCACCACGGCGGCGAATGCAAGCTAATTAGCTAAGGCGGAGAGTCAGGCAACGCTGCGCATCAGGCCAACAACTCGGCCTACAACTTGAACCTCACTCGTGACGATTGGCTCATGATCCGGATTCTCAGGCTGAAGCCGCACCTTCTTGCCCTGCCTGAAGAAGCGTTTAACAGTTGCCTCGCTGTCATCACCAACAAGCGCAACGACAATCTCACCGTCGCGCGCCTCGCTGGCACGCTGAACGACGACAAGGTCACCATTGAGAATGCCAGCACCGGTCATCGAGTCGCCTCGAATCCGCAGGACAAACTCGCCGTCACGCCCGCCGGCAACGGCCGGAACCTCGAGGTGTTCCTCAATCAGTTCCTCAGCGACCGTCGGACTACCAGCTGCGACTTGACCGACAAGCGGTAGACCAGGCCCCGAAACCACAGCCTTCACGCCGCGCGTGGCGCGATCAAGCAGTTCGATCGCCCGCGGCTTGGTTGGATCACGCCTCAGCAGTCCGAGCTTCTCCAAGTTAGAGAGATGCGTGTGGACCGTCGAACTAGATGTCAGGCCGACCGCCTTGCCAATGTCGCGAACCGTTGGCGGGTAACCATGACGATCGGTGAAGCCACGAATCGTGTCAACGATCTCCTGCTGTCTGTTCGTCAATGCCATGTCAGTTCGTTTCGTCGCCTCAGTCGAATTACCTGCGAACGGATGTTCGCTTTTAAGATATCGCGGACCGCGGATACGGGAAGTTGCCGGTACGCGGATGACGACAGAGACGGATCCGGCGAGCAGGGCTATAATCGCCACGCCAGCGCCTGTGGCGGAATTGGTAGACGCGCAAGGTTAAGGACCTTGTGTCCGCAAGGACGTGGAGGTTCGATTCCTCTCGGGCGCATGGATACGGAGCCCCGCCCCAGGCGGGGCTCCTGCTGTTTCCAGCAGCTCTATGCGTGCGCGCGACAGCAGGCCTGCTTACGACAGCGAACTTGAGTGCAGTCGCTAGCCGACTTTGAGCATCAAGATCGTGTTCAGCGCGAACACGATCGCAAAGCCGACAGTCCAGCGGTTGAGGTTGCGTTCAACAAGCGAACCACCACCGAACGGTCCATCGCCGCTGCCTCCGCCAAACGCACCGGACAGCCCCGCATCCTTGCCTGAGTGCATCAGGATCAGGACGACAAGCACGATTGAGAGAAAGACTTGGACGATTCCTAGAAACAGGTACATAGCCGCAGTTTAGCGTTCAAGCCGGTTTCGGAGCGCTGGCCGCATCGAGTTCGCGAAGAATTGCCGCGGCTTCAGCCCGCAGCTTCGCGTCTGTTTCCTTCCAGTCCGCCTCACTTAGCTTCCCCGTTCGCCAATCAAGCTCGGCCTCACGAATCTCGTTGAGCTTTGTAACCCGCTGAGCTTCAAGCTCGACGCGTTGATCCTCAGGGCGATTATCAAGGCGCTCTTCCTGACCCTTTGATGCCGACCGATAGAGCGGCGCCGCTAGCAAGACGATAACTACTAGAAGCGAGAGCATCACTACCAACAGGGCGAGCATTTCAGGCGCTCTTTGGAGCTATCTCTGCCTCACGCGCTGGTTTGCGCACCGGACTGCGAGCTGGCCAAATCGCAATTAGTCCCCCAATTGCGATCACAATCCCGCCCGCCCAAATCCAAGTGACGTTTCAGTCTCGCCAGAGAATGCATCACCGACAGTCGCAGTCATGTTTGCCGGGTAGTAGCCCTTTGAAGTGTCGATCATTCCAACCCGTTTGCCGTCTTTGCTGACCAGCACCTCGGCGCCAAGCGAGACCCGCTCGGAGGTGACTTCAACAGTCGGCTTCGCGTAGGTAAAGCGGTAGCCACCATCCTCAATGCTCTGCCCCTGCTTGAGGGGAATCTCGCTTACCCGCTGGAACGAACTAGAGGCCGCAACGCCGCAAAGCAGCAAGGCAAAACCAAGATGGACCGTATAGCCGCCGTAGCGCCTGCGGTTGCGTTGCACGAGGTGCCCAAGGGCGACGGCAAAGTTCTCGTTGCTCATCGCCATCCTCGCTCGCGTGCCGCGCGCGAACTCCTGAGCAACAGTTCCAGCGACCAGTGCCGCGCAGACAAACAGCACCAGTGCTGCCATGTCATCGCGCACATCGGGAACAAATCCGATCAGTAGCGCTCCAACGACCGCCGCGAAGAGCAGTGGCCAGAGCAGTGAACGACCAAGCTGAGACCAACTTGAACGCCGCCAGGCTACGAGCGGCCCGATTCCCATCAAAGCAACGATCACCAGTGCCAGTGGGCCTACATATCGGTCGAACCATGGTGGACCAACGCTCGTCTTCGTGCCGGTTATCGCCTCACTGATCAACGGGAAGAACGTCCCCCACATGACGATCAGCATCAGCGCTACGAGCAAAACATTTTGGGCGAGGAAGAACGCTTCCCTTGAGAGCAGCGAATCGAGTCGATGCTCGGACCGCAACTGCTTACGCCTTGAGATTACGAGCACTACGGAAACAGCAAGCTCGACCGCGATCAGTGCAACAAATGTCCACCGCAATGCCGCCCCAGGTTCCACAAAGGCGTGAATCGAGCTGAGGATCCCCGACCTAACGAGGAAGGTTCCAAGGATTGAAAGCACGCCGGCACCAAGTACCAGTGAAACATTCCAGACCTTGAGCATCCCGCGCTTCTCTTGGATTGTTGCCGAGTGGAGGTACGCGGTGCCAAGCAGCCATGGCAACAGGGCAGCATTTTCAACCGCATCCCACGCCCAGTAGCCGCCCCAGCCAAGCTCCGTGTAGGACCATCGGGCACCAAGCAGGATGCCCAACCCAAGTGCGAGCCAGGCGCCGAGCGCAAAGCGCCGCGTAACTTGTAGCCAGTCAGAGCCAAGCCGCCTTGTCACGAGCGCGCCAATTGCAAATGCAAATGGAATCGAGAACAGGGTGTAGCCGGAGTAGAGCGCTGGCGGGTGGATCATCATGCTTGCGTGGCGCAGCAGCGGGTTAAGGCCGGTGCCCTCAAGCGGCACCTGAGCGAGCGTCTGGAATGGGTTCGCGAGCAGCACGGTCATTCCCGTAAAGACAGCCGCAAGCGCGAAGAGCACTGCCGTCGCAATCGGCGTTACCTCCAGCAGCCGTCCACGCACTACCCGCAGAGCGATCGTTGACCAGACGGTAAGCAGCATCGCCCAGAGCAGCAGCGATCCCTCCTGCGACGACCATGCGGCAGCGGCTTTGTAGAGCACAGGAGTAGTCGTTGATGAATGTGTGGCGACAACAGTGAACGAGAAGTCATCGCCGAGGAAAGCAACCTCAAGCACAGCGAACGCGGCGATCAGCAGCGCTGCGAGCACCGGCATCGCCCGGGACCCGGACTGAATAAGCGATTGGCGTCCCAGCCTGACGCCGACAACCGTCGCGGCAAGACCCCAAACTGCCGTCACCAAGGCGATGAACAGCAGCGCCCTTCCGACTACGGCCATCGGGTCATGCGCCCTTCGTCTCGGCCTTGAACTTCGACGGGCACTTGGTCTGGAGCGAGTCTCGCTCGCCAACGAATGCCGACTTTCCCTTGCGGACAGTCACGATCACTTCGCGATTCGCACGGAATGGGTCAGGAACTTGGCCGGTATAGACAATCGGAACGCTCGCTGTTCCAACGCGATCGCGAACCTTGAACAGAAGCGCACCACCCTTTTCGTGGGCGATGCTGCCAGGCACAACCTTGCCGGTCAGCTGATAGCTGCGCCCCGGCACGGAACTACGGATCAGTTCAGTTGGCGTCTTTGCTTGGCTCCCAGCACTAAAGCTCGTGTAGACGAGCACGGAGGCAAAGCCAAGCGCACAGACGAGTGCGACAACCAATCGGATAGTTCGTTTGCGGGACGGATCCATCAGCCCACCCAGCGTATCCGAACGGCGCCCCAAGAAACCTGCTTCGGCATCGTGAAGGACTCAAGCTACCCGCAGCGAAACTCTGAGGATGCTGGAGCGTTCTATAGGTATGGACAGGTCAGCGCCGTTCGGAATCAGATCGCTCACAAAGCGACAGGGCCAATCACTTAGAGCAGTTGACGCGCCAGCCGAACCAACTGGGGTGATCGCAGAATCCTCCCGTGATCGCGATCACGACAGTCCTGGCGACCTTGAGTACCACCAGTGCTGCTGTGGCTACGGCTTCACAGCAGAAGTCTCGGCGGGAGCCAAATGCCCGGCCTGCAGCGGCGACCAGCCCTGGTAGCTGAACTGAAACTGACCTAAATCAAGCGGGATACGGGAATCGAACCCGTCTCTCGAGCTTGGGAAGCTCGCGTTCTACCGATGAACTACTCCCGCGTATTCGGGACGACAGCCTACCGCCCTGCTGCGCGCTGTGGCTAGGGTGTGGCGGTGCGCAAGGCAATCCTCCCAGCAGTCGCAGTGCTTGTAGCAGCCGGCTTTATTGCGCTGATCGTCTTCGGCGTCTCACAGACCGGCGACGATCGCACGCTCGATGCGGCAGTAGCTGCCGGCAAGTCACCAGCTGCACCTTCTCCAACCATGAAGCTCCCAACCCTCGATGGCGGTAAGCCGATTGCGCTCGCCGACCTACGCGGCAAGGTTGTAGTCATGAATTTATGGGCGTCGTGGTGCCCTCCATGCCGCGAGGAGGCGCCGCAGCTCAAGGCTCTGCAGGAGCGAATTGCTCCGCTCGGCGGAACGGTAGTTGGCGTCGCATGGAACGACTCGATACCCGACGCGACCAAGTTCACAAAGGCAGCCGGACTTAACTACCCGCAACTTCGCGATGTCAATGGCAGCTTCGCCAAGTCCTACGGAACGAAGGGGCTGCCTGAGACATTTGTGATTGATAGGCAGGGACGGATCACAGCGATGCGGCGCGGGACGATTGATCGGGCCTTTGTCGATTCAGCACTTGTTCCTCTACTTGGAAGAAGGGCAGGCTGATGACCAGGGCGACGAGAGCTGCAGCGCTGCTGATCGTTTCTTGCGCACTGCTAGTAGTTCCAGCTGGGGCGATCGCCACCCCACCGACGCTCGCGGGGATCGAAGACGAGGTTATGTGCACTGTTTGCGGCGTGCCGCTCTCAATGGCTCGCGAGGCACCAGCCGCGAAGCGCGAGCGCGCACTGATCGTCCAGCTGATCGCGGAGGGGAAGACGAGCGACCAGATCAAAGCGGAACTAGTCAAGACCTACGGCAACACGGTTCTCGCAGTCCCGGCAAAGAGCGGATTCGACCTTGCCGCCTGGCTCGTGCCGATCATCGTTGTAATCGTCGGGTTGATTTTGCTTCTGCTCCTACTAGTCACATGGAAGCGACACAGACCGACCAGCGACGACACGGCTCAGCAATCAGACCAACTGTCAGCCGAGGACACCGCGCGCGTTAATGCGGCCCTAGCTGACGAGGACTAGAGCTCGTCGGGAGCTTCAACCCCGAGCAGCCCAAGCGCAGCAGCGATCTGGGTCTTGGCCGTATCGATTAGCGCCAGACGGAAGGCCTGTTCCTCGGGCGGAGCACCGACAACACGACAATCTCGATAGAAGGCCGTGAACTCTTGGGCCAGCAGTAGCGCCGCCGAGCAGATTCGATGAGGTGCGCGACGCTCTGCAGCTTCCTCAACCTCCTGCGGAAAGACGGCGAGTCGGCGAATCAGGGTTCGTTCCGAACTGTGAAGTTCAGGGCCGGACGCACTAACTGGCACAAGACCACCCTCAGCCTTGGTAATCACTGAGAAGCAGCGCGCATGCGCGTACTGGACGTAAAAGACTGGGTTCTCGGCCGTCCGCTGGCGGGCAAGATCGAGGTCAAGGTCGACAGTCGTGTCATGTGAGCGCTGCAGCATGAACCAGCGAGCCGCATCGACCCCGACCATTTCAAGCAGATCATCGAGCGTCACGAAGTCTCCACGCCGCTTGCTCATCTGCGAACGGTCGCCACCTTCGACGAGGTGCACAAACTGCATGATCAGCATCTCAAGGCGACTCGGATCCCCGCCAAGAGTCGCCATCGCAGCTTTCATTCTGCCTACATAGCCATGGTGGTCGGCGCCGAGAACATCGATCAGATGATCAGATCTGCTGAGCTTGTCGGCGTGGTACGCGACATCACCCGCAAAGTAGGTCGGTTCACCATCGGATCGAATCAGCACTCTGTCCTTGTCATCGCCGAATTCAGTGGTCCGCAGCCAGAGTGCACCCTCATCCTCAAAGGTGTGACCTGAATCGCGCAACTGCCCGATTGCCTTTTCCAGTGGCGAGTTTTCACCCTGATGCAGCGTTAGCTCTGAAAACCAATGATCGAACTCAACCCGATAGCGACTAAGCGTCGCTTCGATCTGGTCTCGCAGGATGCCCACCCCAACAGTCGCGAGCTCGGCCGGATCGCGCTCGGCTGCATTGGGGATTGATCCAGCCAACCCGACGACATAGTCGCCCGAATAGCCGTCTTCGGGGATCTCCTCTCCACGCGCTCGGGCCTGAATTGAAAGGCCAAGCCGCTGCACCTGCGTACCCGCATCATTGACATAGAACTCGCGCCTAACTTCGTGGCCGTGAAACTCGAGCAAGCGGGCAAGCGCATCGCCATAAGCCGCATGCCTACCGCCAGCCGCAGTAAGCGGGCCTGTTGGATTGGCGGAAACGAACTCGACGAGGAAACGTGTCGGCTGTTCGGCGCCACCTGAACCAAACCGATCACCGGCGGTTGCGATCTCCGCTAGCGACTCGCGATACCAACGGTCGCTAAGGAAGAGGTTGAGGAAGCCTGGCCCTGCCACTTCAAAGCGTTCGATCCGACCATCGAGCCGCTTTGTTAGCGCATCGCCAAGAAGTTCTGCAAAGTCGCGTGGCTTGGCAGATGCTGATCCAGCAGTGACCATCGCAATATTGCTTGAGAAGTCACCGAACTCCGGCCGCGCTGCCGGTTCGAGGGTTGCCGATCTGGCAGCCTGCGGGTCTCCTCCAGCATCGCCGACTGCAGCGGCGAGCTCGGAGCGGAGCTGGGCGATTGGATCGAGCATCTAGTTGGCAGCGTACCTACGCCCGTCACCGTTTCGCCGCTCAGCGGTGATAGGGCTCGCCAGCGAGAATCGCATGAGCACGCAGCAGCTGTTCGAGCAGGATCACCCTCGCCATCTGATGAGGCAGCGTCATTGCCCCGAGCGAAAGACCTAAATCCCGTCTTGGCAGCTTGATGCCATCCGGACCGCCAACAACAAAGCAGACAGTTCTGCCATCGCGTTGGCGATCGTCAACGAACTGGGCGAACTCGAGTGAATCAAGCTGCTTGCCGTCCGGATCCAGTTCAACGACAAACGACCTCTCTGGGATTGCCGCAATCGCCGCGCTCGCATCACGTACCTCGCGGTGCTCAACTCGCGCACGGGGCGAAAGGTGCTTTAGGTAGTGCTCAACATCGTCCGCATACGGGGGCCGCACCTTTCCAACCGCCAACAGGAGAATCAACACGCCTGCGATATTACGGTTGAGGAACCTTTCACCATGCTCACAGCCGTCATCTCAGACATCCACCTGGCCCCTGCGTTGAGATTCTCCGCGAGCGCACGAAAATCTGCCTAGCCGGCAACCACGACCTCGCCGCAATCGGCTCGATACCCACAGATGTCTTCACTCAAGGCGCGGCCGCAGCGGCCGCGTGGACGACCGAAGCACTTGAGCCAGAGCAGCGAAGCTGGTTGGCGAGCCTCAAGCCGGAGGGTGAGCGGGCCGGCGCGGGCCTCTACCACGGCAGTCCGCGCGATCCGGTTTGGGAGTATGTCCTCTCATCGCTGGCAGCGGAAATGTGTCTGGATGACGCTGGACGGCCGTTTGTCCTCGTTGGCCATTCGCATGTAGCACTCGCCTTCTCTCGCCGCCCCGGACAGCCGGCCACCGGAGAGACTCAGCGAGCCGGAACCGTTCTCGACCTTCGTGGTGCTGAATGGATAATCAACCCTGGCTCTGTAGGACAACCGCGCGATGGTGACCCACGAGCCGCATGGCTGCTTCTTGATCTGACCGACGGAAAATGCGAGTTCCGGCGCGAGGAGTACGACATTCAGGCTGCCCAGTCAGCAATCCGAACGGCTGGTCTTCCAGAGTCACTGGCGGATCGACTCCGCCTTGGCGTCTAGCATAAGTGCGAATGCCAAATGTCAGCCTGCCAGTTTCAATAGCCAGCTTGGCTGCGATCGCACTCTGCGCGGTATCGCTTGGTGCCTGCGGCGGCTCAACTGGACTGCTCAGTTCGAGCGAGGCGACTTCACTCAATGACCAGCTGAATAGCGTTGACGCTGCTGTTGCCGCTGGCGATTGCCCTGCCGCGGCCCTTGCATCCGCAAGGCTGAAGGCCGCTGCAATCTCGCTCAGTCCAACAGTTGACTCGGCTTTACGAAGCAACCTTTCTGAGGGTGCCTCAACAGTCGCAAGGCTAGCCCTGACCGACTGTTCGGCAAGTTCGACAACTACGACCACGACACCGAGCACGACGTCGTCTACAACAACTCCAACGACAAGCTCATCAACCTCAAGCTCGACGTCAACTTCGACGAGCACCAGCTCAACTACAACCACAACGCCGACAACAACAACCACCACAACGCCGACAACAACGACCGACAGCGGCGGGGCAACTCCCAAGTGACGAAAGACGATTTGATCGCCGGGCGCTACCGGATAGAAAGCCGTCTTGGCAGCGGTGGGATGTCAACTGTTCATCTTGCTATGGATGAGCGTCTTGAGCGCCGCGTTGCGATCAAGCTGCTTGCTGAGCACCTCGCCGACGATCCCGCCTTCGTGTCGCGATTTCGCCATGAAGCTTTGGCAGCGGCGCGCCTTGTCCACCCAAATGTCGTTCAGGTCTTCGACTTCGGTCTCGATGAACAGTCACACCGTCACTTCATCGTGATGGAACATGTCTCGGGTGCGTCCTGTTCGGAGATGCTCCGCGATCGAGGCTCGCTGCCAGCCGATGAGGTCGCTCGAATTACAGCGGATGCCGCTGAAGGTCTTGGCTATGCCCACCGTCACGGAGTTATTCACCGTGATGTCAAACCTGGCAACCTGCTCGTCGCCGACAGCGGCCGAGTCAAGCTCGCGGACTTTGGAATTGCCAAGGCAACGGAGCAATCAAGCGTCACGCAGGTCGGGTCCGTACTCGGCACAGCCGCATATCTTGCTCCCGAGCAGGCTCGTGGCGAGGATGCTGATCCCCGCTCCGATATTTACGCACTCGGTGTAGTTGCTTACCAGCTTGCGTCCGGAAGGCCCCCATATGAAGCAACATCTCTGTCCGAACTTGTTCTCATCCAGCAGCAGGGTTCGCCGCCGCGGCTTGACGAGCTGAACCCGGCTATTCCAGAGGCATTTGCGACGGTCGTTGAAAGCGCGCTTGCCCCGAACCCTGATGACAGGCCACAGGATGCAACTACCTTTGCCGCGATGCTGCGTGGCCAAGCTCCAGGTCCACAGACCGCCGCAACGCGAGTCCTTTCATCTGGGCGTTCACCAGCAGCGGCAGCAGCCGCGACCGGCGTAACCCAGGTCGCGCGCCGTGAACCACAGCCACCCCGGCCCCAACCGGCAGGCACTGCTGCCCGCCCTAACGGCCGACCACCGGCCCGCAAGCGAGGCATGCGAAGGCTGGCGGTTGCCGCGCTGATCCTTGTCGTTCTGGTGGCTGGGGCCGCAGCCGCACTTTGGGCTACCGGCAGCACGAGCACATCGCTCCATCAGGTAAGCGGTAGTGACGCACAGCAGGCCGTGCAATCGATGCGCGACCTAATTGACGCCAACACCCGCTAACTGCCCTTCGGGCGGCCTACGCCTCCCACGGAGCTGCTCCAGCACGGAGCGCTGCTGCCACAGCGGGTAAGTCACCTTCATCGATAGCTAAGCGAAGCCTCTCCATTAGCTTGACTACGAAGTAGAGGTTATGCAGCGTCAGCAAACGCATAACCGTGAACTCCCGCGCCTTCACTAAATAGTGGAGGTAGGCCCGTGAAAAGCCTGCAGCACAGCACGGGCATTCACAGCCCTCGACCAGCGGGCCGTGATCATCGCGCCCAGTCGCGTGTGTCAGATCAAGCCGCCAGCGCTTTTCAGGCCGCGGCGCCATCGCCGTCCCATGACGAGCGAGACGGGTTGGCATTGCGCAGTCAAATGTGTCAATCCCGAGCTCAACACCGCGGATTAGGTCATCAACCTCGCCGATCCCGAGCAGGTGACGCGGCCTCTCGCCAGCGGTCCGATCGAGTTCATCGGTTGCCCAGCTAACAACCTCATACATCTGAGCCTTGTCGGCTCCCAGTGAACCACCAATCGCAATTCCGCCAGTCGCCCTGCTGGCAACCGCGGCAGCTGACTCGCGCCTGAGATCCTCATAGACCCCGCCTTGGACGATCGAGTAGACGAGTTGTTCCTGAGGCCCATTAGCCGAATGCCATTCGAGGCAGCGATCGAGCCAGCGGTGCGTGCGCTCAGTCGAACGGGCCGTGTAATCCCTCGTCACATGGAACGGTGTGCATTCGTCGAATACAAGTGCGATGTCGGAGCCAAGCGCCGCCTGAATCTCCATCGATGTCTCTGGCCCCATGAACATCTCACTGCCATCGACATAGGAGCGGAACCTGACTCCCTGCTCCTCGATAGCGAGGATTCGCCCCTGCCCCTGGCTCGCTTCAGGCTTGCTCCTGCGGCCCTTGACTTCGTCAGCAACCGTTCCATGACCCATCGAGAAAACCTGGAATCCGCCTGAGTCGGTAATCACCGGACCAGGCCAGCGCATGAACTCTGCGAGCCCGCCAAAGTCCTTGATCCGCTCCGGCCCCGGCGAGAGCATCAGGTGGAAGGTGTTGCCGAGAACCATGTCGAACCCCAGCCCCGTCACATCATCCGGAGTAAGTGACTTGACGGATCCCTTCGTTGCAAGCGGAACAAACGCTGGCGTGCGGACAGTCCCGCGCGCTAGCTTGAGTCTGCCGGTCCTCGCCTGGCTCGCGGGATCGCGATTGACTATTTCCAGTGCCGACACCGTCGCGAGGCTAGCGACTAGGCGCAGTCGGCGAACTCCTGACTACACAACGTCGATTCCCCACTATGGTGATTAGAGAGGATCAAATATCCAGAGAGGCAGCACTTGAGCGCACGAATTGCAGTCATCTACTACTCAGCAACCGGCAATGTTCACAAGCTCGCGAAGGGAATTGCTGAGGGTGCCGAAAGCGCTGGCGCTGAGGTGCGGCTGAGGCGCGTTGCCGAATTAGCTTCAGATCAGTCGATTGCTGCACACCCAGCTTGGGCAGCTCACAGCGACACAACCTCAGAGGATGTTGTTGTCGCCTCGAACGCAGACCTTGAATGGGCAAACGGTTTTGCTTTCGGGTCGCCGGCCCG
>JAPLCG010000132.1:0-2270 GCA_026392385.1 Solirubrobacterales bacterium
CATTGCGCAAGATTCCCCACTGCTGCCTCCCGTAGGAGTCTGGGCCGTGTCTCAGTCCCAGTGTGGCTGATCGTCCTCTCAGACCAGCTACCCATCGTTGCCTTGGTGAGCCATTACCTCACCAACTAGCTAATGGGCCGCGGGCCCATCCTGACGCGGAGGCCGAAGCTTCCTTTCCTCAAAGGCCTTAAAGCCAAAGAGCACATTCGGTATTAGCCCGCGTTTCCACGGGTTGTCCCGATCATCAGGGCAGGTTGCCCACGTGTTACTCACCCGTTCGCGGCTCTGCCCCAGGGCAAGCCCTGGTTCGTCGCTCCACTTGCATGTGTTAGGCACGCCGCCAGCGTTCGTCCTGAGCCAGGATCAAACTCTCCGTGAAGTACTCAGGTACTGCTCACAGAGTTGTCACGATGCAACTGAAACGGCGCTCCGTACACAGTGGGCGCCGTCGGCATCGGACGGGTAAAACTTTGGCCACCGGTGTCGCTGACGAAGCACCGGTGGTCGGACTTGAGCGTGACCATTGGTCCGTGAGGACCACAGATCACGCATGCTGCTGGGTTGTCAAAGACCGCCGCATCGCATCATCAGGGTATTCCTGACACTGCGAGGCGCCCGGTGTGAACCGGAACGGACTCGAGACCATAGCGGATTCCCGACGTCGCCGGGTGCCGCGGTTGCGCTAGTCGACGATTATGCGCCGGTGACGCCGCGGTCCAAGCTGCAAAACCTTGCCATCTAACTCGCGAGCGACAAGATCCAACTCGGCAACCGGTGCACCATCGAGCTTGACTCCGCCAGCCGAAATGCTGCGGCGAGCCTCACTGCGCGATATACCGAAGAGTTCCGAAAGCACAGCCGGAAGGTGCACCGTGGCCTCGCTATCAGAGGCTATGTGTCCCTCCTCAATCTCCTCTGGCATCTCACCACGCACGATTACTCGATCGAAATGTGATTCTGCTTCAGCTGCCGCAGTCTCGCTGTGGAACCGCGTGACAAGCTCTCTCGCCAGCTGTCGCTTCGCATCGCGCGGTGTTAGCACTTCGGATGGTGGGTTGCCAACTAGGAGCCCGTACCACTCATCGAGTGCCGAGTCGGGGACCCTCATCGTCTTCCCATAGATATCGGCCGGAGCCTCGGTGATTCCAATGTAATTACCAAGGCTCTTCGACATCTTGCGTTCACCATCGGTTCCAGTCAGGATCGGCAACTCGATCGCTACCTGCTCCTGCTGACCGAAGGCACGCTGTAGATCGCGTCCCAGAAGTAAGTTGAAGTGCTGATCGGTGCCGCCGAGCTCAACGTCGGCCTCAACTGCAACTGAATCGTATGCCTGGAGAACCGGGTAGAGAAGCTCTAAGAGGCTGACGGGGGTGCCTGATCTCAGCCGATTGGCAATGTCTTCCCGCTCAGTGACCTGAGCAACAGTCGTCGTGCGCAGAATCCCAAACAGTTCGTCGAGTGGCATGTCAAGCCACTCACCATTGCGGCGCACCTCAAGCCTGTCGCTGCGAAGCACCTTGAGTGCCTGATCAGCGAAGGTCTCAGCGTTGGCATTGATCTCCTCAATCGAAAGCTGTGGCCGGGTCGCTGAACGCCCACTTGGGTCACCGACCCGCGCGGTCCAGTCGCCGATGATCAGCACGACCTGATGCCCGAGTTCCTGGAACTCACGCAACTTCCCGAGTACCACTGTGAACCCGAGATGGATATCTGGCGCAGTTGGATCGATCCCAAGCTTGACTCGAAGCGGTCGCGATTCAGCCACTGACTGCTCCAGCTTTCGCTTGAGTCCACCGCTTGGCAGCGACTCCACAACATTGCGCTCAAGCCAAGCTGCCGCAGCAGCAGGATTCCCAATTGCCTCGGCTGGAGGGGTGTGCTGGTCGTTACCGGAGGCGCTCACTAACCCCAATGCTAGACTCGGACGCTCCCGGACCGCCTTTTGCCCGTCCGGAGTCGTAGCTTGGAGGCCAGCGTGGCCCCACCTGAAATGGACGATTCACGGACAGAACCAGACGGAACTTCCGAACCTGCGGAGCTAGAGACGACCCCTGCCGAAAGGCCCAAGGGCCATCGAATCAGGATGCTCCTGGTCGGTCTTGGATTAGGCGTGATTGCAGTTATTTCACTGTCGTTTGGCGCTCTTACTGCGGTTTCCAGCGATCTTCCCAAGCTTGAAAGCCGACAGGAGTATCAACACTCCAAGAACTCCGTTCTGTTCGATGTTCGCGGCAAAGAACTAGGCGTCTTAACGGGACCAAACAATG
>JAPLCG010000132.1:2347-10767 GCA_026392385.1 Solirubrobacterales bacterium
CTTCTATGAGAACTCGGGCTTTGATCTGCGCGGAATCGGCCGAGCACTCTGGTCCGATGTCGCTTCAGGGTCACCGGTCCAGGGAGCGTCGACGATCTCACAGCAATTCGTTAAGAACGCGCTCGACGCTGAAAACAAGCGGACAGTCCTTGAAAAGCTTCGCGAGGCGGTGCTTGCCTATCACCTCAACCGTCGCTGGTCGAAGGAGAAAATCCTAACCGAGTACCTCAACACGATCTACTTTGGACAGGGCGCGTATGGGATTGAGTCTGCTGCTCGAGTTTACTTTGGCAAGGCTCATCCAGGATGCGGAACATCTGTTGGCGATCAGTTCTGTGCCGCCGATTTAGACACTGCCGAAGCAGCAATGATCGCCGGCATTATTGCCTCTCCGACTGGCTTTGATCCAATCGCCCATCCGGTTGCTGCACGTAACCGGCGCGACACTGTCCTGCGTGCGATGCACCAGCAGAAATTCATCACCGACGGCGAGCTTCAAACCGATCTCGCGAGGACGATTCCGGATCAGACCGACATCACCCCGCCTCAGCAACAGAGCCTCGCTCCTTATTTCACAACCTGGGTTCAGAGTCTGCTCGTTAACCGACTTGGTGCGACACGCGCTTTCACCGGCGGCTTGAAAATTAGGACGACACTTGATCTTGACCTGCAGCGCGCGGCCGAACAGGCAGTCAATGAGATGCTCCCGCCGGACTCAGGGCTCCCCTCCGCGTCAATGGTCGTGATTGACAACAAGACCTCGGAGGTTCGCGCGATGGTCGGTGGATCTAACTACTCGAAGCAACCATTCAACCTTGCTACTCAAGGTCACCGACAGCCTGGCTCCGCATTCAAGCCCTTCACTCTCGCCATGGCACTGACGACCGGAATTTCAGCTAACTCGGTTTGGGAGTCCCGCAAGAAGATCTTCCCGATTCCGAACACACGCCCTCAGGAATACTTCATCGTCAACAACTACGACGATTCATACGCCGGGAGCCGCAGCCTCGCCGATGCGATGACCAGCTCTGATAACTCCGTCTATGCCGAGGTCGGCATCAAAGTTGGGACACCGCGAATCGCACGCATGGCTAATCACCTCGGGATCAGGTCACCGGTATCAAGTAACTACTCAATGACGCTAGGTGGCCTCCGTGAGGGCGTCACACCACTAGACATGGCCCATGCCTACGAAACATTCGCAACTGGAGGAGTTCGAATTGACAGCGCGAACGGCCTCGGAGGCCTTGACGGCGGACCGGTCGGGATTCTGTCCATCGATGGGCCACAAGGCAAACGACTGCTTCGCAACAAAGTCAACCGCACGAGAGTGATAAGCGGGGACGTGGCCTCAACAGTTAAGGATGTCTTGCAGACAGTGGTCAGCTCCGGAACCGGTAAGGAGGCCCAGATCGGTGGGTTCGCCGCTGGTAAGACCGGTACGACTGAAAACTACGGTGATGCTTGGTTCGTCGGCTGGAATGATCGCTACACAGTTGCCGTCTGGGTCGGCTACCCAGACAAGCTGCGTCCAATGAAGACTGAGTACGGCGGGAGCCCCGTAGCCGGAGGTACTTTCCCAGCCTCAATTTGGCGACAGTTCATGCTCGCTGCCATGGCAATTGACAGTTCACGTGATGCAGCCAAGGCAGCTGGAAAGTCCCCATCTGACGCAGGCAGCAGCACTAGCTCAGACAGTTCGGGATACAGCCCGGGTTCGTCTTCGGGGGGCTCTGGATCCGCAGGTGCTTCCGGTGGCAACTCCGGTGGCTCAGTTGACACTGGGGCAGGAGGCTCCGGTCAAAGCGGCGGTGGAGGCGGCGGTGGAGGTAATAGTGGCGGTGACTCTGGCAGTGGAAGCGGCTCTGGCGGCGGTAACGGTTCCTCTGGAGGAGACGGCTCATCGGGAGCCGGATCGGGCGGAGGCGGCTCCAGCGGCGGATCGGGCGTCGGCGGTGGCGCCGGCCCAAGCGGCTAACTAATCAGTTCAAGGTTTCGCAGCAAGAGCTGCATGTGCCGCCCCGAGCTGCTCACGGACACGCCCCAAGGATGTACCGCCCTCCGACTGCTTTGATTCGAGTGCGCTGCCTGGCGCAATCGCGGCGGCGTAGCCCTCAACGAGCAGTGGGCTTGCATTGGCGACCTCGTCAGTGCTGAGCTCGGCTAGCGTCCTGTTGCTGTCAACCGCAAGCCTGACAAGCGCGGCAATCGCTCCATGGGCATCGCGGAACGGCACGCCCTGCCCAACCAGCATGTCGGCAAGGTCAGTGGCCGCGACAAGATCATCGCCAGCCGCCTCCGCCATCCGCTCGCGATTGAAGGTTGTCGTTTCAATCATCGCCTGAGCTGCTGCGAGCGACTGTTCGACCGTCTCGGCAGCATCAAATAGATGCTCCTTGTCCTCCTGAAGATCCTTGTTGTAAGTGAGCGGCAGCGCATGAAGGACGCCATGTAGAGCGCTCAGATGGGCGACTGTCCGTGGCGCCTTGGCTCGCAGAAGCTCAGCCGCGTCTGGGTTCTTCTTCTGCGGCATGATCGATGAGCCGGACGACCAAGCATCCGACATCGTCGTGAAGCCAAACTCCTGACCACTCCAAATCACTAGCTCAGATCCGATCCGTGAGAGATGCGTTGAGCAGGTTGCGTAGGCGGCAAGCAGATCTAGGGCGAGATCACGATCGGCGACTGCATCGATTGAGTTTGGTGCGACCGCATCAAATCCCAATTCAGCAGCAACCATTCTCCTGTCTGTGTCGAAATTGACTCCGGCAAGAGCGCCAGCGCCCAGCGGCATCGCAAGCCTTGAATCGGCTGCAACCCGTGAGAACCGACGACGATCACGGTTGATCATCCAGAACCAAGCGAGAAGATGATGGGAAAGATAAACCGGTTGAGCGCGCTGAAGATGGGTATAGCCGGGCATCGCCCAGTCGATATGACGCTCAGCAGTCGCGAGCAGAGCAGCACAGAGAGACTCGCTTGCCTTTTCAGCTGCGGTTGCGTGGGCTCTCACCCAAAGAGCTAATCCGGTTGCAACTTGGTCATTGCGCGACCTCGCCGTGTGCATTCTCGCTCCAGCGTCACCAGCAATAGCGGTCACGCGCCGCTCGATTGCCATGTGAATGTCTTCGTCCGTATCAAGGAACTCAAAACTTCCCGCTTCAAGCTCCTCTTCGACAACGGTCAACGCTGCGTCGATTGCCTGCTGGTCCTCACTCGCAATAATTCCCTTTGCCGCCAGCATCCGAACATGCGCCCTAGAAAGAGCAATGTCGTAGGGAGCCAGGCGCCAGTCGAAGCCAATCGAACTGTTCATGGCCGCAAAAAGCGGATCCTGCGGATCTCTGAATCTCGACATCGTGGCTGAGTCTAGACTGGCGAGCGTTGACCGAGAGCTTCGGCGAGGGCTGCTGCTACTCGCTCAATCTCGGACTGGGTCAGCTGCGGGAAGAATGGAAGCGCAACACCACGAGCTGATGCTGCCTCTGCAAATGGAAACTCCCCGGCCCTAGCTCCACTTGCTTCCGCAAGATGTGGCATTAGATGCAGAGCTGGGAGATACGGCTTTGAGTCGATCCCAACCTTTCGCAACCGACGAATAACAGCGTCACGATCAACTCCGTTTGGAAGCATCACCACGTAGACAAACCATCCACGACTACCACCCTCCCAATCTGAGACCGGTAGCTCAAGACCTTCAATCCCGCCAAGAGCCGTCTCGTAGCTAGCTGCGACACGCTCACGGTCAGACAACATCTGCGGCAGGCGCGTCATCTGCACAGTCCCGACCGCGGCCTGGATCTCGCTAAGTCTGTAATTGAAGCCAAGTCGGTCGTGGTCAAGCCATCCCATGTCAGCAGCCCTACCTTGGTTACGTTCACTGTCGATCAGCCTCTTTATGCCTGGGTCGGAGAGAGCGACCATTCCGCCTTCACCAGTTGTCATCTGCTTGTTCGCATAGAAGCCGAATACCGACGGATGACCGCGGCCACCAACCTTAATCCCGTCTGAGTGCGTAGCCCCAAGTGCTTCGCAGGCATCCTCGATGATTGGCAAGCCAAGCGATTCGAGCGGCTCGACTAGAGCGGGCATACCAAATATATGAACTGGCAATAGCGCCGAGGTCAGGTCGGTGACTGCCGCGGCGGCCGCCTCGGGGTTGATTGTCAGACTGACAGGGTCAACATCTACGAAGACGGGCTTAGCCCCCTGGTAGAGGATCACATTCGCCGATGCTACAAAGGAAAAAGGGCTCGTGATCACCTCATCGCCAGGGCCAACTCCACTGGCACTCAAGGCAAGATGCAGTCCAGCTGTGCCGCTCGAAACCGCACTGGCATGCTCAACGCCAAGCATGTCGGCAAATCCCTTTTCAAACGAGTCAGTAAAAGGTCCCATTGAGAGCCGGCCCGACCTAAGTACCTCAATTACGGCCGATTCCTCTTCGACTCCGAGGACTGGGCGAGCGAGTGGAATCGGTTGATCAGATGCCATCTCAGGCGAGGTCGGCTTCCGACCTAAGCGCAAGCATCCCGAACTCCAGCGAATCGACGAGCGCCTCCCACGAGGCCTCGATCACATTCGGTGAGACACCGATGGTCCCCCAGACGGTCTCGCCGTCAGTGGCATCGAGCAGTACGCGGGTGACGGAGTCAGTACCGCGGTTCTCATCAAGGATCCGCACCTTGAAGTTAACGAGCTCGATCTGCTTGATTTCAGGATGCGCCCTGCCGATCGCCGATCGCAGTGCACGATCGAGCGCGTTGACGGGTCCGTTTCCTTCAGCAGTTGAGAGATGCCGCTCGCCATCTGCCCAAACCTTGACTGTCGCCTCCGTTCGAACACCCGCCTCGGCATTCTTTTCAACAATCACTCGCCACGACTCGAGTTTGAAGAGTGGTGTGAAGTCTCCAGTTTCACGGCGCATTAGAAGTTCGAGCGATCCATCGGCGGCCTCGTAGTGATAGCCCTGATGCTCACGCTCTTTGACCCGGTCCGCAAGCTTGATTGCCTCATCGCCTTCAAGAGCTATTCCCAGTTCAGCTGCACGCGTCTCGATAGTCCCACGACCGGAGAGTTCTCCTACGAGAATCTCGCGGCGATTCCCGACTGTTTCGGGGTCAAGGTGCTCGAATGTCATCGGGTCATCACTGACCGCCGCGACATGCAATCCCCCCTTATGCGCAAAGGCGCTCCGCCCGACATAGGCCTGATGCGCATTCGGTACGCGATTACAAATCTCGTCAACGAAGTGCGAAACAGCAGTTAATGAGCCGAGGCTTTCGTCTGGAAGGCAACTGATCCCCATCTTGAGACTCAAATTCGCAGCAATCGAGACGAGGTTTGCGTTACCGCATCGCTCGCCAATTCCGTTGATTGTTCCCTGCACGTGGCTTGCGCCAGCAGCAACGGCAGCAAGTGAGTTCGCAACGCCACATTCGAGATCGTTGTGGCAGTGAATACCGACCCGCACTGAATCCCCAAACTCAGCAACTACTCCAGCAACTCCCTCGGAAACCTGATCGGGGAGTGACGAACCATTCGTGTCACAGAGGGCAACACACTCTGCGCCTGCGGAGACGGCAGCGGCGATGCACTGCAACGAATAGTCGGGGTCCGAACGGAACGCATCGAAGAAATGTTCGGCGTCGTAGATCACACGCTTACCGGCTGACCTAAGAAACTCAATCGAGCTGCCGATCATCTCAATGTTCTCGACCCGATCAACCTTTACAACCTTCTCGAGATGCAACGTCCAAGTTTTGCCTACGACAGTGCATGCCGGGGCAAAGGACTCAGCGAGCGTAATAAGGCCTGGATCCTCGTCTGCCGCCACCCCACGGCGAGTAGTCGTGCCGAATGCGCAGAGAGCAGCCGACTTAAGCGGGTTCTGTTCAAGGAGATCGAACAGCTCTCGCTCCTTTGGGTTAGACGAGGGAAAGCCAGCCTCGATAAACGCGACACCGAGACCGTCAAGCCTCTGTGCGACACGGAGCTTCTCCTCTGCTGAGAGCGAGAGGCCCTCCCCCTGCATCCCATCGCGCAGGGTTGTGTCGTAGAGATCTACCTGATTCACGACTCCGCGGCCAAATCAGCCGCGGGTACCTCAACGGGATCGAGCCAATCTCTGCGAGCTTCAATTCGCCCATGAACCGCATCTTCGTAAAGCTCCTGCAGCTCACGCGTAACCGGCCCGGGCTGGCCGCTGCCAATAACCCGATCATCGATCTCGCGAACAGGTACTACCTCGGCGGCAGTGCCGGTCATGAAGACTTCGTCGGCGATGTAGAGCTCGGATCGGGCAATCGAGCGGCTCTCGACAGTACGCCCGGAATCGGCTGCCAGTTGGTGGATTGTGCGACGACTAATTCCATCAAGCACGCTGGCCGTCTGCGGAGGCTCAATGATCCGGCCACCCATCACCAAGAAAATATTCTCTCCGGACCCCTCGCTCACTGACCCGTCCTGAGCGAGCATAATCGCCTCGTCATAGCCTGCCCGGACCGTCTCAATCTTGGCAAGAATGCTGTTGAGATACTGCCCAGAAGCCTTAGCGTGGGGAATCAGCGTGTCTCCACCGAAGCGCCGCCACGACGAGACCTGCGCTCGGATGCCATCCTGCTTGCCGGCTTCACCAAGGTATGCACCCCATGGCCAGACCGCAATGATCACATCAACCGGCGCATCAAGTGGGTTGAGTCCCATGACCCCATAGCCGCGCGTGGCAAGCGGTCGTATGTAGCAGTGCCGGAGACCATTCTTGGCGATCAGTTCATGCGTCGCTGTGCGGAGTTCCTCAACTGAATACGGAATCTCCATGCAGTAGAGCCCGGCTGATTGATGGAGTCGATCCAAATGCTCGCGATGACGAAACACTGCCGTCCCAAGTTCACCATCGTAGGCGCGAATACCCTCAAATACGCCTGTTCCATAGTGCAGTCCGTGTGTGAGGACGTGCAACTTCGCGTCCGCCCAAGGAACGATCTCGCCATTCATCCAGATGAAGTCGGCTTCTTCCATGATCTGCTCCTAGCTGTTGAGACGTTGAAGGACTGCTTGGGTGGCATCGTCGGTGGTAGCTGCTCCACCTAGATCGGCAGTTCGAACACCATCGGCAATCGCTGAGTCAACAGCCGATTCTACAGCGGTGGCATGTTCCGGCATCTCAAGACCGTGCCTTAGCATCATCGCCACAGAAAGCAGCGTTGCGTAAGGGTTTGCCTTGCCCGTTCCGGCAATATCAGGAGCCGAACCATGGACCGGTTCGAACACGCCAGGGCCATCAAGTCCTAGCGATGCGCTCGGCAGTAGACCAATCGATCCCGTAATCATTGCTGCTTCATCGCTAAGGATGTCGCCAAACAGGTTCTCCGTCAGGATCACATCGAAGGCAGTCGGCTCCGAAACGAGTTGCATCGCCGCGTTATCAACGAGCAGATGGTCGAGTTTCACTTCGGGGAACTCGCGCTCATGCAGTGCGACGACAGTCTCGCGCCAGAGTCGTGAAGTCTCAAGAACATTCGCTTTGTCGACGCTCGTGACACCACTCCGGGCTGATCTGAAAGCTACCCTGGCAATCCGCTCGATCTCCTCAACTGTGTACTCACATGTATCGAAGGCCGAGTCACCCTCTCGTCCACGCTTGCCGAAATAGATACCTCCGGTCAGCTCACGCACAACAAGTAGGTCGCAGCCGCCAATTACCTCAGGACGAAGTGGGCTTGCGTCGGCAAGCGCCGCCAATGGCTTAACTGGCCTGAGGTTCGCGAACAGGCCTAGGCCTGAGCGTAGGCCAAGCAGGCCCTGTTCCGGCCGAGGGGCATCCGGATCCGTTGTGTCCCACTTTGGACCACCTACTGCACCGAGCAGGACAGCATCTGAATCCCGACACGCAGCGAGCGTCTCATCAGTTAGTGCAACGCCCGTGCTATCGATTGAGCAGCCACCGAACTCGTGGTGATCAAACTCGAAGTCACCGATTTGGTTCAGAACCTCAAGCGCCGAAGCAACGATCTCCGGTCCAATTCCATCGCCAGCGAGAACTGTGATTCGTGGGGTCGCCATCAGGCCGAAAGCTCCGTCGTCGCGCGATGGCTGATTTCACGCTCACGTTCGTAGGTTGAGATCAGCTGCTCATCCGAGAGCGTCATTCCGATGTCATCCACCCCATTGAGCAGACGCATCCGGGTGTCATCGTCGATCTCGAAGTCAACTACACGATCCCCAAACCGAACCTGCTTCAGATTCAAATCGATCTCTGCCGTATCGGCAAGCATTAACTCGCGAACCGCCTCTTCTGGCAGTACGACCGGAAGCAAGCCAACCTTCGTGCAATTTGAGTAGAAGATGTCGGCAAAGCTGGAAGCCACAATCGCGCGGAAGCCGTAATCCTCGTGCGCCCACGGGGCGTGCTCACGCGA
>JAPLCG010000009.1 GCA_026392385.1 Solirubrobacterales bacterium
GCAACGGGGATTGCACCAGCAGCAACCGCCCTGAGGATTGTCATTGGGCGCGGGGTGCTGCCCGCGCCGGCAACTACGACAATCTCGGAACCAGCTATGAAGGCCTCCTCCTGGCCGGCTTCAAACTCGACTAGCTCAACCTGATCGCGCAATCCGGAGCCAAGCGGCGGGGGAGGCGTAGCGGCTGGGGAGATGGCAATTCGCGCATTCCAGTTGCCACTGGGGAGCTGTCGTAGCGCACGCAGGACCATCCGCAGGGAGCTGCGTTCGTCGCTCGCTAGAAATGCGATCGTGACGGGCCTGCTGTCTGAACCGGCTGTTTGGGGCTGCTCTGCGAGTGCTGGCAGCAGTCGTTGAGCTTGGGCTGGCACTGAGCTACGGATCGACTGAAGTGCCGTTGACGAGGAACAGATCGCCGCATCGAGCCTTCCATAGAACGCGCTGCCAACTCGTTTGCCGACCCCGCTCGCGGGGAACTTTGGCTCCGGTTGGTGGAAGTGGCCAACATTCAGAGCTCGCGAATGGCGGAGCGCGGCGGTCGGGAGGCTTGGCGGCAGCGGGTCGTGCAGATGAACGATGTCAAGCGGCAGCGCCTCAAGTGCCTCTTCAATTGCGCGCGTCATCCCGGAGGAAAGTTTGCGACTGCCGCGCGGCGTGATCGGAAGCGCTTCGCCGACCGCGTAGACGCGTGGCTCGCCACCCGGTTCGGGCAGCAGCGAGTCACCCTTGGCGTTCGCAAAAATTCTCCGTGAACTGGCAGCAGCGGAGCTGTTCTCTCCGGGTGCTAGGACAACGACGCGGTGTCCCCTAGCTGCGAGTGCCTCGGCGAGCAGTTTGGCTTGACGCACCGACTCATCAGCCGACCCCCACGGGGCGGCAACAACCTGGGCGATCGAAAGCGTTTCGCTCAACTTACCTTCAGAATAGTCCTGCGAAGCTGAGGGCGCCGCATCAGCGTGCGGCCCTGGGCTTCAGGACTTTTTTGCGGCAGCCTTGCGCTTCGTCGGCTTTGCCTTTACGGCTGGCTTGGCCTTCGCTGCTGGCTTCGGTTTCGCGGCAGGCTTAGCCCGGGAAGTTGTCTTCGCCTTTGTGGCTGCTGTCGCTCTTGAAGCCGTCTTCGCCTTCGAAGCGGTTGCTCGCGCTGCAGGCTTAGCCTTGGCACGCTTGGCAGTCGCCTTCGGCTTGCCCGCATACTTAGCAATGAATGCCTCGGTGGCAGCGCGGGCCTGATCATCGGGACGCTGGTTCTGTGGCGACTTCATCAGGTACGAGGAAGGTCCGTCGAGCTGTCCGCCGATTCCGTTGTTGAGTGCGAGCTTGCAGAGCCGCACCGCGTCAATCACGATTCCGGCTGAGTTCGGTGAATCCCAAACCTCAAGCTTCAGCTCAACATTCAGAGGCACATCTCCGAAGGCCTGGCCTTCGACACGGATGTGAGCCCACTTGCGGTCGGTCAGCCATGGCACATAGTCCGATGGCCCGATGTAGACATCGTCGGCCGGCAGCTTGTGGTCCATGATCGAAGTGACGGCGTTCGTCTTCGAGATCTTCTTCGACTCAAGTCGTTCGCGCTCAAGCATGTTGAAGAAGTCCATGTTTCCGCCAACATTCAGCTGTGAGGTGCGCAGCATCTTTACGCCACGGTCTGCGAACAGTCGGGCGAGCGTGCGGTGGATGATGGTTGCTCCAACCTGCGACTTGATGTCATCGCCAACGATTGGCAGGCCAGCCTTTGCGAAGCGCTTGCTCCAGTATGGCTCGCGAGCAATGAAGACTGGAATGCAGTTGACGAACCCGCAACCGGCCTCAATTACCTGCTCGACGTACCACTTGGTTGCGTCCTCGCTGCCGACTGGCAGGTAGGAGACAACAACATCAGTCTTTGTGTCACGCAGGATCTTGACGATGTCGGCAGTCTCACCGGGCGCCTTCGTGATCCTTTGCTTGAGGTACTTGCCAAGGCCATCGTGGGTCATCCCGCGGTAGACGTTGACGCCAAGCTTCTTGGGGACCTTCGCGAACTTCATCGTGTTGTTCTGGCCTGACCAGATTGCCTGACCTAGGTCCTTGCCGACCTTCTGCTTGTCAATGTCGAACGCAGCGGTGAACTCAATGTCGTTGACGTGGTAGCCGCCGAGGTCGACATGCATAAGCCCTGGGACCTGCTGGGAGGGATTTGCGTTGCGGTAGTACTCGACTCCCTGAACGAAAGCGGAGGCGCAGTTACCGACGCCGATAATCGCTACGCGGACCTTTCGGGTCTGTCGCGGGGCTGCCTTGGCTGGCGTGCGACTGCTGGTTGATCGTTTTGCAGGCATTGTTAGATAACGCTCCTTCGGTTACAGCCGCGCTGGGATCGTCGGCGGCGAAAGCCGAGATTACAGGTCGGCGCCCGTTTCCTCACGATTGAGTGCTGTTCGTACATGTGCGATCCGCTGGCCAACGGTGATCAGCGACAGTGCCGCAAGCACATATACCGATGGTGCGAGTAGGTCAACTGGCAGCACGCCGGCTCCCTTAGCGAAAAGCAATCCGATCGAGAGAATCACGACGCGTACCGGCCGAGTTGCCAGTCCAACCTTGCAGTCAACGCCAAGTGCTTCGGCTCTCGCCCGCGTGTACGAAACCATCAAGGAGAGCAACACGGCTAGGACACATGCCGCGACGGCCGGCTCGTTGCCGTTTGCCGCGAAGTAGGTCGCAACTGCGGCGAGGACTACTCCCTCTTCAAGGCGATCAAGCGTTGAATCAAGGAAAGCGCCGAATGGCGTCCCCTTGCCGGACATTCTCGAATAGCGGCCATCAAGGGTGTCCATGATCGACCCGATGATGAAAGCGATGCCTGCGAGGAAGAACATCCTTCCGACTACCAAGCCGGCTGCAACCAAGTTGAGCAGCAGGCCGGTAATTGAAATTGCGTTCGGGGTTAGCCTCGACTCAATCAGGCGGTTGCGCATTGCCGCTGAGCGTTCTCCCGGTTCACTACCGCCGCGGCGTGGTCGCTTCGACTGTCCGTTTGGCGACTGGCTTGTGGTGCTCAAGCGACTGCCTCAGCGAGCGCCTGTTCGCGCTTTGATGGGACTGGACTGTTTGGGCGGAATCGCCATCCGTCGCGGGCTGCGCCGAGACGGTTTGCTCCAAGCCAAGCGATTCCGGCTGTGACGGCGCCAAGCAGCGCGTCGAACAGGTAGTGGTTGCC
>JAPLCG010000198.1 GCA_026392385.1 Solirubrobacterales bacterium
CAGAGTGTCCTCGGATTCGGTTGATCAGGCCGCGACCGCCAAAGACCAGATCCTTGACGAGGTCGACGCTGCGGCAGACAGCTCGCCTGACGCAACGCTTCAAAGTGTGATTGGGCCTCTAATCAACGACCAAGACCTCAGCGACGAACAGGCGGCAGCGCTCAACTGGCTACTTGGGGTTGAGATACCCCTTGACGTTGGTGCTGGGCCAAATGAGGTCAGCGTTGAAGGTTTCTCGGAAGGTTCAAACTTGGGCGGCGGGCCGGATCTGATGATTCGCGGTGGCGCCTTTCAACTGGTTGAAGCGATAGCCGCGGGGACAAAGGTCTCGCTTAGCACTGCCGTTACAGCGATCACGCAATCGGCTGATGGCGCGAGTGTAAGAACAAGTACTGGCGAGACGATCACCGCCGATGGATGCATCATCACCCTGCCGCTTGGCGTTCTAAAGGCTGGCGGCGTTGACTTTGGTCGCGCACTTGATCAGCGCACCAAATCTGCGATCAGCCGAATCAGCGTCGGCCTGCTCGACAAGGTCTTTGCCAACTATCAGAAACGATGGTGGCCTTCCGAAACAGCTCAGCTTGGTGTTACCGGCGCGCCAATCGGTCAGACGATGAGCTTCTTCCCGCTGAGTGCCGTAGCCGACAAGCCACTTGGCGTTGGCTTTCTCGGTGGCAGCTGGGCTCAACGGCTTGAGGCCGCGGGTGAGCAGGCGCTTGTAGATGCGGTCGTCGGCCGGCTTTCAACGGGGTTTGGACCTAATGCTGAGACGGCACAGACCCTGACTACCGCTTGGCAATCTGACCCGTTCGCGCTCGGCTCCTACTCATACTTGGGCACCGACGCCACACTTGCGGAGCGAACCGCAATTGGGCAGCTAAACGGCAATGTGATTTTGGCGGGCGAGCACACAAGCATCAACCGCCCGTCAACCATGGACGGAGCTTGGCTTTCCGGCCAGATGGCAGCGCGCAGGCTCGCCCAAGCGCTTACCTAACCGGGGTTTGAGCTTGACCAAGAGATGGTCTTCCGAATGGAAGAACGCCACTGCGCAGCTTCACCAGACTTTTTAGACCCGATTTAGGTGTCCGGTGTTATATGGCCCTGGATAAGGCAATTCCGACAGAGAAGCGAAAGGAAGGGTCACAATGAAGCGCACCAGAAAAGCAAACCGACGCACAGGCCAACGCGAGCAGATCTTCGGCAGGATCACCGCGATTGATGTGATGACAAACCGACTCAAACTCGAAGACGAGCGACATTCGCGGACGATCTGGCTTGACCTGCGTGGCGCGCGAATGCGGGACCTCGTAGATAGCGACGGTGACGGTGAACGATCGATTGGTGACCTCTTCCCCGGTGACCGACTCAAGATACGCGCCGTCCACGTCCATGACGGTTCAATAAGGGTCCACTCACTCTGGCGGCTGGGCAACCAAGGTCCCGCCGGCGGCTTGAGGCCCCTGGCGGCAGCAGCCTGACTCCCTCACGCGCCCTACCACCGCCGGCGTCCGACCCCGCGGACGTCGGCGGAGCTGCGCTAGCTAAGACCCAGTGAAGTCGTCCACCCGTCGGTGGACGTGGGAGCCGAGCAAGCGGTTACTTGACAAGGAATTTTTGCCACTGTAACTTCATTTTCGTTAAAGGCGACTCGGGTGACTTCGGGTCACGCAATTAGTGAGGGAGAGACAATGCGTTCGATCAGGTCAATCGTTCTTGCGAGCTTGGCAGTGACCGCCTTCGCCGGCGTCGCAGCTGAGACTTCCGGAGCCGCGGTCGGAGGACCTCCTTCATGGAGCTGGCAGTACTGGACCCCGACTTGGAATAAGGCCGTCTTTGACAAGCGGATCGTCAAGCTGCTGCCTAGAGACGCGATCAAGAAAGTCCCCTTTAAGGCTGCTCCAAGGCTTAGTGCATCGGTAATCGCCCGTCTCCCGGTTCGAAATTTGACGATGGTCGACTATGCCGAGCCTGTAGGCAACCAGGGCGGGATTCTTTCCTGCACCGCGTGGGCGGTTGTTTACGGCATGGGGGGCTGGTGGGCAAACAAGCTGCACAAAACTGGTTACGCGGGGTCGGACTGGTTTAACCCGATGTCCGTCTACGCTCCCGTCGTCGGCTATAAGAACTCCGGTTCGGGCAACACGGCAATGCTCAATTACGCAACGTGGAACAAGCCACCCCCCAATGGAGTGGGCATGACAAAGGCTTCCGACTATTCCGTCAACGAGTTTGGCTACCTTCATCAGCCGACGCTCGCTGAGAAGTTCGCCGCGATCCCGTTCAAGTTTTCCGGCTGGCATTACCTGTTCGGCAGTGATCCGGACACGGACACGAGTGCTGCGAGGACCAACAAGGTCAATGCGATGAAGAACGAGATCGATCAGGGTAGGCCGTTCGTGATTGCGATTCGCTTGTATTCAGATTTCCAAGATGACAACTGGGTGAAGAACACCAATGTTTATTCGCGAAGGAATGCCCCTTCAGACACGGTGATTGGTTGGCACGCCATGTTCGTGGTCGGCTACGACAGCAACGGGATCCGGGTACAGAACTCCTGGGGCGCTGGCTGGGGTGACAACGGCTACAAGACGCTCTCGTGGAATTACGTGAAGAGTGATACCTGGGACGCTGAGGCAGCAGAAGGTCTGCATTAGTAAGTAGGCGTATTGCGCGGCCCGTGAGCGGGTCGCGTTCGGCTGGTTCGAAGCGCCTTGCTGCGCGCCGTCTCAAAAGCGGCCGAAGCTACCTAGGCGATGAGGGGCGCATCTATGCGTACCGGTGGTAGTATCAGGGTATGAAACTGAGTGTCA
>JAPLCG010000045.1 GCA_026392385.1 Solirubrobacterales bacterium
AGCAGCTGCAGCAGCCTCAATAAGCGAAACCGGCGTCCCCTCATTTGCTGAGGTCAGCAGTGCGATGTCAGTTGCCGCATGAACTGCCTTTAGGTCGCTTCGAAAACCGGTGAAAATAATCCGGTCTCCGAGGTCAAAGCTCGCCGCGATTCTCTCGAGCGCCTCTCGCTCCTCGCCATCGCCGACAACAGCGAGCCTTGCCTCCGGATGCTTACCTGAGAGCCTCGCGAAGGCGGCAATCGCATCCTGCATCCGTTTGATCGGAGCTAGACGGCCGAGGATCACAATCAGCCTTTCCTCTGGCTTAATTCCAAACTCATCGCGGAACTCAGCACCGTCTGCAGCCGTGCTTTTCAACATTGCAGAGAGATCGAGTCCAAGTGGAATTACCTTGAACTTTGCACGTGGCGCGATCCTCAGTGCGACGAGATCATCCACGGTGCGTTGACTTACTGCGACGAACCGGTCTGTGACATGCGCGAGCAGTTGCTCAAGAGTCTTGTAGAGCGTTGTTTTGAGGCGGCCAAAATAACCATCGAGAACATGACCATGGAAGGTGTGGACGATGATCGGCCGCGGTCGGCCAGCCAGAAGTGCTGCAAGGCGGCCAGTAAAGCCGGCCTTCGCAGTGTGAGTCGCGACGATGTCCGGTCTCGTTGAGCGGATCATCCTCACCAATTCGGCAGTCGCTTTGAAGTCCTGAACTGGATCCAATGATGGGCCAAGCGAGGGCAGTCGGACGAGATTGCCTCCGGCGCGTTCAACGGCAGTTTGCATCTCTTTTTCACCGCCGCCAACCTCGCCTGTAACCAGTGTTGTCTCGAAGCGATCTGGGTCAAGTCCAACTGTCAACAGCGAGACATGGTGCGCGGGTCCGCCGACATTCAGCCGAGCAATCACACGAAGGATCCTAATTCTCGAGGCGACCTCGATCGGTGAAGTCTCCTCGCTGGCTGGCAGTGCCACTAGCTGAAGTGGTCGATTGTCCGGCTCAGCCCCTCGCGGAAGTCAACCAGCGGCTGATAGCCGAGTACTTCGCTGGCGGCGGTGATGTCGGCAAGTGAATTACGAATGTCGCCGGTGCGGGCATCTTCGTAGTTAGCCTCAATCGTCTTGCCAGTCAGCTCGGCGATCAGCTCGATCACTTCGTTGAGTTTGACTGCCTTTCCACAGGCGACGTTGAAGGTTCTACCCGATGCATCTGGTGCCGTGGCAGCAAGAATGTTCGCGGAGACAACATTCTCAATGAAGGTGAAGTCACGGGATTGTTCGCCGTCGCCGAAAATAGTCGGCTGGCGATCCTCGAGCGCGGCTGTAATGAAGTTCGGGAGCACGGCTGCGTACTGCGATGTTGGGTCCTGAAGCGGCCCGAAAACATTGAAGTAGCGAAGCGCGACGGTTTCCATGCCATAGACATTTGTAAATGCGCGGCAGTAGCCCTCAGCCGCAAGCTTGGAAACCGCGTAAGGCGACATCGGCAGCGTTGCCATCTGCTCTTCCTTTGGGAGAGCAGGGTTTGCTCCGTAGACAGATGAGGAGGATGCGAAGACCGTGCGTGTGACACCGGCATCCCGCGCAGCAACAAGGACATTGAGCGTTCCGTTGACGTTGACAGTGCTGCTCGTGACAGGATCGCTGATCGAGCGCGGCACAGATGGAAGCGCTGCCTGATGGAAGACAACATCGATCCCTTGGACGGCATCGGTTACTTGGCCGGCGCTCTGGATGTCGCCTTCCATTAGCTCAATGTCGCCCTTTATCTCGACGAGATTCTCGCGCCTGCCGGTCGAGAAGTTGTCGAGAACCCTCACCTCGTGGCCGGCTGCGAGTAGGCCACGCGCCAGATTGCTACCAATAAATCCGCCACCACCAGTGATTAGCGCGCGCATCGCTTCGGTCCTTTCAAAGTTGTCATCGGCGGGGAGCCTATCGGTAGCACCGCGTCACTGAGCAGCATGCGAAATTGTTCGCAGCAGGCTTGGCAGCCAGGTGCTTACTGCTGGCTGTCCGGTGCGGTTGGTCCTCTTCCGCCGCTGCGTGAGCGAATCAGGAAGCCGATGCCAAGGCCGATCGCAAGCAGTCCAATGCCGATGCCGATTGCGGGACCAAGATCATCGCCACCAGAGCCGTTTGATCCGCCGGCAGCTGCTCCGGCCTGGGTATCGGTCTTGGTTGTCTTTGTGGTGGCGTGATTGCCTGCGCTGTTTCGGGCCTGATCGATTGGGATCGCGTACTCCTCGTTCGGAGGCGAGCTTGGGTCGGTATGGACCTCTGCGATGGCGCCGGATGGCAGCGCGAGCGAAAGCAGGAGTAGGAGCAGGGTCGACCAGCGCAGGCCGCGCGTGACTTGGCTGCGCTCAGCCATTGCGCACGCGGTTACCGAAACGGTCAATCAGCCAACCGCTGTAGTCATCGGTGATCTGCTGGGCAGTCGCGACGGCTCGCTTGCTATCAGCCGCTCTCGTGTCCGGCTTCGCGACGGTGGGAAGCGGTGCCGGTGTTGGAGTGCTCTGGGAGTAACTGTTGTCGTAGCTCTGCGGCTGCGTTGATGTTGGCTTGGTGACCTTTGTTTGGTTCCTGACCGTGTCGAGCGGCGGCGCGTACTGCTCGCCGGTGCCTGAACCCGGATCAACGTGTACTTCGGCGACGGCCACCGATGGCAGAGCAATGGCAAGCGCAAGTGTGGCGAAGATCGCTCGCAGGTGGTGGCTATTTGGCTTTGGGTTCATCGGGTTTCGCTGTTCAGGGCACTGCAATATTCCCGAACATCGTATACCACCAATGCCGCTTAGCCGCTGATTGTTAGAGAGATCAGGCTTTAGCCGGTAAAGGCAGAGATTGCAAACAGCGGATCCAGCCTGAAGCCGTAGCTACTGCCACGACGGTGGAAAGCCCCAGTCTCAGTATTTACGGCCCAGTGGCCTGGCAGCCATTCGTTGAGAATGAAGCTATTAGCTGCCGCAATGGCCTGTGCGCATGTTGCACCGCCCAAGGCTGTGATCGCGTATGGGCCAGCTGGAATCTTGAGTCCACCGACATTGGCGCCGTAGTTGACGTTGTAGTTCGATGTGCAGCTGTCCTCACCGGGCGCTGGGTAGCGGCTAGCGCCGAATCCTGTCGTCGAGATCAGCTTGACGCGGAAGCCGTTGTTTGCCGATCCACGGTAGAAGGTCTTTGTTGCCGTGTTCATCTTCCACGGGTATGGAAGGTTCCCGGCGTCGTCATGGTCAAGGAAGTACGCGAACTGAACCGATGCTGCCGGGCAGGAGACTGAACCGGATGTAAGGCGAGTGATCCTGTAGTTGCCAGCTGGTAGCGAC
>JAPLCG010000022.1 GCA_026392385.1 Solirubrobacterales bacterium
AGTGCGCCGGCCGCGTAGGCCTGAGCCATTAGCTTCGCGAGGCTGACGTCCGGTTGACCTTTGACGGTCGCTAGATAGCGCTGCCAGTCGGCGGCCGCGAGCTTAAGTTGGGTTTGACCATCAGTCGTGTAGGCACCAGAGTTCGCATCAAAACCAGCGCCGGCAGCCTGAAAGCGCAGCCGCGTTGCGTTCGAAAGCTGTGCTGAAGCTACCGCTGGCGTTACACCGGGCTTAGCGGCGGCCTTCTCAGCCTTGACGGCCTGTGAGTCATAGGAATTTCCACTTGAGTTATTGCCGGATCCACCAGCATCAAGCAGACCGGTACCGCTACCGCCAATTCCGAAGAAGACGAGTCCGCCACCGATCAGAATTGCCAGAAAGACATAGACAGCCTTGACGAATCGCCGGCGCCCCTTCGCTCTCAAGTCAAACAGCATCAGTCGCTCAAATCCTCTTCATGGTCGTTATTGGTAGCTGCGTGCTTACCGGCACTTACAGTCTCTTCCTGATCGGCATTCGGGTCATCAAGATCGTGATCAAGAGCCCAACCGCCGCCAACACCCGCGTCGCCATCATGCCGCTCCGCGAACTTCAGCATCAGAATACTCAGCCCGTAAAGGATCAGCAGCGGCAGCATCTCAATAGTTGTGGTTACAGGGTCGACTCCCGGAAGCAGCGCGGCTACGACTGCGATCCCAACGACGATGTAACGCCAGTGCTTTACGAGAGCGGAGCTACTCACCATTCCGGCACGATTTAGCGCCAGTAACCCAACCGGAACCTGGAAGATGATGCCAAGCGATAGCAGCACCATTGCGACAAAACTGTAGTAATCCTTGGCTTGCACAAGGATGTCGAACGATCCCGAATTGAAGTTCTGAAGGAAGTCGACAGCTGGAGGAAGTACGAGGTAGTAGCCGAACAAAACTCCGGCAGTGAACAGCACTGGAATCATCATCATCAACGGCAGGACAACGCGCCGCTCGCGTGGGCTGAATGCGGGAAGCACAAACCCATAGGCCTGCCAGAGGATCATCGGCAAGCTCAGCAGAAGTGCGAAGTAGGCGGAGACCGTCAGCGTTGCGGTGAACGGCTCACCAACACCAGTGGTGATTGGCTGGCGCTCGGGAGTCACCTTTGGCAGGTCGGTTGCTGCACCTTTCAGCCCCGCCGCCAGCTCTGAGAACTGCTTGCGCTGGGCGGGCGTCAGGCCAGCATCCGCCGAAAGATTGGTCGCAGCCGCTGACGCTCTGCTCAGCTCAGCCCCTAGGCGGGCACCAAGTTCGCCATTACCGCCAAGCGAACCTGGCTTTACGCTCTGCGCGTGCCCGGACTCTTCAAGCGGCGTATTGAGGATCTGGAGCAGTGCCGCGTTCTGCCAGAAGCAGAATCCAAACGCAATCGTAATCGTGATGATGCAAACGAAAAGGCGTGAGCGAAGCTCATCGAGGTGATCAATAATGCTGAGTCGATCTCTGTGATCGACCGTCCTCAGGACGGAAGCCATCCGTCAGACCAGACGCCTTGCGGCGTCAGCCGCCGGCTTCGGATCGCGCGTTACCTGATCCACTCTCGCCGGCTGATTGCTCGGGCTTGACCGAAGCATCCGACCCGTTCGCGTCAGCAACGGCAGCCGGTTCAGCGCTTTTCGCGGGCGCCGGCGCATCCTGCCCAGCGGGGAGCTCAGCATCCGAGCTGTGGGAACCTGAAATCGATTCCTTGAACTCGCGCATGCTCTGACCGAGAGCCTTGCCTGCTCCAGGAAGGCGCTTGGGACCAAAAATCAAGAGAACGATTGCAAGAACAACGATGATTTCAACTGGGCCAATGTTTGGCATGCCTAGATTCTCCCTCTTTGCTCAGCCGCCACAGCCCAATTTGGCTGCGGTCTGAGCGATAAGCGTAGCGCGACTGGCCCTCCAGCCTCACAGTTGGATCGGCTCAGCCAATTGCTTCGTGCCGCCAACCGACCGGTTCAGGCATTCCTTTCAACAACAGTGCTGGCCACCAGCACGAACGCTTCGGTTGCCCATCCGTCCATTTGGCGAGCGATCTCGGATGCATCATTGACGAGTGCGACAGCGCGTGAGCGAACTAGCTCAAGCGCCCCAGTCTCCTCAATACGGTCGCAGACCACTGCCGCGGAATCGGTGTCCAAACTCCTCAGATCAATGTCCAAAAGGCTTGGATCGATTTTGGTCGCAAGGATCAGCGGCAGGGTGACGGTCCCGTCAAGAAGGTCGGCGCCGCGCGGTTTGCCTGTGATCTCTGGTGGCCCACTCACATCCAGAACGTCATCAAGTAGCTGGAAAGCGATTCCGACTGAGCGCCCAAATGCCACCGGCAGGGCCGGGTCTAGGCCGCCTGCCTGGGCGCCGAGCGAGGCTGCCGCTTCGAACAGCCGTGCGGTCTTCAGCTCGCAGCGGGCGAGAAAGCGCTGCTCGCTTACATGCAGATTCCACTCGTCGGCACGCTGCATCAACTCGCCACGAGCTAGGTCCGAACCGGCCGCAGCGAGCGTTGCTACCGCCTCGGCGCCACTTGTTACCAATTCACCAAACGCCTTTGCGAAAAGTAGGTCGCCGACGGCCGTCGCCATTGTGCGTCCAGCCGCGAAAACCACGGTTGGCTGCCCCCTTCGGATGTCGGAACGATCAAGCACATCGTCATGAACGAGCGTTGCGGCATGGACCAACTCCACCGCGGTGGCAGCGCGGATGACCGCCTCTGGATCCTGCGGAGCCAAACCCGCCGACAGGACCGTCAATAACGGCCGAAGCCGCTTTCCGCCAGCGGCAACCGACTGGAAAGCAAAGGGGGCGATTACTCCCTCGGAACTCCCGGCGAGGTCAAGGATTCGGGTCTCAGCCTCAGCGAGAAGTGTTGCTGCCTTGCCACCTGCCGCAGTCAGGATTGGTTCGACTGCTTGAGAACTGCTCACGCGCTAATCGACTGAGGCACGCTGCCGACATGGATCGCGATGATGCCACCGGCTGTCAACAGCCAGCTGATCCGCTCTAAACCGGCAGCGTCCATCCGCTCTGCCAGACCCTGCGGATCAGGAAACCGTTTAACTGAGTTTGGAAGGTAGTTGTAGGCATCTGGATCACCAGCGATCCGACCAAGCGCCGGGACGATTGAGTCAAACCAGAGCTGGTGGAATGTGGAAAGCGGTGGCTTGACCGGCGTTGTGATCTCAAGCACAACAACTTTGCCACCGGGACGCACGACTCTTGCCATCTCTCGCAACCCAACCTCAAGGTCGCTGAAGTTACGGGCGCCGAAGCCAACTGTTGCTGCATCAAAGACTGAATCGGGATACGGAAGCTGAAGCGCGTTAGCCCATTCAAACCTGACAAGCGAACGGTTATCCGCCTCAGCCTTCACTCTCGCCAGATCAAGCATGCGCTCTGAGAAGTCGGAGCCAATAACACTGCCGTCAGGTGTCACACGATCAGCCAGCTCAAGGGCGAGGTCACCGGTTCCAGTAGCCACATCAAGGACGCGATCGCCGGGGCCTACTGAGGCGAGGTCAGCAGCTCTTGACCGCCAACGGTGATGCAATCCAGCAGTCATCACCTGGTTCATACGATCGTAGACGCCGCTAATGCGGTCGAACATCGCCCGCACCTCGGTCTCTGGAAGGGTTCCGCTGCCAGCCGCTTCGCTGCCGGATACTTCGCTGCTACCGGCCATCACAAGCGCTCAGTTGAGCTGACCGAGGAACGAGACCATCGCCTTGAAGTTCTCGGGCTGGGTCGTCTCAAGGTTCTTGAATGACGGCATTGGCGCCGTCGGGTTGCGCAATGTCTGTGCGATAGCAGCCTCCGGCAGGCGGCTTGCGACATGCGTAAGCACCGGCCCTGGGCCATCGTTGCCGTTTTCACCAATCTTGTGGCAGGCAAGGCAACCGGCTTGGCCGACGACACTGCGTCCCTTTTCCCACTCAATAAGCGCTGGACCGGCAAGGGCGGCTGGCGCCTTCATGTCGATCTCATTTGGTGATCCAGCACTTGCGCCGAGGTAGGTCAGATAACCCATTGCGAAGATGACGAGGACTCCAGCCGTTGTGGCAATCGGTCGCTTCAGCGGATGCCGCTCTGGGCCGCGGTCGTAGAAGGGCAACAGCATCAGCAAGATGATGCAGATTGTTGGTACACCAATCGTGGCCAGCGGAACTAGCTCCGGCGGCTTAATTACGCGCAGCAGCTCAAAGAGGAAGAAGAAGTACCACTCTGGACGCGGTACATAGGTTGTTGACGTCGGGTCAGCCTTTGGGCCGAGTTCAGCACCAAGGATGATTGACATGCCGATAATCGTCGCCATGACGATGCAGGCCATAATCGAGTCCTTAGCGACCGAGTACGGGAAGAACGGCTCGCCTTCAGCCTTCAGCTGTCCGTACTCGCGGAGATAGGCCTCTTTTTCCGCGCGATTCACTGGTCGGAACTCCCATTAGAGCTCGGAGCACTACTCGCGACACCAATGTCACTGCCCTGGGGGCGATGACGTGGCCTGTTCCACGGTGGGGAGGTCGTTCCAAGCTTGGTAACAAGCCAGAGGTGAGCGCCGATCATTGCGCCGATCGCTCCCGGCACCAGCAGCATGTGGATCGCGTAGAAGCGAGACAGCGTGGTTGCTCCAAATTCGGGGCCAGCGCGTAGGAAATCGCTTAGGTAAGGCCCGACGATCGGTCCGGTGCCATTGATGTTCACTCCCACAATCGTTGCCCAGTAAGAGCGCTGATCGAAGGGCAGCAGGTACCCCGTGAATGACATTGCCATTGTCAGAATCAGCAGGACGACACCAATTACCCAGTTCAGCTCACGTGGGTACTTGTAGGCGCCATAAAAGAATGTCTGCGCCATGTGCAGGAAGACGAGAACAACCATCACCGTCGATCCCCACTTGTGCATACCTCTGAGGAACTCGCCTAAGAACGCCTCATTGGTCGTATAACGGATCGACTCGTAGGCTCCCGTCGTTGACGGGTCATAAGCCATCGCAAGGAATACGCCGGTAACAGCCTGAGAGAGGAAAGCGAACATCACCGATGAACCGAGTGAGTACGTCCAGTCGTGGCGTGGGATCTTGCGGAATAGGGCCCAACGCAGGCCACCGGAGAGCTGCAGACGTTCGTCAATCCAGTTGACGGCACTGATGCCTGTCTCCTGACCCTGCGCGATAACGCCAGCCGGTGGAGGCTTAGTGCCCGCGCGGCGTGGGGAAGGGTTCAGAGAGTCTGGAAGCGGCGGCACCGGTGGCTTGATCTTCGCCATTGCCTAGCTGCTCCCAGCCGGGTCAGAGAGCTTCGGTGTTGAGAATCGGGCCGGGTAAAGGAACTGACCAATCCCATCGAGTGGTTCGCCTGGATCGCGCGGCGAGAACCTCGTGAACTCAGAGTTAACGCTGTAGCGCGGCCCGATTTGGACTCGGCCATCAACCTTCTGCGTGTAGAAACGATCGAGCGGACGAACCGGCGGACCACCAATCACGCTGCCCTTGAAGTCGTAGACGCCACCGTGGCACGGGCAGACAAATCGCTCTGCGGCCTCAACGAACCGGACCGCACAACCAAGGTGCATGCAACGGGTCGAAACAGCGACTATCTCGTCGTACTTATCGCGCAGCGGCCCGTCAATTTCTTTGTTGTAAAGCCTGACATAAACAGTTGAGTAGCCGGCCTCGCCAACACCCTCAACAATTGTGAAGGTCTTTGGACGGTATGTGTCGCGCGAGAAATCAGCGATCGGGCCAAGATCCTGCCACTGCCATCCGGCCCGCTCAAATACCGGCCCAAGCGCAAAGCCAAGTGCCGGCAGAGCAAACGCTCCCGCAGCAAGCGCACCAAGCCCATGGGCTGTGCCTGTCATCAGCCCTCTACGCGTAACGGTTTCGCCCTCGAATGCTCCGGGCATCTGCCGCTCAGTCGTATAAGGCGACGGTGTTCTCTTTCGCTTCTCTTCAGCCATTTGATTGCTGCCTCGTCAGCAGGGTCACCATCTTATAGCGGCTCGGGGAGAACGGAATCCTCGCCGGGATCAATCCCGGCGCGATCGGACCCACTTGCGACGCCGCCGATCAGTTCACAACTGTCTTGCCATGCCTGCTCGGCAGCATCCGGACTGCCCTCCGCAGCTGCTATTGCGCAGCGTTGAATCAGTTTGCTCAGCTCAGAAACGGCTTCCAGATCGCCGATCGCGGCCATCCTTTCCAACCCGGCAGCGTAGAGCCGATCGCCAGCCAAAAGGGCAAGGTCCTGGTCAGAGCTACTGACCAGAAGCCCCTCCGCGTAATGAAGGCGATGCCCTTCGCGAATAGCTTCCAGCGAATAGCGATAACCGTTGGGATCAGCAGCGGCTCGCGGACCCGCGGCCGCGACAGCCGGTGGCCCCGCAACCACGCCTCAAATTGCGAGGGCGGTGGGTAGACGCCGCGTGCGAGCAAGGCGCGACACCACGCTGCGTGGGCTTCACCGTCGGCAGCCTTTGCTGCCTCGTAATCCCTTACCGGCTGCTCAGCGAAAAAGACTGTCATTAGACCTGGCTCGGTAACGATCTGGACTGGGCAGCTTCCTGCCGCTTCACGCAAGGCGGCGGCAAGGTTCTCAGTCGTCGCCGCGAGACGAAGGTACGCCTCGTCGTCAAGCAGCGCAAGTGTTGCCCGACCAGCCGCAACCGCAAGCGGATTCCCGGAAAGCGTGCCTGCTTGATAGACGCTGCCAACAGGAGCCAGCTGTTCCATCAGTGCTCGCGAGCCGCCGAATGCGGCTGCGGGCAGGCCACCACCGAGAATCTTTCCGAGAATTGTCAGGTCGGGCTGAACCCCATAAAGCTCCTGTGCGCCGCCAGCCGAGACTCGAAAACCGCTAATTACCTCATCGAATACGAGTAGCGCGCCATTGACATCTGCGAACTCTCTCAACGACTCGAGGAAGCTTGATTGCGGAGGAACCAGCCCCATGTTCGCGGGAATCGGTTCAACCAGAATCGCAGCGAACTCGTGGAGTGCGCAGGCGGCAGCTACGGCTTCCGGATCATTCCAAGGGACGATTACTGTCGCGGCTGCCGCAGCATCTGTCACACCAGGGCTGGAGGGAATTCCAGCCGTGGCGAGTCCCGACCCGGCCTCAGCTAGAAGGCCATCGACATGCCCGTGGTAGGCGCCAGCAAACTTGAGGAGCTTCTCGCGCCCGGTCGCAGCACGTGCGAGTCGAATCGCACTCATCGAAGCCTCCGTGCCAGACGATGTCATCCGCATCATTTCGATCGAAGGGAAGCGCCTCGTAACCTCTTCGGCTAGGTCAACTTCAGCTTCGGTTGGAGCGCCGAAGGTCGAACCAAGCTTGGCCTGTTCACAGATCGCTTCAACAACTTGCGGGTGTGCGTGTCCAAGAATCAATGGCCCCCAAGAGCAGACGAAGTCAACGAACGAATTGCCGTCTACGTCAACTATTTCCGCGCCTTCGCCCCGGGCGATAAACAGCGGATCGCGTCCGATTGCGCGCATCGCGCGGACAGGCGAATTAACACCGCCTGGAAGCAGCGAAACGGCTCGCCGATAGATGGCTGTTGAGCGGGTGTCGTCGAGTCCGGTTGACACGGGGCGGATTAACCGGTGGCCGCTGTGCGCGGCATCACCGATCAGGCGTGAGCCTGCTCCCAGCTTTCGAACTCGCCAGTGAAGTACTGCATGCGGATCTTCTTGAACTCAGTTGACGAGTAAAGAATTGATCGGTCCTCGGCTTCAATCCCGGAGTCAGCTGCAATCGCGTCAAGAATCGCATCGCACTCCTCCTTTGAGCGACCATGCGCCATCGTGAAGAGCGCAAACGGCCAGTCCGGATATGTCGGTCGTTCATAGCAATGTGAAACGCCTCGGAAGGTTGCCATGCGACTACCAACTTCGGCAACGCGCTCCGGCGCAACCCTCCAAACACCCATTCCATTTGCACTGAACCCTGCCCGCCTGTGAAAGAGAATCCCCGCTACTCGGCGCAGTAGGCCTCGCTCGCGCATTCCTGAGAGGTGCTTAAGAAACTCCTGCTGCTCCATGCCACATTCAGCGGCGGCCGCGGCGTACGGCTCAGCGACGATTGGCATGTCGCCTTGGAGTGCGCGAATCACCGCGATATCGACCTCGTCGTAAGCGACTGGCTCCATTTCTGCCGGTGCCACCGGTTCAGCCTGTGGCGCAGCGAGCGTGTCGGTTCCACCCTGCATGTCTAGGTCCATCTTGATCTTGAACAGCTTCAGCGTCGGCAGCTGCCGAATTGACTCGGCGCCAGCTTCGCGCCCGAGAATTTCGAGCGTCTTCTCAATCCCAAGCTTGCTATCAGGGGCTACTGCGATCGTGAACCAGAGGTTGAACTCGTGATTGCGCAGGTAGTTGTGAGTGACGCCGGGATGCTCGTTGATCACCTTCGCGGCGCGATGTGGGTTTTCAGGATCAACCTTTGCGGCGACGAGCATCGAACTGAACCCGAGCGCTCTTGTATCGAAGATTGGAGTGACCTGCCGGATAATCCGCTGGCTAATCAGGTGCTCAACCCGGTCGAGTACCTCCTGCTCTTCAAGGCCAGCCTCCTCGGCGACTGCCGCGAAAGGCCTAACGGCGATCGGAAAGCTGCCCTGCATCAGATTTAGGAGCTTGCGATCGGTGTCGTCTAACGGCACAGCCGAACCGCCCTTGCGGCTCCTAAGTTTTGGTGTTGCTACTGGTCTCGTAGCCACTTCGCGGCCTCACTTGCGTGGTAGGTGATTATTGATCCCGCCCCTGCGCGCTTAATTGCCAGCAGGGACTCCAGCACAGCTTCGCGGCGATCAAGCAATCCAGCCTCTGCCGCAGACTCGATCATTGCGTATTCACCGCTTACCGCGTAGCCGGATACTGGCGCGAGCGTCTCAGCGCGAACTCTGGCGATCAGATCAAGACTCGGCATTGCCGGTTTAACGATCAACGCATCGGCGCCTTCGCTGAGGTCCAACTGGGCTTCAATCACTGCCTCATCGGAGTTTGCTGGGTCCATTTGATATCCGCGCCGATTACCTTCGGAGGGAGATGATCCGGCTGCACTGCGGAACGGGCCGTAAAACGCGGAGGCGTGCTTGACCGCGTAGGAAAGGATTCCCGTGTTCGGTTGGCCGGCTGACTCAAGCACCTGTCTGATAGCTGCAACTCGCCCATCCATCATGTCGCTTGGTGCAACCATGTCTGCGCCAGCGAGCGCCTGACTGAGCGCCGTCAGGGCAAGCGGCTCAAGGGAAGCATCGTTGTCGACTTGGCCTTCGGAATCTAAAACGCCACAGTGGCCGTGATCGGTGTAAGCACACAGGCAGGTATCGGCAATCAGGACCAGATGATCCCCAACTTCGCTTCTCGCTCTAGCCAGCGCACGCTGAACGATCCCCGATTCGTCGCGGGACGAGCTTCCGATTGCATCCTTGCTGTTCGGAATCCCGAACAGCAATACGCCTCCTAGTCCTAGTTCAGCTGCCTGTTCGACCTCCACAGCGAGTCCATCAAGGTCGTGTCGCTTGACGCCTGGCATCCCAGTTACGGGCTCGCTCCGGTTCTGCTCGTGCACAAATAGAGGGAGGATTAAATCTCCCCTATCTAGCGTCGTCTCACTGAACAGCGCGCGGAGAGCGGCAGTTCGGCGAAGCCGCCGTGGTCGAACGGTCGGATACTCCATGGGCTACTCCAGAATAGGCGAGTGAGCGCCCTAGCCGGGTGGCTGGACGCCAGATCCCCACGGCTCGAGAACAACATGGCGACGCAGGTAGAGCACTGTCTCGCGTCCAACCGCAACGATCGGCAACGCCAGAAGGGCGCCGATAATTCCATAGAGATCTGCTCCAACCAGCAGCGCAAAGAGCACAACGAGCGGATTAATTCGAAGCGAATGGCTGAAGACCTGCGGTGCGACTACGTGCCCTTCGATCTGCTGAAGCGCAACGAAAATCAGGGCTACCCAAAGCGCATCAACCGGATTGTTGACGAGCGCAACGAGGATCGGCGGGATCGCGCCAAGAATTGGGCCGACAAACGGAACGAGCTCCATTAACCCATAGAAGACTCCAAAGACAACTGCGTAACTTCGTCCTTGCGGAAAGATCCCCAGGACGCCGGCTAACCACATCGACAGCCCAGCACTGAAGCCCATTATCAGGCTGAACAAGACCTGGCCACGCACGTAGCCATAGACCGCCCGTTGGACCGCGGTTGGGTAGTCGTCATCGCTACTGCCATCGCCGGGCGGCATTATGGACCTAACAACGCGATCAATTGGTTTGGCGTAGAGGAGCATGTAGACGGAAATGACAAACACAAGGATCAGGGCGAAAGAGAGCTCAGCGGCACTCTGCAGGAGTGTCTGTGAGAACGCGAGAACATCGCCCGAACTGTTTGACAGCTGGCGCTGCAGGACGACTGCGGCCGACTGTCCCTGCTCCCGGAAGTGGACGTGTACGCCATTTGAGTTCAGCCAATTTTGGAGACTTCCGAGTGAATCACCGGCGCTCTTCGACAAGCGCGGAATGTCATTCTGGAGCGTCTGGACCTGCGAATTAACTGGGTTTGCCAGCAGCCCACCAATTGCGAGAAGAATGATGAAGAACGCTAAGTACACAAGAACCACTGCGATGCCTCGCGGTGCCCGCAGGCGCCGTGCAGTCCGAGCGACAAGTGGGTTGAGAATCAGGGCGATAATGCTGGCCACCATGAAGATGACAAGTACCGGTGTTGCCGCCGAAGCCAGCCCCGACAGCAGCAATGCCGCGAATACCAGCGTCGCTACTTGCAACCAGCGCGGGACCACGACCTTTGGAAAGGTTCGTTCCGGAACTGGCTCGGTGTCTGCCTCTCTGCTGTCCACTGGTCTCAGTATCGGGGCGCAGTCGGCGTGAACAGTGCGATTAAGATTCTCTTTGTCGGCGACATCGTCGGCAGCGCCGGGAGGCACGCGGTACTTGGGCTGCTGCCCGGGTTACTCACATCCCACAAACCTGATTTCGTAATCGTCAATGGGGAAAACGCTGCCGGCGGTCGCGGCATCACTCCTGAGATAGCAGAGGACCTCTATTCAGCTGGCGTTGATGCGATCACGCTCGGAAACCACGCCTACCGGCAAAGCAAGGCTTGGCCAATGCTTGACGAAGACCCAAGAATTGTCCGACCGGCAAACCATTTCCGCTCCAACCCGGGCCGCGGTGCGACAGTAGTTGAGAAGAACGGAGTCAAGCTTGGCGTTCTGAATCTCTCGGGCAACTTCGGACTTGATGCAGCGCACCCGTTTATCGCTGCAGCTGACTCTGGCATCCACGAGTTGGGATCGAAGAGTGACCTGATCTTCGTTGACTTTCACGCAGAGGCGACAAGCGAAAAGATCGCACTCGGGTGGCACCTCGACGGACGAGTCGCAGCGGTCGTTGGAACACATACTCATGTGCCGACGGCTGACGCGCGGATCCTGCCCGGAGGCACCGCCTACATAACCGACGTTGGTATGACCGGATCCCGCGATGGCGTAATCGGCGTTGAGCGTGACCTCGCAATCAAGTCGATGACCTCGAACCTGCCGGTGCGTTTCGAGCCGGCGAGTAGCGATCCCTGGCTAAACGGCGTTCTGATCACGACTGCTGGCCCTGACTCGGCAGCGACTATTGAGCAGCTGCTGCTTCCTGCCTGACAGGCTCATCCACCCTTAGCGTCCAATCGGGCAGAACAGCCAGCGCAATTGCTGGCAAGAACCAGACGATGTAGGTGTAGAACCAGTAGACAGCGGAAAGCTCAGCCGCGATCAGGACCGCTGCTGCGAGGGCCGCTACTCGCGGGACGGTGCGCGCTTCACTGCTCCGCGGGAAGAAAGCCAGCGAAGCGGCAAACGCGACTACGGCCCCCATCCAAACCTGTCGCACCAACTCCGGAATCGGGTAGAGCCCCCAGGCGCTAAATGGCGCTCCGCGCCCATCTTGATACCCGAGAGTTCGCTCCCAAACAGCGGGGAGATCGCTGACAAACGGGGTCAATACAAGCGCCGCCATCAGCAGGGCACCAGCCGTGTAGCCAATCAAAGCTCCGCGCCCACCAGATCCTCTTACTCGGCTGAATAGCGGTATGAGAACAAGTCCAACCATCTTCGAGAGGGCCGTCAGCGCCACCGTACCTCCCCTCGCCACGGCTCCGCGTCCCGCTGCGAGCGTTGATGCGAGCAGGGCTAAGGCAAGTAGCGCGGCTGGCAGCGCGTCGTTTGCCGAACACATTGCAACGTAAAGCGTGAAAGGACAGGTAACCCAGAACCAAGCAGTGAGCAGCGCCAGCGGCGGTCCCCTTAGCCGGTAGGCGGCGCCAGCGAGCAGGGCCATCGCCAGCAAGTCAAAGACGATCGCCGCGACCTTCGCAGGCACTTCATTGTGATTCTCAGTCGTACCTCCTAGCAGCACTGCAAACGGCGCGTAAAGCTCGTAGGTAACCGGCCCATAAGTGTCGCCTCGATCAATCCGTTTCGGGAAATGGTTGTAGACGGGCTTGCCGTCGGCGAGCAGACGTGCACCAACGACACTTGCGTCACCAACATCTATGACATTGCCATTGGCCGCAATAAACGCAAT
>JAPLCG010000149.1 GCA_026392385.1 Solirubrobacterales bacterium
ACAGCGGGACATCCTGCTGCTCGACGAGCCATTCGGCGCACTTGATGCCCTGACCCGTACTGAACTTCAGCTCTGGACGGAGCAGATCTGGGAGCGCGAGCGCTGGACAGTCCTGCTGATTACTCATGATGTCCGCGAGGCGATCCTGCTCTCCGATCGCATCTACGTGCTCAGTTCGCGCCCCGCGAGCGTCAAGCTGGAACTTGAGGTCAGCCTCGAGCGACCACGGTCGATTGCGACTCTAGGAGACCCTAGATTTAGCTCACTTGAGGCAAAATTACTGGCGGCGCTCGGCCTCGGTGGCCCGGAGACCGCTTAGCCGCTCAAGAGTGCTAGGCCGCGTCTGCTTTGGCGAGTAGCCTGCCCGCGCATGACATCAACCGCTGCAGCTCCAACAGTCGACACCTCAGACCCAAAGCGTTGGCTTTCACTGATCGGCATCTGCGCCGTGACTGCGCTTGTCTGGGTAACAGCGAGTGACATATCAATCGCTCTCCCGACGATTGGGCGTGACATTGGCGGAAGTGCCGACGCACTCCAGTGGGCTGTAAACGGTTACTTCCTGGCTGGCTCGCTGATCATCGTCACCGGTCGCCTTGGCGATGTATTCGGCCGTCTGCGCCTTTTCACAATTGGCACAGCGCTACTTATTGTTGGCTCGGTTGTGGCAGGTCTTGCTGGCGCACCACCACAGCTGGTCATCGGACGAGTGATTGAAGGTGTTGGCGCAGCTGCAATCTTGCCAAACGCCTTGGCAATGATCGCGGTTGGCTTTACCGGTCGCGAACGGGACACGGCGATTGGCGCATGGGTCGCAACCTGCTGGGGAGCCCAAGCTGTCGGACCACTTGTCGGTGGAGCACTAATTGCCAGCGTTGGCTGGGCGTCAATTTTCTGGATCAACCTTCCGATTGGCCTGATCGCAATCGCCCTGACACTGAAAGCAACAACTGAGAGCTCAGACGCAGTTGGGGGTCGCCATGTCGACATACCCGGTGCAGTAGCGCTGACCGGCGGCATTACCGCCCTCTCATATGGACTGGTGATTTGCGATACGGCCGGCTCGAGCCAATTGATCGCAACCTTCGCCGCGGCGGTTGTTCTGCTGGCTCTGTTTGTGATCATTGAAATGAAGTCGAAGGTTCCGCTCGTCAAGTTGACGATCTTCAAACATCGCGGATTTGACGGTGCAGTGCTGGCCAACCTGCTTGCCAACTTTGTCTTTGGCGCAGCGATCTACTTCATGTCGCTCTACCTACAGGTTGTCCTCGGCTACAGCCCACTTAAGGCCGGAGCAATGTTGCTACCGGCGACGGTTCCGATTCTGCTGATGACGCCGATCGGTGCCCGCCTCGGGCGCCGCTACGGCCCTGGCCTGCCAGTCACAATCAGCATGGTGATGATCGCCGCTTCTGCCTTCCTATTCACAACATTGAGCGGCAACTACAGCGACCTGTTGCCGTCCTTCATCCTGCTCGGAGTTGGCGTCGGACTGCAGATCACAATGACCGCTAAGGTCGCTGTTGATGACGCAGGCGAAGCTGGCGAAGGTGTCGCCTCTGGTGTCTACAAAGCATCGAGCATGATCGGCGGGTCACTTGGCGTTGCAACGCTGACAGCTGTCTTCCAGAACTCCGCGGACTCAAAGTTCAGTGAGACGCTCAGCTCGCTGAAGCCCGGCGCGGCGCTGATCGCGAAGCTTCTCAACGTCCTGACCGGATCGGTCACGGAGGAGACAGGTCAGAACCTGCTTAACGGGCAGGCAACACTCGGCCACTTTGCCGAAGTAAAGATTGCTCCACTGCTCACAACCGTGTTCGACTACTCACTCGCAAATGCCATGTGGGTTGGCGCTGCGGTCTCGCTGCTCGGAGCTCTCGCCTGCATGCTGCTGCTGCGCGGTGTTCGAGCCGACACGCCGACCTAATCTACTTTTTCTTTATTCACCGAATCAAGGACGAAGCCCTCCGTCGGGCAGAGCGTCATGATTGGGCCCAATGGGTGTGATAATTCTTCTCGCGATCGGCTCGGCAGTCTTCCCGATGCTGCTCGCTGGAGTCGCGGTGCTGCTCTCTAGAAGCAAGCCCGCCAAACTAATGATGGCCTTCTGGCTCGGCGGATTTACGACCAGCGTCGTGCTTGGGATCGTGATCATCAACGTCTTTGGCGAAGCTGCTGCCTCGCTCGGCTCAGAGGGCAAGAAGCTGTCACCAACCGTGACGCTCCTGGCTGGCGTTCTCGCCCTCCTGCTCGCTTGGCTACTTGGAACGAATCGCGGTCATGAGCTGATCGAGAGCTGGCGTGCCCACAGGCCAAGGCGCAAGAACCACGAGGAGAAGCCAGACCGTGAACCATGGGCGGAGCGCGTTCTCGACCGTTCTTCTATCGGTGTGGCAGCACTCGCTGGGGCGATCCTCAACCTGCCCGGCCCATTTTACCTTTTGGCACTAGGCCACATGGCTGCCAATCACTACTCGCAGGCCGGAGAGATTGCCGCGATCCTGCTGTTCAACCTGATCATGTTGATCCTTGTTGAGGCGCCGATTATCGGATACCTATTTGACCCAACTAGGATCGACAAAATGGTCAGCGCACTCTCCGCTTGGCTGAACAAGAACGGTTTACGGATCATCGCCCTGCTTGCAGCCATTTGGGGCATCAGCCTGATCGGCAAGAGTCTGCACGACATTCTTGCTTAGGGCCTAGGGCAAGCCTGTG
>JAPLCG010000194.1 GCA_026392385.1 Solirubrobacterales bacterium
GATGTTGAGCTAATTGGTGTTGAGGCTGCTGGTGAGGGGCTCGACAGCGGAAGACATGGGGCTCCGCTCACCGCCGGTGGACGGCCAGGCATCCTGCATGGCTCGCTCTCAGCAGTTATGCAGGATGAGGACGGACAGATTTCGGAGGCTCACAGCATCAGTGCTGGGCTTGACTATCCAGGTTCGGGCCCGCAACACGCGTGGCTGAGAGAGTCTGGTCGTGCTAGGTACGAAGCTGTTGTTGACAGGGACGCAATCGCTGCATTCCGCCGAGTAGCTGAGTTGGAGGGGATCATCCCAGCGCTTGAAACAGCACATGCCTTTGCTTGGCATTTCGCAAACCCGGGAGGGACTGATCTCCTGATTCTCTCTGGCCGTGGTGACAAGGATCTCGATGAAGTCTTGGCCCAGTCGTGACTGAATTGTCCGGAGTAGTGAGAATTGCTGCGGCATTCGAAGCAGCAGAGGGCCGTGCTGCATTAATGCCCTACCTGATGGGGTGCTTCCCGGATGCAGCGACATCGGTCGCTGTCGGTCTTGCCTGTGCAGACGCCGGAGCCGACCTGTTGGAGCTAGGAGTTCCCTACAGCGACCCACTTGCAGATGGTCCGGTAATCCACGCAGCAGCCACCGTCGCACTCGAATCTGGAGCGACACTCGACTCTGTTCTCGATGTTGCCCGCCAGTTGAGCGATCGAATTCCGGTCGTTCTGATGTGTTACGCCAACCTCGTGCATGCGCGTGGTTGGGTCGCGTTCGCAGAGGCGCTTCGTAAGGCTGGTGGTTGTGGGTTGATCTGCCCCGATCTGCCCCTCGAAGAGGCACCTGAGGCGTTAGAGGCACTTGATGCCCAAGGACTCGCGCTTGTCCCCTTGGTGGCTCCGACTACCCCAGACGAACGTCTGAAGGCGATTGGCGAGCGTGCGCGTGGCTTCCTCTACACAGTGTCGGTTGCGGGCACGACCGGCGAGCGAGCCGCTACAGCTGATGGCGTCGGTGACGTCATTGCGCGGGCGAAAGCTTCTACAAGCGTCCCCATCGCTATTGGGTTCGGGATCTCGACTCCCGAGCAGGCCGCTGCAATGGCCGACGCTGGTGCCGATGGCGTGATCGTTGGCAGCAGACTCGTGCGCGCGGTGGGTGAGTCGGTAGACCCTGTTGCTGAAGTGTCAGAGCTTGTCAGTCAACTCGCGGGCGCACTGCGCTAGGCTTCAGTCTATGGGACTTGTTGCCGCCGTTACCGCCGCCGTATCGCTCTGGATCATTCTTTGGTCGACCGGGACTAAGAGTCTTGACGCGTTCCTGCTTACGCTGGTAATCGTGCTCGTTGCCGCGACGCTGCGAGCGCTTCTGCCTAAACTGCCAGGGCGTCAGACGCCTCCTGGCGACTGACGCGCTTACTTCGACTGAGTAGTGCCCTGAGTTGTGGTTGAAGTTGTGGAAGCCGTCGATGCGGCCTTTGCCGGCTTGGCGGCTGGCGGGAATGGAATTGGCTTACCGCAGCGTCCGTTAGCTGCCAAAGCGAGTTGAGCTGAACTCCACTTAACCGGGGTAGCTTTCTGCTTCTCAAGCTTGTACTTCTTAACGTCTGAGTGAAGATCAGTTGGGTATAGAGCAGGACAGAGATAGGCCAGCTGTAGATCATTTAGCGCAGGGTTGTCCTTAACCAGTTGGACTCTTGCGTGCCTTTGAGCATCGCTAAGCTGCCCGCCCCGCGTTGGGCCGGCGTCGGATCCGCAACCGGCAATTGCAAGCGCTAGAGCGAGCACTGATATGGCTTTGAACAGTTTCATCGCGACGAGCGTACCCTACGGGCGAACGCGGGCAGTCCTAAACTGCTTCGGTGCTCAATAAAGCAGCCGCCCTGACACTCGCAGTTGGCCTCTCTTGCGGC
>JAPLCG010000103.1 GCA_026392385.1 Solirubrobacterales bacterium
ACTCTGCGCATGCACTATGTCGATGAGGGCCCGAGCGATGCCAATCCAGTCGTCCTTCTGCACGGCCAACCAACCTGGTCGTACCTCTACCGAAAGATGATTCCTGGCCTAGTAGCTGCCGGCCACAGGGTGATCGCTCCGGACCTGATCGGCTTCGGCCGCTCCGACAAGCCAACCGAAAAGTCGGACTACACCTACACGCGCCATGTTGATTGGATCGAGCGATTCTTCCTCGCGGCTGACATCAAGCACGCGACACTCTTTGCCCAGGACTGGGGATCAATTGCCGGCCTAGCGGCTGTAACTCGCCACCCGGAGCGATTCGATCGAATCGTGATCGCCAACGGCGGGCTGCCAGACCCACGCAAACTCGTGAGGATTAGTGCAGCACTTGCCAAGTCGCCAAACCCGGATGCCTTCAGCCAGTGGCAGAAGTTCATCGCTGCCAGCACGGATTTGAACATTCCGCAGATCATGCAGGCAGCTACAGCCAGTGGCGTTGAGGATGGAATCGCTGACTTCAACCCGCCGCCACTCACCGACGAGGAAGCAGCCGCCTACGGCGTTCCCTACCCAGACAGCAGCTATCAGGCTGGAGCGTTGATCTTCCCGGCACTGGTTACCCCGCAGAATGACGATGACGATGTCTTCGGTACTTGGATGGCAGCCTGGGATGTGCTTGAGCACTGGGAGAAGCCGTTCCTCTGCCTGTATGGCAATGGAGACCCAGTTCTTGGCAACTTCGACGAAGTATTCATCGAGTTTGTCCCCGGCGCAAAGGGCCAGCCACATGAGGTCTATGAGGGACGCGGCCACTACATCCAAGAGGAAGTTCCCGACCAGCTTGTGGAAGCAGTAAACAGGCTGATTGCAGCTGGCTGACCTAGTCAACGATCAGCTTCAATGCGAGCCTCGTCGCGAGATTGGGCTTACACGGTTACTGTTCTAATCCGATGAGCGACGATTGGCGAGTCCACGCGATCCTGACCGAGCCCGAGCATGCCGGGCCGATGATGCGTGCCCTGCATGAGCACGAGGTAGATGTTGAGCGCGACCTTCATAAGCGCCTCGGCGACAAACTGCCCGTTTCAAACGACGGCAACAACATCTTCATATACGCCTCAACTGGCGATCAGGCCGAAGCGGCTGCCACCGCTCTTAAGGAAGCTGCCGAAGGTCAGTCGATCGAAGCGAAGATCGAAGTTACCCGCTGGCATCCGGAGGCGGAGGAGTGGCGTGCGCCGACCGAACCACTTCCCGAGAGCGCCGAACAGCTTGAGGCCGAACACCAAGCCCGCGAGAAGCGTGAGGCCGAGGAGAGCGCCCAGCAGGGTCTCCAATGGCAGGTGCGAATCGATCTTGAGCATCGCAGCGAGGCAATCACCCTTGAGCGACAGCTGACCGATCAGGGCCTACGCTCACTGCGCCGCTTCAAACACCTTTTCCTTTACTGCGCAACCGAGGACGATGCCCGCGATCTCGCTGCTCAACTTGAATCAACAACGCCAGCTGGAGCGGTAATTACTCCGGAGGGGACGCCTTGGGCTGGCGCCTGGCAGACGAGCCACCCATTTGCGATTCTCGGCGGACTTGGCGACAGCTGAGACCCGCCGCGTAACCTCTTGCCATTGAGGTAGCGTTCGTCGAATGAGTGACCAACGACTGCGGTGGCTGCGCGGTCGGAGCGGCTTCTGGGCGGCGCTGCTAGCGATCACGATTTGTGGCGCACTGCTCCGGGTAATTGCCTCCCGGGAAAGCCTCGCCTTTGACGAGCTGTACCTCTACAGCTGGGTTCACGGCCGTTCATTTACAGGAATGCTCGAAGTCGTTGGCGAGAATGAGAAGACACCACCACTCGGCTTCATCCTTGCTTGGCTTGCTGATCAAAGCGGTGGGCCACCGCAGCTGATCAGGATCCCATCGCTGCTTGCTGCGATCGGATTGCTACCGGCAACGGCAATGCTCGGCCGACGCGCCGCGAATAGTGCTGCCGGCCTGATTGGTGCGTTGCTCTTGGCAGCGAGTCCCTTTGCGCTGTTCTACGCAGCTGAGGCTAGGTCGTACTCGCTGGCAGCACTATTCGGAGTTCTGGCAGTGCTGCTGCTACTCAAAGCACTCGATGCGCATCGGGCGAGATGGTGGGTCCTCTACTCACTAGCCTCCGCAGCAGCGCTGATGTCCCACTACACGGCAATTGCCGTGCTAGCAGCAGCGGCGATCTGGGCGCTGATTGCACGACGAGATGGCTGGCGACAGGTAGCTGCCGCCCAACTCGGACCGCTCATTGCCCTGCTCGCTTGGCTGCCTTGGCTCGGCACTCAAATAGGTAACTCAAGCGACGAACTGCATCGGATCGCCGCCGGTGCGCCACTCAGCTTGGAGACGCTGGTTCGAATCAGCGAGCGGTCGCTGATCGGCCATCCGCTTACAGACCTAGCCCGTATCCCAGGACAACTGGCAACGGTCGCAATCGCTGTCGGCGTGCTTAGCGCCGCTTGCTATTCGGCAATATCGGCGATCCGGAGGCGCCAGCGTGGCGAGCTCGGTCGCCCGACCGACTTAACCCTGTTGCTCTTCGCCGTTGCCGCTTCCGCGCCACTATTGGCGGTTCTGCTCAGCCTCCAGCCGGGACAGAGCATGCTGTTACCTCGCAATCTTTTTGTTTCACTCCCCGCCGTAATGCTGCTCGTTGGGATCCTGATTCAACGCTGTCCTCGGCCACTAGCAATTGCATCAACCCTGCTGATAGTCGTGGGACTCGCCGCCGGCAGCGTTGAAGAGTTGCGCTCAGTGAATCGCCCCGCTACCGCCGAAGCCGCTGCGGCAGTCAATTCAGCTTGGCGGGCTGGCGACCGGGTAATTGATCTCTGCTGCCTGAACGGTGCTGATGGACCGCTCGGGAGCGAGCTGCGAATCAACCTTGACCCGGCTCCAGCTAGGAGCCTTTCACTAGTCACTGTCGATGGCGCCGAGGCTTATACGCGAGCGTTACGGAGCCGCTCACGCGTCTTCATAATTGGTTACCGAGTACACGGCAGTAATCAGATCCTGTTTGACACACCACCACCGAGCTTCGAGGCCGCCTACCGTCCGGTGTGGGCAAAGAGCTGGCCGGGACTACTTTCGACGGTCCTGCGCGAGTACCGACCGATTGAGCAGCCACGCCGGTGAACAGCTTTAGAAGGCTCGTAACCAACCGTTGGGCATTCCAGATACCTGCTGGCATCTTCCTCTTCGCCCTCTTTCTGCGGCTTTGGGGAATTGGCGGCGGTCTTCCTTTCCCAGCAAACATCGACGAGGTCAACAACTACGTCCTGCATGCCGCTCAGATTCCAACAGCGGGCCTGGCGCCGAGCTCGATGTTCAACCCGGTCGGCTACACCTACGCTTGCTACCTGCTGTTTGGATTGCTGCATGGCTTTGGCGCAGGTGTAACACGGACATTTGCGAGCGACCCGGGTGCATTGATCCTTGATGCCCGGTTGATCAGTGCCATCGCAGGTGCGGCAGTGGCGCCGGTCGTCTATGCCACCGCGCGAATTGCCTTTGACCGCAGCGCCGCTGTGCTCGCTGGCCTGCTCGCTGCCTGCGCATTCCTGCCTGTCTTCTACTCGCATATTTCCGTCAACGACTCCGCTGCGATGCTGCCAGCGGCGGTTGGGCTGCTAGCTGCGATCGGCATCTACAAGTCCGGCGGTCGACACTGGTACCTGATCGCAGGAGCAAGCTCTGGCCTAGCAGCAGGCACGAAGTACACGGGTGGCTTCGTGATTGCGAGCGCCCTAATCGCAAGCCTGATTCGGATTCGCGAAGACGGAGTGCGACGAACGCTTGTAGATCTCGCCCTGCTCGTAATAGCTGCGCTTGGCGCATTCCTTGTCTCGAACCCTTACGCAGCGATCGATTTCGGCCGTTTCCGCAATGACCTGGCGACGCTCGATGGCCTGCAGAGCACTCGATACGCCGGCGAGATCGAGCGCAGCCCATCGGCCTACTACGCGTGGAGTCTCCGCTGGGGGCTTGGCTGGGTTGCTTCCTTTTCGGCGCTCGGTGGCGCAATTCTGCTCGCGGTCCGACGGCCGAGAATTGCCGCGCTGCTGCTCTTTCCGCCAGTGCTTCTCCTGCTGTTGCTAGTTGGTAAGCCGCTCTTCTTTGCGCGGTATCTGCTGCCTGCCTATCCAGCGCTGTGCCTGCTCGCCGCATTTGCGGCAGCCGAACTAGTCAAGCTTGCCAACCGTCACTACCCCAGCGCCGCTAAGGGCAGCGCCGCAGTTCTCGCGGCGGTCGCGCTCTGTGGCCAGCCGCTCGCGCACTCACTCCACCTCGACATCGTCTGGTCGCAGAAAACGACGGCAGCGTCGAGCGGGGACTGGGTAAAGGCAAACATTCCAACCGGATCCCAGATAGTCGTTGATCAGTATCTGCCGCCATGGTGGCCACAGCTAGGCGGCCGGCCGAAGTACACGGTCAAGCCGGAACCATTTGGTTTCCTTG
>JAPLCG010000081.1 GCA_026392385.1 Solirubrobacterales bacterium
GACCTTCGGCGGACCACCAATCGTTGCTGCTGCTGCAGCTACGGCAGCCGGATTCCTCGCGCTACTGCTCTCGCCGGTGCCAATGGTGCGCGGCTTTGGGCTCGTTCTGTTTGCTGGCGTGGCAGTTGCCCTTGTCGTTGCCTTCAGCGGTGGCTCGGCAGCACTTGTAAGGCTGCGCCCGCCACGAATTGGTGGCAGGGCTGCCAGTCAACTTGATGCCTCGGTGCGTGGCGCTGGAGCGCTGCTCGGCGGCTTACGACCGGTTCGCTTTGTTGGCGAGAAGCTGGGTGCACTCAGGCAGCTGAGCGCAGCGAAACCGAAGGCTGTCATTGCGGTCGCAATTGTCTTGGCAGTAGGCGGTTGGATCGCTGACAGTCAACTCCAGGTTGAGTCAGACATCACGCGGTTGGTCCCCGCAGGGACACCAGCGCTTGTCGCTCTCAACAGCCTCCAGCGAGAGACCGGTGTTGCCGGTGAGGTCGACATATTGCTCAGCGGAGAGCGAGTTACCGCCCCTGAGACGCTTAAGTGGCTGGCTGGCGTCCAGAAGGGAGCCCTGGCTCGCTGGGGGTTCTCCGAGAAACAGGGCTGCCGCGGCGCATCGCTCTGCCCTGGCGTGTCGATTGCAGACCTGCCGATTGGTACGGCTAAAACCGATGCCGAGGTTAAGGCCGCGCTCGCAGCAGTACCAAGCTACTTCCGCTCGGCCGTCCTAACCGAGAATGGTCGCGCAGCACTGGCTGCGTTCGGTGTTCGACTGATGCCGCTCACAGACCAGCAGAAGGTCTTTGATGATCTGCGAGCGCGCGTATCGAAGCCGCCGCCCGGAGTTACAGCATCTGTCGCCGGGCTACCAGTGATCGCCGCCGAGGCAAACGCACGGCTCGCAGACCCGAACTCGAGGCGCTGGATTACGCTTGCAGCGGTCGCTCTCGTAGCGCTAGTCCTACTGCTTGTACTGCGGTCAGTTGCTCGAGTCATTGTCCCGCTCGGAGCTACGGTGCTCGCGACAGGATGGGCAAGTCTTCTCCTCTGGCTGCTCGGAGTTGAGCTTAACCCGCTGTCGGCAGCGCTCGGTGCGCTTGTGATCGCAATCGCGACTGAGTTCGCGGTATTGATCTCTGAGCGCCACTGGGCTGAGATGCGTGCTGGCAGGAACTCCGCCGCCGCGATCAGCCGCGCGATGGCGACGACCGGTCGCGCGGTGGCTATCTCCGGCCTTACGGTAGTTACTGGCTTTGCCGTCCTTGGCTTTAGCGACATTCGTGTTCTTCGAGACTTTGGCTACGCGACCGTAATTGACCTAGCTGTCGCTCTGCTTGCAGTTGTAGTCATCGTTCCCGCTGGGCTGCGCCTGCTTGCAGCCCGGGCGGCAGCTTCGCCAGAGGCTGGGGAGACTGGTTCGTGAGCGGCAAGCGACCGGTGCTGATTGCCGTCGCTGCCCTAGCTGTATTTGTTGGATTTGTCGTGTTGACTTCGAGTGGTGGCTCCGGCGCTAAGGGCCCTCAGGTAGGCACTCAGATGCCACCGTTCGCAGCGCCGCTAGCCGCGTCGGACCTGACAGGTGACGCGAACATTTCGGCCGCCGCATGTGCTGTTCGAGACCCAAGGGCGTTGAACTCCTGCAGGGCTGTGGCCGCTCAGCCGCTGGTGCTTGGATTCCTAGCGACGAACGATGGATCCTGCCGCAAGCTGCCTGCTTCGCTGCAGACGCTGAGGAACCTGCAGCCTCAAGTTGGTGCTGCGGCGATTGGAATTGAGGGTCCACGAGAGGATCTCGCCGCACTGGCGGGAACAGTGCCGGAGGTGGCTGTCGCGTGGGACCGCGATGGCGCCCTTGCGAATCGCTACGGCGTGGCCGTATGTCCAACAGTCGTTGTAGCCGATCAGGGTGGGAGGGTCGCAGGAGTCGTAATTGGCGACGAGGCGCTTGATCCGCCAGCACTCTCGGCACGCGTTAAATCGCTGCTTGCGAGTGCTCGCTAGGCGAATTTGGGCTTATTCGGGCGCGGCAGCCGCTGGTAGCCTTGGCTGATGCTGCCAACCCAGCCGTTTACAGCCCAGCTGCTGAGTGGGGAGCCACTGAGCTGCCAGAGGCTCAGTGCGCTTGACGGCAAAGTGGTCAGCTAGTGGGCAAACGCTCGCGTAGACGCGTTGGTGGCGCTCCGACTGCAAAGGGCCAGGCGTCGGTCGATGTAAAGCAGCCGCCCGCCAGGCCTGCACCCACAGCTGATTCAGCTAAGGGGCCGCCAGCTGCGCCGTGGGGTGACCTGCCAATTACGGAGATTGCAGTGCTTGTCGGTCTCGTTATGACGGTTGGAGGCTTCCTGGTTGGCGGGAAGACAGGGACAATCGTCCTAGTTATTGGCTTGTTACTCGCTTCGCTCGCCGGACTTGAGCAGGCCGTGCGTGAGCATCGTGCCGGCTATCGCTCACATGCAATGGTGATCGCCGGCCTGCCAGCTGCTGTTGCGATCGGCGGGATGGTGCTTCTCGGGGCGCCTCGCGAGGCATTTCCGCCCGTTGCCGTTGGAGTGCTGATAGCGGCGTGGATCCCACTGCGTGCTGCGTATCAGCGCAAAGCAGCCGACGAAGAGCAGGGACTAGGGCAATAGCGCCTCGCAGCAGTGCGCCGCGGCGCGCTTTGGATTTGGTTGCCCTGCCAGTTAGGACTTAGCCCTGTGGCATGCGCGTAAAGCTAGGCGATCGAAAGCTCGGTTTTGGCGGTCGAGCCACCAAGCCTTGAGGCAAGTTCATTGCGCTGGCGTTCGGTCAGAGTTCCGACCGTGCGCATTTCGGAAATGCGTGAGCCAGCGAGGAACCTGCGGCAGCGAGTTTCTCCCCAGCGGCGCTGGCAGGCAAGTAGGTCGGCAACTGTCATGCTCTCAACCTCCCAGGGGCACTCAAGCAGTACTTCAGAGGCACTGACTTCGTCTGCGGCAATTCGTCGTTTCAACGCAGCCCTTGCGAGACGGACGCGATTAGCGCGCGCCAATGCTGTTAGGTGCTGTGGCTCTGTTTCAGCCATCTGGGTATCGACGCGGGGCATCGCGTTCTCCTCCTGTTGAATTGGTTGTAAGTGGTCCGTTTTCAACTACCGAACACCATGCTTGAGACGGGGGTCTCAAACGACTGCAAGAAGATTTTGTTGTCCAATTGGCCGCCCTCCTCGAGGCGCCAATAGGACGTATTCAACCTAGTGGAAAACAGCGAGTCGGATCAAGGCGATTAGCCCAGAACATTCGCTCTGAGCGGCTATTACGTGCTTACGAAACGCCAAACTCGGAGACTCACTGAAGACGGTTCAGGTGAGCGAAGCGCAGATGACTGTCTAGCTGGCCTCAGGCAGTGGGCCATGCTCGGCCTCAAACTCCGATTTGACCTGCGACATGATCTCCAACGCGCGATCGAGAACCTCGCGATCATGCGTTGCCATCACGCTTGTCCGCAGCAGCGCTCCGCCTGGCGGGACGGCTGGGTGAAGGGCAACATTTACAAACAGGCCAGCGTCATAGAGGGCCTTCCAGAGCAGGACCGCCTTCCAGTCGTCTTCGACGAGAATCGGAACAACCGGCGTGATTACGCCACCCTCGCTTGTAACGACCTTGAAACCGCGTTCAACGAGGCCAGCATGCAGGTAGCGAGCGTTATCCAACAGCTTCGCGAAGAGCAGCGGTCCCTCTTCGGAGGCCATGATTCGAAGCGAGGCTTGGGCGGCGCCGAGTGCGGCTGGGACTGCCGAGGCGGTAAAGATGTAGGAGCGGCTTGTGACGCGCAGGTACTCGATCACATCGCGACTGCCGGCAATGAACCCGCCGCAGGACGCAAACGACTTAGAGAAGGTCCCCATCCGCAGGTCGACCCTGTCCTCGATGCCAAACAGTTCCGTTGCTCCGGTCCCACGCGCTCCAAGCACCCCAACGCTGTGAGCCTCATCAACCATCATCCGGGCTCCATAGCTCTTAGCAAGCTCGGCAATCTCGGCAAGCGGTCCAACATCGCCTTCCATTGAGTACATGCCTTCGGCTACAACGAGAATCCCACCGCCGTCACCGCTAGCTCGCTCCAACTGCCGCTCGAGCTTGTCGAGCTTGTTGTGCCGGTAAGCGCGAAGCTTTGCTCGTGAGAGGGCGATCCCATCGAGGATCGATGCGTGTGCGGCCGAATCGGTTACGACCGTGTCGCTAGGCGCGAGCAACGTGCCAAGCGCGCCAAGGTTCGCCTGCTGGCCGGTGGTGTAGACGATGCAATCTTCGCTGCCCATCCATGTGGCAAGTTCGGCTTCAAGCTCAGTGTGGAGTGGAGTCGTGCCGTTCAGCAGTCGTGAGCCGGTAAGCCCGGTTCCATACTGCTCAAGTGCTTGGCGCGCTCCCTCAATAACGCGAGGGTCACCGGTCAGGCCGAGGTAGTTGTTCGAGCCAAGCATTACTCGCTCAGCGCCCTCCATCTCAACGACCGGCGCCGCCGGTGATTCAACCGGACGGAAGTAGGGCAGCACGCCACTCTCACGGGCAGCATTGATCTGCTGCTCACGCTCATGGCCTTTGACTTTGGCGAATACGTCGACAGTTGTACGCATGTTGTGCAGGTAGGGTGGCGGTAATGCCGGTCGAGATCAAGCCAGCCCGTACAAAACGGGAAATTAAGGCATTCATCCGGTTTCCGTTCGATCTCTATCGTAGCGAGCCGCTCTGGGTAGCTCCGCTCAACTCCGAGCGCCGCAAGATGCTTGACAGGTCAAGTAATCCGTTCTTCGAGCATGCAGAGGCTGAGTACCTGACCGCATGGCGGGACGGGCGGATGGTCGGCCGGATGAGCGCGCATGTCGACAACAACCTCAATGAGTTCCAAGACAACCGCTGGGGTCTATTCGGGTTCTTCGAATGTGAGGACGACCAGGAGGCTGCCGACGCACTATTGAAGGCTGGCGCTGAATGGCTCAAGGAGCGCGGGCGCGACCGGATGATCGGGCCGATGAGCTTCACGACCAATGATGAATGCGGAATCCTCGTTGACGGTTTTGACAAGCCGCCATCGATCCTGACCGATTGGACAATGCCTTACTACCCGAAGCTGCTCGAAGCCTCCGGATTTGTAA
>JAPLCG010000052.1 GCA_026392385.1 Solirubrobacterales bacterium
CCGCATCAAGCAGCTTGGCTCGGCGCTCCAGCACCTCAGTCAGGTCATCTCGGTCGGCATCAAGCTGATCAACAGCCTCGTCGAGGTGCACCGCATCGTCTGGCGACTCCGGTGCACCGGTTCCCGGTTCGACGGAGAAGAGCAGCTGGCCCTCTTCAACCTGGTCACCCTCAACGACACTCAGGCTGGTGACGATGCCTGCGACCGGAGCAGCGACATCGTGGTGCATCTTCATTGACTCGATCACGATCACCGGCGAGCCAGCCTGCACTGGGCTGCCCTCAGTGGCAATTAGGCTGACGACGAATCCGCTGAGCGGTGACTCGCAGGGCTGCGACATGCTCAGTAGTAGAGCGCAAGCGCCGATCAGTTGCGCGGCGGCCTCTGCCAGTGGGCTTAGGATCCGCCGCAATGCGCGACTGGTGGAACCGATCTCCTGCGATTCGTGGTCGCGAGCTGCTGTTGCTCGCAGCAACTGCTGTCGCAATCGCAATCGCCCAGTTCATGCCACTGGTCTTGCACCTTTCAACGCGGATCGCGACCGACCTAGGCGACCCGCTGTCGCAGGCTTGGCAGGTTGCTTGGGGCGGTCATGCGCTTTTTTCGCAGCCGCTTCATTTTTGGCAGAGCAACCAGTTCTGGCCTGCACCGGACAGCCTCGCATTCTCTGATGCGCTTGTTGGTTACGCACCAATTGGGGCGATCGGCTCCGGTGTAGGGGCGGCAGTCGCCCGTTACAACCTGTTGCTGCTGTTCGCATTTTCGCTCTGCCTAGTTGGCGCCTACCTGTTGGCGAGGGAGCTCGGCGCGCCGGCCTGGGCGGCTGCTGTTGGCGGGGCGGCATTCGCATGGTCGCCATGGCGCCTCTGGCAGGCAGGCCACCTGCATGTCGCCTCAAGTGGTGGTGTCGCACTTGCGCTGTTCCTGCTGCTGCGTGGCTACCGACGAGGCAGTCCGCGCCTGATCTTTGCCGGTTGGGCTGTGGCCGCGTGGCAGGTTTCGATTGGATTTACAATCGGGCTTCAGCTGCTCTACCTGCTGCTCGCTATCGCGGCTCTCGCCGGTGTCGGCTGGTGGCGAAATGGCCGTCCAGCAGCATCCCGCGGGGTACTCGTCGCATCACTCGGCGGCGTGGCATTCCTAGCCGTAGTCAGTTGGCTAATCAGTCGTCCCTACTTGAGGGTGCTTGACCAGTATCCAAGGGCTGGCAGGTCGCTCGGCGAGCTTTACCGGTTCTCTCCTCGTCTCGAAGCATTCGTGACCGCCCCGAAGCAGAGCATCCTCTGGGGAGACCTGAGCGAGGCGTGGCGACCGACCTTAAAGGCGGCCCAGGTTGAGCAGTCGCTTTATCCGGGCATTGTCGCAACGCTGTTGGCCGGTCTTGGCCTCTTCTGGGCCGGTGTTCCCCGCCAGCTTCGCATCGGGCTCGGTCTCGCGACCCTCGCCTTCGCGATTCTCTCGCTCGGCGTTCATCCGGGGGCAGGACGGTTCCTGCCCTATCGGTTTGTTTATGAACTACTTCCAGGCTGGGAAGCTGTTCGCACGCCGGGCCGGCTGCACACGCTTACGACGCTGTCGCTCGCGCTACTGGCGTCGTTCGGGGCTGCCCGTGTCGTCGCCGCAGTTGCTGCACGTCGCGCTCGAATCGCCGTGCAGGCCGTGGCGGTTGCACTCGTCCTGTTGGTGCTGGTTGACGGTAGTGGCGTTGTCTATCCGAGTGCAACTGTGCCGCAAGCCCCCGCGCAGCTTGCGGGGCTTCCCGGGCCACTGTTCGAACTGCCCGCACGAGCCGAGAACAATCGTCGCTATCTGATCTGGTCAACCGACAGCTTCACACCGATGATCAACGGTAAATCGAGCTTTACTCCGCCGATCTACAAGCAGACACTTGCAGCCACCAGGGACTTCCCATCCGAGCACTCGATTGTCTACCTTCGGCGGCTAGGGGTGCGCACCGTAGTTGTCTACACGAGTGAGGTTCTTGCCGGCAAGGTTGAAGATCAACAGGCGATTGGTGAGAGCTGGCAGCAAGCCGTCAAGCGCCGCCCGCCTCAAGGCGCTGGTGTTTCGCGCAGCCTGCGACGACCGCTGATCATTTACGACCTTGGCGCCATAGCCATGGCCGAGCAGCGAGCAGCATCCCAATGAGGGCGACACCTGCAGCTACTTGAATCACGGCCGGTGGCAGGCCGACGACAGCAACTGTCGCGCCTTCGCGCAGCTCTGTCACCTGCGGTGCGAGTAGCCAGGCAATGAGTACCCAAACGATCAGCGCAACGAACCCCCAGATGCGATCGCGCGAGACCTCAAGGCCACTGGTTGCTACCGCGGCAAAGCCGACAGCGGCAACAAAGGCGAGGATTGTTGGGACGATCGTCCACCAGCTGGTGCCAGCACCAAATGCGGTGAAGATTGTGATTCGGAACGAGTCCTCCGTGAAATCACGCGTCCAAAGCTCGAGCGCGTGGGCATTTACGAGTGGCTTCGCAATCGTCGCAGCGACCATTGTCACAGCACTAATCAGTCCGGTGGTAAGCGTTACCGATGGCAGCCGCTTCCAAGCGAACGGCAGCCCGAGTCCCAGGAAGGGAAGGATTGGGATCAGGTAGCGAGGCCCGGGAACCGATCCGCCGAGCGGCCATATGTAACCGGATACATAGGTCATGAAGATCAGGCATATACCGGTGATCGTCAGCGCCTCCGCCTTACGACCCTGTCGGTACATCAGCACGACGCCGATCGCAGCTGCGACGACGATCGGAGTCAACGCGATCAGACCTCGCGGCGAGAAAAGAATTGAGGAGTAGCCCTGCAGGCTCGGGACGCCGATTCCAAATAAGCCGCTATCGACGAGGCCAATTTTGTCGTGGCCGGTAATGCCTTGGACGGAAACTGTGTTCTGGTAGGAGAGGGTTGTGAGCGACCCGAACGCCAGCAGGTTGTAAATCCCGACTGGTAGAGCACCAACCAACACTCCGGCGCTGTAAGCCAGTGCGCGCCGCAGCCGACTCGCTAGGTCAGCCGCCCGGTATCCGAAGACCGCGAAAATGCCCACGACCGCACCACCAAAGGCCAGCGGGTACTCAAAGAAAACTGCAAGGCCAGCCAAAAGGCCGGCGAGGGCTACTAGCCGCAGATTCGGTTCCCGTTCCCGTTCGCGGATTAGGACCACAAACGCAGCGAACAGCGCAAGCGTTGCGATCAAATGGCTAAAGAGCAGCCCTGCGAATGGCAGGATTAGCGTCCCGAGAGCTAGTGCGATTGCACTAGCTGCTCCGGTGCCAGGTACCCAACGCTCAGCAACTGAACGCAGCAGTAGGAGGATCACCACGGCTGGAATCAGCGCGCCGAACAGAGTTAGTGCCCAGACCGTCAGCGTTGAGTCCTTAACCGGCGCCCGGGCGCGAAGCTCCGCGTCCGAGAGTCGACTACGGCTCAGACCGTGCAGCCGCAGGCCCTCTTCGCGCTTCTGTTTGACGTTTGCATCTGAAGCGCGCGCAGCACTGCGCGAAAGGGACTCGAAACCAACCAGCTTGAGTCCCTCGTAGACCGGCAGCAGTACGACCGACATTCCCGGTGCCTTGACCGAATAGAAGTGCCCATTGATCCAAGATTTGTCACCGGTCGTCCAGTGGTAGCGGTCAATCGAAGCCGTTCCATCACCGAGCGACTTGGTCAGTGCGAGGTAGGAGTTTGGCGCCCACCCGAGTCCCTGCATGGTCAGCGCTGTGCCCAAAGCAAAGCAGGTGATGGCCACGGTCCCCCAGCGGCGGGAACGCTTCGAATTGGAGGTGGGGTTAGTCGACTCGCTGCGCATGGCGCTGTCGCTACCGGACTCTAGGCCAAGTCGCCTGGTGCGCGCTTGGGTTCGCTTGTCTTCAGGCTGGCGCCCTCAATGTCAACATTCGGAAGGTGCCGCTCGAGCCAGCCGGGCAGCCACCAAGCACGGCTACCAAGCGGCTGCGTTACCGCAGGAACAAGCGTCATCCTGACGATGAAGGCATCGGCGAGGACGCCAATTGCAAGCACAAGGCCGATTGACTTGATGATCGCGTTGTCGCCAAAGATGAAGCTAGCGAATACCGAGAACATGATTAGTGCGGCCGCCGTTACGACACGGCCGCTCTCGGCGACACCGCTGATTACCGATTGCGTCGCGTCACCTGTCTTAGTGAACTGCTCGCGCATTCGCGAGACAAGGAATACCTCGTAGTCCATTGCGAGGCCGAAGAGGATTCCGATCAGTAGTACCGGCAGGAAGGAAATGATTGGCCCCGGCCTTGAGAGGGCAACGAGATTGCCAAAGTGGCCATCCTGGAATACAAAGACGACGACGCCTAGCGCAGCCGAGACCGAAAGCAGGAAGCCAAGCGCAGCCTTGATCGGCACGATTAGCGAACGGAAGGCAAGCGTCAGTAGTACCAGCGCCAGCAGAATGACAATCGCCGCGTAGGCTGGCAGCGCAGCATTTAGTTTGTTCGCGACATCAATGTTGACCGCCGTCTGGCCTGTAACTAGAACATCAACACCAGTCTTTGCCTTGATGATCTGGGCCCGGTCACGGATGTATGCGACAAGGCTGCTTGTTTGCTCACTGGTTGGCGTGCTCTTCGGGATCACGCCAATCACAGTCAGATCCTTCGTCGCATTCTGCTGTGGTGGAGTAACCGTCATCACATCGGGGATCTTGGTCAGCGCGATCGCCGCTGTTGCGGCAAGCTCCGATGCCTGCGCGTTGCTCGGTGCCTTAACGACGATTGTCAGCGGACCATTGAAGCCGGGCCCGAAGCCTTCAGTCAACAGGTCGTAGGCTTTGCGCTCAGTTGTATTTGGCGGTGAGGAGCCGGCATCTGGGAGGCCAAGTTGCAGCTTGATTGCAGGTACAGCTAGGAAGATCAGCACTGCAATGCCGACGATCAGAACCGTTAGCGGCCTACCGGTAACGAACTTTGCCCAGCGCAGCCCGATTGGCCTATCGCCGCTGTACTCAAAGCGTGAAAGTGCGCCGTGTTGGATTCTGCGACCGCCAAACGCCAGCAGTGCTGGCATCAGTGTCAGGGCGATCATTACGGCTATCGCGACTGTTCCTGCCGCAGCGAGGCCCATCACCGTTAGGAAGGGGATATCAAGTGCGGCCAGGCCACAGAGAGCGATGATCACGGTTAGTCCTGCGAAGACAACGGCACTTCCCGCTCTTGCTGTTGCCTGGCCGCCTGCTTCGATCGGCTCAAGGCCGTCATTGAGTAACTGCCGGTAGCGGGTGATGATGAACAGCGCGTAATCCATCCCAACCGCGAGTCCGATCATGCTCGCAAGGATCGGTGCCGTTGAGGAGAGGTTGAC
>JAPLCG010000191.1 GCA_026392385.1 Solirubrobacterales bacterium
CGATTGCTCCACCGACTACTCCTGCCCCAAACATTGCTGCGATTGTCTTATTCATAGAAGTCATGATGGTGGCTGAATCTCAAGATCAGTTAAGTCCGGTGAGCAGCCGCCGCGCAGCAGCCTCGAGGTCGTCTGAACGCATCAATGCCTCCCCCACCAGAACAGCGTCTACGCCGACCGATTCGAGCTCCTCAACCTGATCACGAGTACTAAACCCTGATTCACCAACGACTGTCTTGCCTGCCGGCACATCCTTGATCAGTTCGAAGGTCCGGGAGATGTCAACCGTGAAGTCTCCAAGATCGCGGCTATTAATTCCAATCAGCTCCGCGCCACATCTGAGCGCGACTTCGAGCTCATCTCGGTTATGAATCTCAACTAGTACATCTAGATCGAGGGATGTTGCCTCTTCAAACAGTTCAGCTAGGTCATCCGGGTGCAGCGCTGCGACTATGAGCAGGATCGCGTCGGCTCCCCAGACTGCAGATTCGAGCAGCTGATAGGGATCTACGATGAAATCTTTTCTCAGGATTGGCAGATCTACCGCGAGCTTCGCTGCAGCTAGATCTTCGAGTGAGCCACCAAAGCCTCGCGATTCGGTTAGCACGCTGATAGCGGCTGCTCCGCCGGCTTCGTAGGACTTAACAACCTGCTCGAGGGAAAGATCCTCACGAATTGCCCCTGCCGAAGGCGAGCGACGTTTGTGTTCGGCAATCAAAGACATTCCTGGCCGAGATAGCGCTTCGGCAAAAGGTCGGTCATCGCGATGCGCCCCGAGCCTCGAACGCAACTCGCTCTCGGGTAGCTGTCTACGGCGAATCTCGACGTCCTGACGCGTCGTTTCGATGATCGCGTCGAGACGGCTCAAGAACCAGCACCGCCTGTCAGAGCGACTAGCCGATCAAGGACCTGGGCTGCTGCTCCGGTGTCAATGGCTTCCTCAGCTCTGCGAGTCGCTTCAGATAGATCCGAATCGTCACCAGAGACCAGAATTGCCGCAGCTGCATTGATTACAGCTAGGTCTCGCTGCGGTCCAGCCTCTCCTGCCAAAACCGATCTAGTCACAGCCGCATTTTCAGCTGGAGTTCCACCGGCCACTGTTTCGATCGGAGCACGGCTCAGACCGAGCTCCTCTGGTGAAACCTCAAACTCATGAATAGCCCCATCGCGAACCTCTGTAACAAGCGACTGCGCCGAAATTGATAGTTCGTCGACACCGTCAGTTCCCCAAATAACCAAAGCCCGTTTGGTGCCGAGGAGGACAAGCGCTTCAGCCATCCGCTTGAGGACAGCCGGATCAGATACGCCAATTATCTGGCGATCGGCCCCAGCCGGATTAGTGAGTGGACCGAGCAGATTGAAGGCAGTCCTAGTCCCAAGCGCCTTTCGGACTGGCACCACAAAACGGGTAGCCGGATGATGAGCAGGCGCAAACATGAAACCGAAGCCAACCTCGTCAATACAGCGCGCAACTAAGCTCGGATCCGAATTGAGTCCTACTCCGAGGGCCTCGAGAAGGTCTGCTGAACCGGAAAGACTCGTTGCCGATCGATTGCCGTGCTTAGCGACCGCACACCCTGCTCCCGCGGCTATAAGTGCCGCCGTCGTAGAGACATTGAAGGTTCCGTTTCCTCCTCCCGTTCCGGCGGTATCAACAAGGTCGGTTCGGCTGCAGTCAACTCTGGTAGCGAGGCTTCGCATCGCCTTAGCTAGGCCGGCAAGTTCCGCGGCGGTCTCGCCCTTGGCCCGCAATGCAATCAAGAAGCCAGCTACCTGAGACTGATTAACGCGCCCGTTCATGATCTCAAGCAACACAGCTTCCGACCGATTCAGATCAAGGTCGTGTCCTTCGCAGAGTCCATCGATAGCCTCAATAAGGACTGGATTAGGAGGAGAGACATCTTCCACTAGGCACCTCCGTGGTGCGTATCCCCGGCAAGGAAATTAGCCAGAAGATCATGACCGCTCTCGGTCAAAATTGACTCGGGGTGAAATTGAACTCCTTCGGCTGGGAGTTCCGGGTGCCTTACACCCATCACTACACCCTCCGGTGAACTTGCGACGACATTCATCTCTCCACTCTTAGCTGGATCCACAACCAGCGAGTGATACCGGCCAACCGAGAGTGGCGAGGGCAGATTCTTGTAAATCCGCAATCCATCATGCTCAGCGACTCCGAGCTTGCCGTGGACCGGCACCCCGCGAACTACTGACCCACCAAACGCCTGCGCTAATGCCTGATGCCCGAGACAGACTCCAAGTGTCGGAACTCCTGCCTCAGGGAACCGACGCGCGCAGTCAAGAGTGATGCCTGCCTCATTAGGCGTGCAGGGACCCGGCGAGATTACGAGGCGCTGATACCCCTGCTCCAGCAACCGCCCAGCGTCTGAAGCATCGTTACGAACAACATCGACCTCAGCGCCAAGCTCGCCAAGATATTGGACGAGATTCCATGTGAACGAGTCGTAATTATCGAGGACGAGAACCTTCACCGATCAGTTCCAATCCGGACGTGTTGCTGCCATCTCAACGGCCTTAAGCACGCCTCTGGCCTTAGCTTCCGATTCGGCAAGTTCGTACTCGGGTGTTGCATCGGCCACCGTACCCCCGCCGGCTTGAACATGAGCGATTCCGTCCTTAACAACGACCGTGCGGATGTGGATGCAGACATCGAGATCACCTGAGTAGGAGATCCATCCGACCGCACCGCCATAGCCACCACGCTTTACCGGTTCAATTTCGTCGCTAATCTGC
>JAPLCG010000092.1 GCA_026392385.1 Solirubrobacterales bacterium
TTCCGCTTCTACCATTGGCCTTCGCGGCGGTTGCCTTTGTCCTGATCGGCTGGGTCTATGGCATTGATCCATTTGGCTCGCCATTGGTTGGGGCTGCTGAAGGTTGGAAGTTGGTCGCTGAACACGAGCTCAAGGCCGCATTTGCCGGCGGGCTCTTGCTTGCCGGCGTTGTTTCTTCACCGGGGCGCAGTTTTGTTGGGCGAATCCTCTCCTTCAACCCGCTTCGCCAACTTGGGGAAGTGTCGTATGGCTTCTACCTCTGGCACCTATCGATACTGATCATGTTGATCGGGAGTGCGGCGGCGCTCGGCAGCACTTCAGAGTGGGTCGGTGGTAGCGAAGGACTGCTGAGCGGCCGTATTCCTTCAGTAGTTGGTGTTGGGGTTGCGCTGCTAGTAACTCTGATCGTCGCAACTGCTTCATGGCGGTTACTGGAGCAGCGGATGATTGCTTTCTCACATCGCCGCAGTGGCAAGCGATGAATAGGGCTCCAGATAGGACAGCAATACGCAGGCGCAGAGTTATCGCCGCCTTGATGATTGTTGGGGCAGCACTCGCGATATTCGCGGTCGTTGTGTCCGCGGGAGTTCAGAGCAATTCTCGCCCTTCCGCTCAAGGGCGGCTGCCCAATAATCCGGGAGCCGAATCCGGCGCTGCGAAGCGAACGCTGGCAAGAGGTTCCTATCGAGGGTCGGTACCGATTCTGATGTATCACGTGATCAAGGCGCCCGCTCCTGGAGTTGCGTACCCCGAGCTTTGGGCGCCGCCAGCGACATTCCGTGCCACAATCGCTGCCCTTGCTCAGGCGGGCTACCGGGGTGTAACGATGGCTCAGGTCTGGGCCGCTTGGCATGGGGGTGAGGGTCTTCCCGTCAAGCCGATCGTCATCAGTTTCGATGATGGGTACCTAAGCCACTTCGTGACTGCGCGACCAATCCTCAAGCAGGTCGGTTGGCCTGGCGTACTCAACCTTGAGGGCAAAAACATCGGTCCCGGAGGGTTGACGATCAGTCAAGTCAACGGGTTGATTTCCGATCGCTGGGAGATAGGTGCGCACTCCATGACGCACCCGGATCTAACAGCTGTCAGTTCTACGCAGCTTCAGCGCGAAGTCGCCGGATCACGGGCTCTTCTGGAACGGGTATTTCAGGTTCCAGTCACCACATTCTGCTACCCAGCTGGAAAGAACGACGCTTCTGTTCGCGCCGCCGTAAAGGCGGCTGGTTACAGCAATGCAACGACGGTAGCCCCCGGAGTAGCTGCTCCAACAGACAGGCGGCTCGTACGGCTGATTTCTGTGACGGCGGCGCCCTCCGGTCGCTTTTCCCGCTACTCTGCCCCGGCTGATGTCAACCACTACAGTTCCCATGCCTCCCGACAACGCCGTTCCCGGCAGCGACGGTCTTCTCCTTGAAGTTGATGGAAAGATCGTCCCGAACTACAACGCGACGCTCAAGCCGTTTGAAGAGGGCGATGTTGTAACAGGAACAGTTGTAAGGATTGACAACGACGAGGCGCTTGTTGATATTGGCTTCAAGAGCGAGGGAGTGATCCCCGCCGGCGAACTCTCAATTCGCAAGTCAGTAGATCCCCATGAAGAAGTTGCTATCGGCGAAGTCGTCGATGCGCTTGTGCTTACGAAGGAAGATCAAGATGGTCGCCTGATCCTCTCGCGCAAGAGGGCTCGCTTCGAAAAGGCTTGGCGGCGGATAGAGGAGGCTGCTGAGGCTGGCACACCTGTAACCGGTTCTGTCATCGAAGTCGTCAAGGGCGGGTTGATTATCGACCTTGGAATTCGAGGATTCCTTCCAGCTTCGCTCGTCGACATCCGGCGAGTTGCAAATCTTGATGAGTTCATGAGCACCGACATTGAGTGCAAGGTCATTGAGCTGAATCGATCACGTAACAATGTTGTGCTCTCCCGACGTGCAGTCTTGGAGGAGGAGCGCAAGGAGGTACGTGAAGTGATCCTCGATCGTCTTCAGCCCGGCGTGATCGTCGACGGTGTGGTTTCCAACATCGTTGACTTTGGAGCTTTCGTCGACCTCGAGGGAATCGACGGGCTGATTCATATTTCTGAACTCTCTTGGTCGCATGTAAATCACCCAAGCGAGGTAGTTGAGATCGGACAGTCGGTAACTGTCAAGGTCCTCGATATTGATCGTGATCGTCAGCGGATCTCCCTTGGCCTCAAGCAGACTCAAGCCGATCCTTGGCAGCGTGTCGTCGATACGTACAACGTTGGCGATGACCTCGAAGGTAAGGTCACGAAGTGCGTCCAATTCGGAGCCTTCGTTGAGATCCTTGACGGTGTCGAAGGTCTCGTTCACATCAGCGAACTCTCCGAGGAACATGTCGAAAACCCACGTGAGGTTGTCGAACCGGGGATGAACGTGCTCGTCAAGATCCTTGAGATTGATGACGAACGGCGTCGTCTGTCGCTTTCGATGAAGCGAGTCGACGGTGAGCAGCCGGAAGCACTCACACCAGCGCCGCGTGAGCCTGGATCAGAACCTGAACCGGTTCTCGATACTGCGATGGCTGAAGCACTTGCAGAGGCTGAGATTGTGGCCGCTGTCGAAGAGGTCGCTGTAGAGGCTGAGGTTGAAGCTGCCGTTGAAGAAGCCGTTGTAGAGGCTGAAGTCGAAGAGGCCGTTGAAGAAGCCGTTGTAGAGGCTGAAGCTGAAGCTGCTGTGGAAGAGGCCGTTGTAGAGGCTGATGCTGACACGGCCGCTGATGGCGAAGATAAGCCGGCGGCACCAGAAGCCTGATCGAATGAGGTTTTTTGGTCTGACCGGGGGAATCGGGTCAGGCAAGTCAACCGCGCTTAGTCTGTTTGCCGAGCTTGGTTGCGCCACTCTGTCCACCGATCAGGTGGTACATGAAATTCAGAAGCAGCCTGATGTAGTCGACGCCTTCATCGAACGCTTCGGCAGGGAGGTGATTGGCGAAGATGGAATCGACCGAGCCGCGGTCGCGCGCATAGTTTTCTCCGACCCAAAACAACGCGAGTGGATCGAATCGCTGATCTGGCCGCTCGTCGGCAGCCGAATCGCTGAATGGCGCAAGCAGGTTGAGGGCCAAGTTGATCCGGCAAGGGCAGCTG
>JAPLCG010000013.1 GCA_026392385.1 Solirubrobacterales bacterium
AGCCTGGGACGGCGCAAATGTGCGCCGTCCCACATCTGCGGGCATCTACTTGGTTTTCAGCGCGGCGGCGTAGGCCATGCCGTTTGACATCAGGAATGCGCCAAGGTTTGCGTAGCCAAGGCCAAGCTGCCTGAATGCGTTGGCATTGACGCCAATTCCCTCAGTTGGGTAGGAGGAGGCGCCAACGATGATCTCCTGAGCAAGGAAGACAGCATCAACAACATGCTCGAATGCTGCGACATCGAAGCTGCCGTCGTCATTGCGGAACTTCATCAGGTTAATTGATGCGAGGTTGCAGGCCGAATCGTCGACGTGCATGTACTCGGAGCAAGGGTTTGAGGCATTGATTCGACCCGAGTTAGGGCAGGTGTGCCACTGGTTGATAGTCGTGTCGTACTGGACTCCCGGGTCAGCACAGCGCCATGCTGCCTCTGAGATGTCGCGCATCAGGTCACGGGCCTTGATTGGCTCGCCGACCGGCTTACCGGTTGCGCGGGCAATCAGGCTCCACTCGCCGTCCTTCTCGACGGCTTCCATGAAGTCATCGGTTACACGAACAGAGTTGTTTGCGTTCTGGTACTGGATTGAGGTGAATCCGTCGCCATCGATTGACATGTCAAAGCCTGCGTCACGCAGCGCCTCAGCCTTGTCTTCCTCCTTGGCCTTGCACCAGATGAAGCTGCGAATGTCTGGATGGTCAACATCGAGCACGACCATCTTTGCCGCGCGACGGGTCTTTCCACCCGACTTGATCGTGCCGGCCCATGAGTCGGCACCTCGCATGAACGAGACAGGACCTGATGCGGTGCCACCCTTCTTGAGTGGTTCCATCGAGCCGCGAATGTTTGAGAGGTTGATTCCAGCTCCTGAACCGCCGCGGAAGATCGTGCCTTCCTTGGTGTTCCAGGCGAGGATTGATTCCATCGTGTCTTCGACGGAGAGAATGAAGCAGGCCGAGCATTGCGGCGTCTCTTCAAATCCAACGTTGAACCAGACTGGCGAATTGAAGGCAGCAAGCTGGTGCAGCAGGATGTAAGTCAGCTCATCTTCAAAAGACTGGGCGGCATCGTCGGTTGCGAAGTAGCCGCGTTCACGGCCCCAGTTGGCGATCGTCCCGGAGACACGACCGATCATCTGCTTTACCGAGTACTCACGCTCCGGCGAGTCGGTCTGCCCACGGAAGTACTTCTGGGTGACGATGTTGGTCGCGTTCTGCGACCAGCTAGTTGGGAATTCAACGCCACGCTGTTCGAAGGAGATGTTGCCGCCATGGCCGATGATCGCGTCACGGGTCTCCCATTCGACGCTGTCGAAAGGATTCTCGCCAGCGGTGGTGAATCTCCTACCTACGGCGAGACGGTCTCCCTCAAGAAGTTCCGTTGTAATTGTGTTTTCAGTTGCCTTTGTCATCGCCGTGCGCTCCTCTTTATTGCCTTAATCGGATGTCCGAATCAACGATCTGCCGGGGGCGTGACAGGCGAATCAACGGGTCGTCCAGCATCCCGTTTCGGTCGGACGGAATGCACACTGAGTTGCAGCAAACAGCGAGTATTTCTATGTTTCCAGTCTAGGACGGCCTGAATGGAATGTCGCTGTTTCCGGGTTGGCGCCCGTTGAATGTGAATCTCGCGTAGCCTTCGATCGCGATGAAACTGCTCGTCACAGGTGGAGCCGGCTATGTCGGATCGGTAAGCGCTCGCGTGCTGATGGCGGCTGGACACGAAGTAACCGTGCTCGACAACCTCGGTCGCGGTCACCGCGAGGCGATCCCCGCAGGTGCAGAGTTTGTTGAGTGTGACCTGCTTGATGCGCAGGCGCTGACAACCGCACTCTCTGCTGGAGCCTTTGACGGAGTCCTTCACTGCGCTGCCTTCGCATTGGTCGGCGAGTCGGTAACGAGCCCAGAGCTCTACTGGCGAAACAACATCACCGGGTCACTTAACCTGCTCGACGCAATCCGTGCCGCGGGCATCAAGCGGCTCGTTTTCTCATCGACTTGTGCTGTTTACGGCGAGCCAGAGGTCGTTCCAATCGCTGAGGACTGCCCGACTCGACCGGTCAATCCATACGGCGAGAGCAAGCTCGCGGTAGACCAAATGATCACCGCTGAAGCTGCGGCTCACGGCCTCGGTGCTGTTTCGCTTCGCTACTTCAATGTTGCTGGCGCCAGTGGCCCATGTGGTGAGGATCATGAGCCTGAGACGCACCTGATTCCGAATGTTCTGCGTGCCGCTCAAGGGTTACTCGACCAGGTCAGCATTTTTGGAACTGACTACCCGACTCCGGATGGCACTGCGGTCCGCGATTACATTCATGTTGAGGATCTCGCTGCCGCACACCTGCTGGCACTTGAGAAGGCTGAGCCGGGGACGCATCGGATCTACAACCTGGGCAACGGAAATGGCTTCAGTGTCCGTGAGGTGATTGAGGCGGCCAAGCGGGTCACCGGGCTTGAGATTCCAGTTGTCGAAGCACCGCGCAGGGCAGGCGATCCACCAATGCTGGTCGCTGCCTCCGACCTTGTGCGGGCCGAACTCGGCTGGTCGCCCGCGCGCCCCGAGTTGGAAGGCATGATCAGTGATGCTTGGCAGTTCGCTCAGCAGCGGCCACGCGGTTACTCGCCTGCTTGAGCGGTCAGTCAGAATCAGGCATTAGCGCGACCAAAGCGGCGCGAGCCTCGTCGAGCAGCTGCTCGCGAGTTGAGGTTGCGTCTAGCACCGTAAAGCGGTCTGGCTCCCGTTCAGCAAGCTGTCGATAGGCGCCGGCCACATCCTCAAAGAAGCTGTTGTCCTCCTGTTCAAGGCGGTCGGTTTCTTCGCCTCGCTTGGCTAGGCGTTTGCGAGCCTCTAATGGTTCGATGTCAAGCAGCAGGGTTCGATCAGGCGAAAGGCCGCCGGTCGCGAAGCTGTTGACAGCGAGTACCTCTTTGACGCCAAGGCCCCGCGCAGCCCCTTGATAGGCGAGCGAGCTGTCGATGTAGCGATCGAGCAGCACCCAGCGGCCAGCAGCAAGCAATGGCAGCACCGCCTGCTCAACGAGTTGCGCTCGCGCGGCGGCATAGAGCAGTGCCTCTGCGCGGGCGCCCGTGTGTAGCGATGGGTCCTTGACGAGATCACGGATCTTCTCTGCGAGGACAACGCCGCCCGGCTCGCGTAGCAGGTGTGTGTTGATCCCGTCCTGCTCGTGAAGAGTGCGTGCTAGCGCCGCGGCAAGAGTCGTCTTGCCAGAGCCATCAATGCCTTCAATCGTGATCAATCGTCCCTCGGTCATTGCTCGTTGACACTACTGCCCCGACCCGGCCGGACGCAGCCGTATTGTCGCTGCCGATGCTAGATGCGATCAACGGCCATCCTCAGGCAAAGGCAGTTCTTGGGCCTGTGTTCAGTGGCAGCAGCGGCGCGTCCCATGCTTACCTGTTTCATGGACCGGCTGGCTCCGGTCGCGCTGAGATCGCCGAGGCGCTGGCTGTAGAGCTGCTCGCACGCGGCTCTGATCGGGATGACACGGCAATCCGGGTCAAGGGTCGCACCCATCCTGACCTTGAGTGGATCGTCCCCGAGGGCGCAAACGGTGAAATTCTCGTTGATGACATTCGCGACCGAATCGTCGCCGCAGTTCCGCTGCGACCATTTGAGGCCGAGTGCCGAATCTTCGTCGTTGAGGCAGCCGATCGAATGAATGAGTCGGCCGCAAACGCCTTCCTCAAGACCCTTGAGGAACCGCCGGACTACGCGCACATCATTCTGATTGCCGATTCGCCAGCCGCCGTCCAGGCGACGATTGTTTCTCGCTGCCAGCGGGTTCGATTTGAGCGTCCGAGCGCTGAGGCGGTTGCGGCAAGGCTTGAAAGATCCGGTGTTAGCCCGGCAACAGCAAAGCTCTGCGCGCGGCTCGCCGATGGTGACGCGGCTCGTGCCGAATTGCTTGCCTCTGAGGAGGGTGGAGCGCTGCGTGATGCTGGTCAGCGACTCGCCAGAGCAGCGCTTTCAGGGCAGACCGCTACCGCTCGACCGTGGATGGAGATCGTCGCCGCGTCAGCTGAGCGCGGCAAGGCTGCTCAGAAGGTGATTGAGGATTCGACGGCCGCGAGACTTGAGGTTGCCGCGAAGAGCGAACGGACCCGAATCACGCGTGATGCTGAGGAGCGTGGCAAGCGGGCTCGCAGACGCGCTGAGAGCGAGGCTGCCGACGCCGCACTGCATGTTGCCCAGCTTTGGCTTCGTGATGTCCACCGCGTGGCGGTTGGAGCGGACGCGGCTGCACTGCCGGCCGAAGTTCGTGATGATGCGGCTTCAGCCGACCCCGCCGCACTGCGTCGGGCTATCGAGCTGGTTGACCGGACGCGCAGCGCAATGCGGCTTAATATCGGCCGTGAACTAGCGATTGAAGCTCTTTCCCACCGACTGAATGGAGCACTCCGATGAGTGCAATTGAAGCAGTTGTTCTTGGCATCGTCCAAGGCCTTACGGAGTTCCTGCCGATCTCATCAACAGCGCATGTTCGGATCGTGCCAGCCCTGCTTGGTTGGGAGGATCCTGGTGCCGCTTTCACTGCCGTAATCCAGCTCGGCACGATGGCAGCTGTCGTCATCTACTTCCGCAAGGACCTCTGGACGATTTTCAAGGCTTGGTTTGCCTCGCTCAGCGATGTTGAAGTGCGTAAGACACACGACGCAAAGATGGGTTGGTACATCCTGCTTGGCACGCTGCCGGTTGCGATCTTTGGCTTCATCTTTAAGGATCAGATCGAGACCGCGGCTCGCTCACTCTGGGTGATTTCGATCGTGATGATTCTCTTCTCGCTGGTGATGGCAGCGGCTGATTCCGCAGCCAAGCGAAGCCGCACCGTTGAGGATCTTGATCGCAAAGACGCTGCCTTCATCGGCCTTTGGCAGGCGCTTGCTTTGATACCTGGTGTTTCACGTTCTGGGTCGACGATCACCGCCGGACTGTTTCGCGGCTTGAACGAGGTTGCTGCAGCTCGTTACTCCTTCCTGCTTAGCATCCCTGCAGTCGTTGCTAGCGGCCTCTTTGAACTCCGCAAGGTTGGCGAGGGAGGCAGTCCGGGGCTGCCTGTGACAGTTATCGCAACGCTGTTCGCCTTTGTCTCCGGCTACGCAGCGATCTCCTTCCTACTGCGTTGGCTGTCTACTCATAATCTGCGGCCGTTCGTGATCTATCGGCTGATCGTTGGAACATCGATTCTGCTGCTGACCGCCTTCGGCGCAATCAGCTGACAGACGCTTTAGGCACGGCCGAGGCGGCCAAGCTTCGGCTCAAGGTCATAGGTCGCAAAGGCCCTGAACTCGCGGAAGTTTGGGTGTTCCGGTCCATGGAAGTCTGCCGACCCGGTTGTCAGTAAGCCAAGTTCGTCGGCCAGCCCATAGAGGAAGCGTGTCTGCGACTCGCTATGCGTTGTGTAAAAGCATTCGACGCCGTCAAGGCCGGCGGCTACGTAGCGACGCAGGACTGTTTCAATCAGCTCTTCGTCATAGCGCTCGGGCGGAAAGAACGGGTGGGCGTAGACCGCCAGACCATCTGCGTCGTGAACCCAGCCAATTGCCTCCTCAACCGTTGGGTGTTCGCGCGGTACATAACCTGTACCACCGGGTACGAGCAGCGATCCAATCAACTTCCCATCGTCGGTTAGCCCAAGTTCGGCGAGTCGACCGCTGTTTGACTCAACGCTGCTGACAGCAGCGGCAACATGTGGGCGCCCGACTGTTGATCCTGATTCCGCAACCTTGTGCAGCAAGGATCGGTCAACCGCCCAGCCGTCTGCTTCGAGCAGGTCGGCCATCCTTGAGCCACGCTGTTGGCGCTCGGCACGGGCCTCGCTGAGTCGCTCGGAGAGCAGCGGATCGTGGTGGTTGAGCGCGTATCCGAGCAGGTGAATGTCCTCATGCTGTGAGTCAATCGCGGTGATCTCAACTGCGGGAAGGATTCGGATCGGCAGCTGCTCAGAGGCTTTGATCGCCTCGTCAACCCCAGCGATGCTGTCGTGGTCGCTGAGCGCAAGTAGCTCAACGCCGGCGGCGGCTGCGCGTTCAACGACTTCAGCTGGCGGAAGTGCACCATCTGAATGGGTCGAATGTGATTGGAGGTCAAATCTGGGAGGCGTCGCCATCCTCGGATCGTACGCCTGATCGGCTTCTCGCGCGAATGGTCGGGAGGCGGGCGGCTACGCTGTGGCCGGCCAATGACTGACCTGACAAAAGATCTTGAGCTTGCCCTGCGACTTGCCGATACGGCTGACGCAGTAACTATGGCCCGCTTTGGAGCCAATGATTTGGCGGTTGAGACGAAGCCGGACCGCACGCCTGTAACTGAGGTCGACCGCGCTGCCGAGCTGGCAATCCGCGAACAGATCAGCCGCGAGCGGCCAGATGACGCGGTCCTCGGTGAGGAGGATGGCCTGAGTGGCAGCGGTGATCGGGTCTGGGTGCTGGATCCAATTGATGGCACCAAGCAGTACCTGCGTGGCCTTCCTTCATGGGGAACCCTGATTGCCCTCCGTGAAGCCGACCAGACACTCTGTGCTGTCGTAAGTGCGCCGGCTCTTGGCAGGCGCTGGTGGGCAACCTTGGGCGGTGGGGCATGGTCGGATGGAGAGCGTCTCGCTGTTAGCCCGATCTCCGTCCTTGAAGGTGCCGTGATCATGCATGGTGACATCTCCGCATGGGATCCGGTCGGTGGTCCCGAGCCGCTGATCAACCTGATTCGTGACTGCTGGCAGTCACGGGGCTACGGCGACTTCTGGGGTTACTGCGCCGTTGCCGAGGGCAAGGCTGAGATCTGTGCTGAGCCCGGCCCGACGCTCTGGGACCTTGCCGCTCCGGCGCTGATTGTTGAGGAGGCTGGCGGTCGCTTTAGTTCACTTGAGGGCAGCAAGGGCCCGGGCCACGGTTCGGGGCTTGCAACCAACGGACACCTTCACGATGTCGCGTTGGCTGCGCTTGCCCCGAGCCATGGCCCGGTTGCCTAGCAGCTGAGTTTCTAGGTCAGCTGTTTATGGCTTGCCGTCCTGCTGGCCATCGCAGCCGAGGTATGGCGCGGTGACCGTGCATGCTTCAAGCGGCTTGTAGCCCGGAATTGCCGTCTGGCTAGCTGTGTTCTGCCAGTAGGCCTGATGGGTTGAATCACTGACGTAGTCAGCCGCACGGGTGAACGCCTTGAGGCTGTAGACATTCTTTGATGTCTTCGCCGTTGGGCACTTGTTCCATCGTGAGGTCGTCGCGCCGAGTGCGCCACCTGCGCCCTCCTGGCCAATCGTCCTCAAGACACCGGTGTTTGCATACGCTCCATTGCCGCCGATGCAGGTTCCGTCGCCCTGACCACCGAGGTAGAAGATGTCAACACCGTTCTTGTTCTTTCCGGTGTTGCCGAACGCGTTACCAATTACCTGGTTACGTTCAATCTTCGCTGCGTTGCTCTGTGCGGTCGTCTTGACGCCGATCAGAACACCCGGATTCATCATGCCAAAGCCGACGAGGTGGTTGTTGTAGATGCGGTTGTTCTGGACGATCGTGTCCTTTGATCCGAACAGCAGGATTCCCATTCCTGGTGGGTAGTCCGCGCCATCGCCGAGCGCACCGTGTGCGACGGGGAAGGCATGAGGAGCACCGCTGAAGAAGTTGAAGTTGTTGCCGTAAATATCGTTGTCAATAATTACGTTCTTCTCCGGTGGGTAGAAGGCCTCGCTGAGCAACATGTTTGGAACGAGTCCGATTCCGTTGTTGAACCACTTGCCCTTTGTGATCGTCACATACTTCGAGTTGGTACCCGAGTAACCGAGTTCATTGCCCCAGTAGCGTCCGCCGGTGACCAAGCTCCGCACAGGCTTTGTCTGCACAGGGGTCTGGCCGATGTAAAGGCCTGCATCGCTGTTGTAGTAGCCCTCATCGTTGGAGAATGTTCCACCGATTGAGTTGAACTCATAGAGCCCGTAACCATTGGTTCCCGTGCTGAATCCTGCAATCAGGTGATCGGCGATGAACGCGCTCGATCCAAACAGTTTCTCTGGAGCGCCGGCTGGTGTTACGCCGATGTTCTTGAAGAAGAACCCGTTGCCGCTGTAGTGGAAGGTTGACATGTACTTGACCGTCACACCCGATGTTGCGTTAACAAGAACACCGTTTTGCTGGTCTTCAACATCAAGTCCTCGTAGGTCAATCTTCACATCACGCGGGTTGGTGGTTGCGCCCTTGAGCGTCAGTCCATCAAAGCCGTGACCTTCGATCGCAACGGTCTCGTTGTAAGTGCCCTTGCCAACGATCACCGTGTAGTCGTAGGTGTGGAAAGCCTGGTGAGTTGACTTGTTGAACTGCTTCGTCTTGTTGACACCGGCCTGGATCGTCGAGAAGCAGGTCTTGTTCAGCGTCGCCGCCGAGCAGCTCTTCGAGACGTTGCTCGTCTTTGGATTGCCAGATGGTTTCTGGACGGTGCCCGGGTCAGCGGGCGGGTCGTAGCTTGCACTCGCGACAGGTACGGCAGCCAGTGCCGAAACCGTCGCCAGACAGGCGATCGTTGTGATCCTGCGAGTGATCCTCATAGGTGCAGCTCTCCCTTGTTTGTATTTCTCCCCGTCACTTTTCCACCAAGTACCAGCCGGACATTCCGGCATCTTGGTGACCAGCGACATGGCAATGGTATAGGTAGCGTCCAGGATTGTCCTCAGTGAACTTGACCGTCGCTGTTTCGCTCGGCCCGACAGTCGGGCTGTCGGTTGAGGCGCCACCCGGCCCCGGCCAGCGATGGCCATGCATGTGGAAGGTGTGGAAGTCGTTGTTCATGCCAAAGACATGGATTGCGACTTTCTCGCCCACCTTCGCACGAAGAGTTGGTGTGTTGCCAGCGTAGGCGCGGCCGTTGACGGTGTGGATCATTGAGTCAAGGCCACTAACCGATGGGAAGACGCTGCCAAGGTGCAGGAAGTACTCGCGGTCGGGCTTGCGTGCGCCCTTCGGGCGAATGATGATTGATCCGTAGAGGCCACGGGTCAGGTTGAGTACGTGGTTGGGACCGTGGTCGTGGTAGGGCCAGGCGCCGACGCTGTCCTTCGTTGCCTCCCATGTGTAGGTGAACTCCTCACCCGGGCCAATGAAGCCGCCATCACGGGTGAAGTCACCGTAGTAGGCGCCGTCGTACTCGGGGTTGTAGCGGACGCCGTGCGGGTGCATCGTGACCGCTTGGAAGAACTTGCGGTCGGCATTGCGGAAGTGGACGCGCAGAACATCTCCGACCTCAGCTTCAAGTGTTGGGCCGGGGATGCTCGCTGGGCTGAGCGGCGATGCAAAGCCGGTTGTCATCTCCTGATAGACGAATGCGCGGTAGCGCTTCGACGGAACATCCATGTTCATCCACTGGTCGTGACCGGTTGGTGATGGGTTCCACAGCACCGAGGTCGCCTGGATCCAATACTCACGGATCTGGCCACCCGGGGCCGGTTCCGGCGTCGCGAACGTGTAGTTGTCAACAACATCGCGGGCCTCTTTGCGCTGAGGCTTCTTAAGGCTTGCGGCGGCGGCATCAATCCGCTTGATGTCGCGGCTGTTTAGCTTCTCTACATCACTGAGCTTCAGTGAGCAGAACAGGCCGGCAGCGCCGGCGCCGAGGCCGAGAAAGTCGCGGCGATCAAGTCCCTTTTTTCCTCCCGGTGACATCTCAGCGCTAAATCTACCTGTGTGCGGGCGATCACGCGCAGGTAATTCCATTCCGATTCGATCACCGCAAATGAATCTGCGCAGGCAGGCTGAAAGTTGGTTAGTCTGCCCGATATGAGAAACAAGCTAAAGGTACTCGTTCCGCTCGCAGTAGCCGCCACCGCAGCAATCGCGATCCCCTCAATCGCCAGCGGCCAGCCGGCACGAACGGCCGCCGCCTCAACTCAGCTTGTAACCGTTGCTGGCGCGCTTAACGACGGATACTTCCTGCCAGCCTCAGGTCCGAAACTGACTTACAAGATCAACACGAAGGTGCTGCGCTGGGTTTGGAGCGTCCCTGACGGCGGGTCACAGCACGATGTTCGGCTCGACACGACGAAGAGCGTCAAGTTCTCAGCCGCAGAGCTGCGGGCGCTGCACCTGACGTCGGTGACCAGTGCCACCAAGGGGGCGGCGGCTGTCTTTGTTTCCAGTCCGCTGATCGCCGTCAATTTCGGGGACACCTACCAGTGGCCGAAGGCTCCGACTCAGGGCTGGAAGGCGCCGAAGGTCGGCACCTACTACTTCTACTGCTCAAAGCACAAGAACACGATGAACATGACCGTCAAGGTTACGAAGTAATTCAGCGAGTTCCGTAATGCGGGAGGCGCCAGCTAAGGTTGGCGCCGATGAACGCCCCAGTATCAGATGCTGACCTTCAGCTAGCCGAGCAGGAACTCCACGAAGGCCCGTCACGCCGTGCCGGTTGGACGCTGGCGATCGTCTCGATCGCCCTGTTCATGGTCACCCTCGACAACCTTGTCGTCGGCGTTGCCCTGCCAAGCATTCGCAAGGACCTCGGAGCTGGGCTTGAGTCGCTTGAGTGGACCGTAAACGCCTATACGCTTGCTTACGCAGTCTTCCTGATGCCCGCCGCGGCACTCGGCGATCGCTTTGGCCGGCGCCGAATGTTCCTCGTTGGACTGATGATCTTTACGGCGGCAAGCCTGCTCGCCGCAATCGCACCGAGTATTGAAGCACTCGTCGCCGCCCGGGCAGTTCAGGGCTTTGGAGCAGCTGTCGTAACGCCGCTTACGCTGACGCTGCTGGCGGAGGCCTTCCCCGGTGAGAAGCGCGGCCTAGCACTTGGTATCTGGTCGGGCGTCAGCGGGTTGGGCGTGGCGCTCGGGCCGGTAGTTGGCGGCGCGGTCATTGCTGGCGCCGGTTCTTGGCAGTGGATTTTTGGCATCAACATCCCAATCGGAATTGCGCTGGGAGCTTTGGCACTCTGGCGATTGAATGAAAGCCTCGGCGAGTCGCGTCGGCTCGACCTGCCGGGGATTGCGCTCGGAGGGTTTGGGCTGTTCGGCCTTACCTATGCGGTCGTGCGCGGTGAGGCGCTTGGCTGGACGACGCCAGACATCCTTGTCCCGGGCCTCGGCGGGATCGCACTGCTTGTCCTGTTCGTCCTCTGGGAGATACGCACACCGCAGCCAATGCTGCCAATGCGATTCTTTAGATCGCGCGGATTCGCCGCGACGAACATCGTTAGCTTCGCGATGTTCTTCGGCGTCTTTGGGTCGATCTTCTACATCAGCCAGTTCTTCCAAACGGCTCAGGGTTATTCGCCGCTTGAGTCCGGTATCCGCACGCTGCCATGGACGGCAATGCCGATTTTCGTCGCGCCAATTGCTGGAATCCTTAGCGACCGGATTGGCCCACGGCCGCTGATGGCACTTGGACTGACATTGCAGGCGATCGCGATCGCCTGGCTGGCGGAGGTTTCGGCACCGTCAACTCCATACTCCGACCTACTCATCCCATTCATTCTCGGCGGTGGGGGAATGGCGTTGGTCTTCGCCCCGGCAGCCAACTCGGTGCTAGCGAGCGTTCGCCAGCGCGAGAGCGGTCAGGCCTCGGGCGCAACCAATGCGATCCGCGAAGTTGGCGGAGTTATGGGTGTAAGTCTGCTTGGCGTCCTATTCGCGGCAAACGGTTCGTACGAATCGGCGCAGAGCTATTCGGATGGTGTTGTTGCCGCGCTGCCACTTGGTGCGGCAGTGCTTGCGCTTGGTGCCGTTGCCGCGCTGTTCGTGCCGGGGCTCAAGGCGATGCGCGCCGAGGCCGACAGGCACGCAGCCGATGAACTGGCCGAAGTTGCGGCTGCGGCCTCGGCCAGCGCCTAGTCGGACCCTTCCTGCTCTGTCGCCGCCGCCTGCGGTCTAATCCTTAGTCGAAGTCCCCTAATTAAGGAGTTGATGCACGTGAGTTTCTCAGAGGCAATTAGCGATGGTTTCTCAAAGTACGTCGTATTCTCCGGTCGCTCGTCGCGCTCGGCCTACTGGTACTGGGCGCTTTTCGCCTTCCTCGTCAATGCGGCAACACTGCTGGTTGACTCGATTCTCGGGACAGGCTTCCTCTACTTCATATCCGCCGTGGCGCTTTTCCTGCCAGGGCTTGCCGTCCTTATTCGCCGGCTGCATGACGCCGACCACAGTGGTTGGTGGGTGCTGATCTCGTTCTTCCCGCTGATCGGATTTATCGTTCTGATCGTCTTCTTGGTAACGCCAAGCAAGCCCGCTAATAAGTGGGGCGATGGTCCGGACACGCCTGTCGCCGCGGCCGTCTAGCGATTCGGTTGGGCTAGGTGGCGCGTTAATACGCCGTCTGGCCCAACTCTTGTGGCCGGGCTTGATTTTGCGAGCGGTGATTACCCCGCCAGCGCTTGGCGGCTACGATCCATCCGTCGGTGCCTTCTCGCCAAGGCGCCGGCAGTTGCCGACGTAGCTCAGTTGGTAGAGCACTTCATTCGTAATGAAGGGGTCGGGAGTTCGAATCTCCCCGTCGGCTTTAGTCTGAGTCGGGTCCCGCTGCCAGCTGCTGGTCCGAAACCTCGCCGCTAGTCGTCGCTGCCGTGTGGGCCGGCTCTATTTTCTCGGCCAAGGATCCCGTGGCCAATCGCGTAGGCAACGAGTTCGGATCGCGATTGAAGCGCAAGCTTGTGCTGAATTGATGCCCGGTGACTCTCGACGGTTCGCACCGAGAGGTGGAGGTTCTCGGCTGTCTCCGCGTTTGTCTGGCCAAACGCCAGCCCAGTAAGGACATCCAATTCTCGATCAGAGAGTGGCGACTCATCACGGACGGCCCGCAGGCGCATCAGCTCAAGGGCAAGGTGGGAGGAAATATAGCCTCGACCTAAGGCAATCCAGTTCATCGCCTGGACGAACTCTTCAGTTGATGAATTTAGTGTTATGGCCCCAGCCGCACCAGCCTCCATACCGCTGGTTGCAAACTCAACCTCAGCCTCGGTCATAACGACAAGCATTATCTGAGTCGTAGGTGAAGCATCGCGGATCGCTGCGGCAAGATTCGCCTGCTGCAGGTCCTCGGAAACATGAACAGGGCAAAGCTGTCAACAAGCATTACCCTGATCGGCTGCGAGCCATGATCTAAGGGTTTGATTATCGGGTCTGATCCGTGATTAGCCAACCGCTAATGCTAATTGAAAATTAATTAATTGCACAGGTATAAACTACGGCAATCGCGGTTTTGTGGGGATTACTTCTTTGTGGCTGAGCTGCGCGGTTAGTCGCGGGTGGGGCGACCGAGCCTCAGTCAGCTGCTCCCAACAGGCCGGTCTTAATCGAGTAAGCGACCAGCTGAGCACGTGTACGCAGGCGCAGCTTGCCCTGGAGATTGGCTCGGTGGGTCTCAATCGTCCTGACCGAAAGGTGCAGACCCTCGGCAATCTCAGAGTTTGTGTAGCCAAGCGCCAGCGACCTGAGTACTTCGGCTTCGCGCGGCGTCAAGGGGCCGGAATATTGCGACTGTTCCCGCTCGCGCAGGGCTCGCGTTGAGACCTTCGCGGATACATACTCCTGGCCGGCCGCAACCTTGCGAACCGCTTCAATGAAGTCTGCTTCGGAGCTTGCCATCGAAATAACGCCAGAGGCACCTGCTGCCACGCCGTCTCTGGCGCCAACCGTGTCAAAGTCGGACAGCAGCACTAACAATATCCGTGTCTTCGGTGAGGCTTCGTGGACCGCGGCAATCGCATCAAGTTGACCGCTAGCTCCGCTGCCGTTGTCTAGGTTCGGTCCGACAATGGCAAGGTCAGGTTTATGGCCGAGTGCGAGGCGGCGGGCATCGGCGATTGAGTCAGCCATTTTGATCGTGGTGACCTCGGACCGCCCCTCGAGTAGGGCCCGTGCTCCTTGCCTTACCAACGAGTAGCCATCGACGAGAAGGATCGAAAGTGACTCGGAAGGACTGGATTCTTGATTGGGATCGATCGGCATTAGTTGGGGCACCTAGTGTCACATTGCGGACAAGCCGCAAGTACCGCATCAACTACTCGAGTAGGCGCGATAACTACTTAGATTTGTTCCGCACGCCTGCTACGGCGCAGCAGTGCCGATTCCGAGCCGGTCGGCAGTCATCGAGTACTCGCGCTCAACTGGATCTGGAACCGCTCGAGTTACCGCTGCGTCATACCTGGCTATCTGCGCCTTGATGGCCGGCGCACGGTTAGCCGGAGTGTGATTGAGAAGGTCATCAAACAGCGCTCTTAGTCTGCGAGCAACCTGAGGAGAACCAACACCGAACCTGCGAATTTCAGTTACGGCTAGGTCGAGAAGCTCCTCCCACGCAGGGTTGGGAAACAGCAACCGGACATCGCCACTTGAATCTGCAAGCCGACCACGTTCAAGGTCACGCCAGGCGAGCGCAAGAACGAATGTCTCCAAGCCATCAATTACCTCAACCGCGGTCGTTGGGTCATTTATGGCAGGTGATAGCGCCCTGACGGCGATGTCAACCATTGCCCGGATAGCGAAGGCTGGGTCTTGGGTGATTGTTCGGCCGCCGCCGACAAGCACCGATCGCTGTAGTTCCGACTCATCGACCGGCTTCGAGTCTTGGTTGCGGTAGATCTTGAAAATAGGCGCTTCACGTGGCAGGTAGGAGCCAACGCCGACGGTTAGTTCAATAACCACATTGGCTTTGGTTGCTGCCCGGACAAGCCTGCCACGATCTAGGGCAACAAGGACCGCATGCCGACCGTGAAACGAGAGAGTGATTGCGTCATCAAGCTCGTGTTGATCCTCAATAGGTGGGGCATGCCCGGCCCTGAATGGGTACACCTCAGTTGCCGCGTGAGCACCCGCCTTTACAAGCCGCTCAACCAGCATCCTTGGCCTGAGTAGATCAAGCAGGCGGCCAACGAGGATGAAGAAAGCAAGGATTGCGATTCCCAAGAGGACGAAGTCAACACCGATCGTCAAGCTTGGCGCGATCGTGTCGCCAGCACGGCCGATGTTGCGCAGGGCGATCAGCGAGAAGAGCGCCGGAGCAATGAAGATCCCCAATGAGTGTTTGAAGACCGGGTCACGGCGGAAGCGGGCGACAAGCCGCGGTGAGTATTGGCCGGCGGCAAACTGAACAACTACGACAGCAATCGAGACAACGAGGCCGGTGAAGGCGATCATGCCACCCGCGACCGAGGAGAGGACGGTTCGCGCAGTGTCGTTGTCGATCCTCATATTGAGGAAGTCGCTGGTTCCCTCAACGCGGGGAAGAACCAGCGATAGGACCATCACGGCGAGCAGGTAGGCGCAGGGCGTTACGAGGATGCTGTTTCGCAGCCACTCCACAACTATGAACCTGATTCGCCAGCTCTTCGAGCGTTCGCTCGCGGAGAGCCAGTCAAGGGTCTCGGCTGAACCAAGGTTGTCGAGTTTCCTTGTTGTCATGGCTGGAAGGCTGACGCAGCGCGCGGACGCCGACCTCGGGCCTCAATCTGGTCCCTCGAAAGTGCTGCTGCGACTACTGAGCGGGCATGTAACAATCCCCCGGTGGGCAAACTGATCGCGGATCGCTAGTCGCAATGCCTCACGATCCGGCGCTGGTTCGCTCATTACGGCTGATCGGCGAAAGCCACGATTCCATCACTAATCTTGGCAGCGCTGAGCATGTCGCCGTCCAGGAGTCGACCCTCGCGGCCCTGCTCGACGGCCAGTACGACGGTGAGCTGACAATCGACGAGTTGCTTGCCCACGGCGACCACGGTCTTGGCACGCTCAATGGGCTGGACGGCGAGCTCGTAATCGTAGATGGCGAAGCTTGGCGGGCTGGCGCTGACGGCTCGGTTACGCGGGTTTCCGGCAGCTCGCTGACACCATTTGCAGTTGTAACGCGCTTTGGTGAAGCGGATGGCTCAATCGTCAGCGAAGGGCTACTGAATGACAACCTGCTCAAGCGGATCGATGCACTGCTCCCCGGGCAATCTGGCAATGCTGTGATCCGCATTGACGGCAACTTTGATCGCATTCACGCCCGCTCCGTGCCACGCCAGACTCCTCCTTACCGAGCCCTCGCTGAGGTCGCAAACGACATGGTTGAGTGGACTTGGCACGACCTCAAGGCAACGGTGGTTGGCTTTCGTTTTGAAACCGCAGCCGCTGGGGTAGAGGTAGTCGGTCACCACCTGCATGTCTTGAGCGCTGACAGGAAACGGGCTGGCCACGTCCTCGGCTGTGACCTGCGGAGCGGCAGCATCAAAGTTGAACTGATCAACGAGCTTCATGTTGAACTCCCTTCGGGCCTGGAGCTTCCTGACCCGAAGCGATTTGACGGTGATGAAGTAGTCCGAATAATCGAATCGGAGTAGTTGCTGCCCGCCTCAGGTCGCGAAGGAGAATCGCGCCAATTGCGACGGCTACCTTAACTTGCGACTGACCTTTGCAAGCCGAGGTTCAAGGCAGGGGACAGGCCTGGCGAGCAACGACTGATCGATAGCTGCGCATCGTTGCTGGTTGCATGTCGGAGTGGGTCTGGTTACGCAACCTCGCAATCCGCTCATGGTGGAAGCGTGAGCTAACACTCTCGCTGTGACCGATGATGTCCTGAAGCGCGATCCGGTAGCGGCAGCGCAGCCAGCGGGTTAGCCGGATTGAAGCCGTTATCTGGCGGTGATTGGTCATCACTCCACGATCGGACATACCAACATGCTCAATGCCAATCGCGTGGTCATTGAGCCCAACTGTATGCCTGCACATCACTGTAAGTGGAACAAGCTGGTAAATCGTTCCGGTCGTATCGATCAGGTAGTGGCTGCAGACGCCAGGCAGCTCATGCAGCTCGCTGTCAGGGGTGTCTGCGGCGAACATTGCAAACACCGGCGCGGCGGTCCGTGTTTGAGTCCAATGCTCAACGATCACCCGTGGGACGAGGTGGTAGCTATGCCGACCGTAATGGCGCATTGAGTATGCGGCCATCTCACTGCGGCGCTTTGCGTTGTAGTTAATCCAGTGGTGGCGGACCGGAGGTTGAGCAACCGATGATTGCGTCGCGGCAGGCGGAGCAAATCCGCTCGACAGCATTACGGCGAGGGCTGCAATTGTTGCCGTCATCGCTGCTGGAGGCTACTCGCTGACCGTAATGCCCTTCCAGAAGGCGATCCGGTCACGGATCTCAGCGGCGGCATCCTTCGGATCGGGGTAGAACCACGCCGCGTCTTCGTTGGTCGCGCCATCAACTACGACCGAGTAGTACGAAGCCGTCCCCTTCCAAGGGCAGACGCTTGTCGATTCGCTATCAGCTAGATAGCCAGCTGCCACCGAATCGCGAGGAAAGTAATGGTTCCCCTCAACTACGACGGTGTCGTCGCTTTCTGCGATCACCGTGTTATTCCAACTTGCCTTCACTTCGTTCGCTCCTCCTAGTGACCGATTTGCACATCACTACTGTAGACGCTGGCCCGTGTCTTGGCGTAACTCCCTAAATAAGTAGTTCTTCCGCGTAAACCCGTAGTTCCTACGTATACGCAACGGGAACGCAGAGAGTTACTCTTATCTTTACTGTGAGACAAGAGCAAGCAGAATCATCCTTACGGACACAAGCGGACCAAAGTGCCGGGAAATCACGGCGCCAGATGATCAGAGTTCTGCTGGCTGATGAACAGCGAATCACTCGGGCTGGTGTTCAGAAGTTGCTCGAAAGCGAGTCAAATATTGAGGTTGTTGCTAGCTGCGAGGACCTCGAAACAGCCATCCGCAGGTTCAAGGGGCTGAGTGCCGATGTGATGATCATCGACCTGCCTAGCTTTGTTGACGGAGTGGGTATCGAGCAAATTCTTTCCGAGTTGGTCGCCTCGACGACACCCGAACAGCGGCAAGGTGTATTGGTCCTCACCGTGATTGAAGACCTTTTGATTGCCCGGCGTGCCATTGAGGCTGGGTGTAACGGCTACTTACTCAAGAGAGACGCTCCTTCGCAGCTCATCGAAGCAGTCCGTAAGGTGGCGGAGGGTGAACGGTATGTGTCGCCCACTCTTGCTGGAAACTTTCTTGCCACTGATGGACATGCTGGCGAACTGACCGAGCGCGAAACTGAGGTCCTTCGTCACATCGCACTTGGCTTCACTAATAGCGAGGCTGCTGAGCGACTCAACCTTTCGGTTCGAACGATTGAGTCGCATCGGGCGGCGATTATGGAAAAGCTGCAGGTCAGCAATCGTGCCGGCATGGTTGGTTATGCGCTCAGGAACGGACTGATTCGCTAGCAAGGCAATTGCGTTAGGCAGGCTTTGAATAACCGCCTTGCCGGGTCCCCTTCAGTCAACTAGGCTGAATCAATGCGAACAAATCTGGTTGGCCGTGCAGTCGCGCTAGCGATTCTCGCTGTTTCGGCCAGCGCTCCGGTCGCAGCCTCGGCAGCGACCGTCGGCAGTATCCGCGAGTACAGAACTGATACGCCAGGCGGTGCGCCCGGCAATCTCGGTCCGCAGGGGATTACCGCTCGCTCTGACGGAACGCTCTGGTTCGTGGAGGCAGCAAGCCTGATCGGCCGGATCACAACCTCTGGCAGGGTGACGGAGTTCCGCACGGCAGGCTTTGGAACCGGCCCGTGGGGCATAACTACTGGTCCCGCAAACAGGCTCTGGTACACGGAAGCTGACTCAAGCGCCATTGGCCGTATGACCACCGGTGGGGTAACGACCAGATTCCTGACGCCGACCGCTTCGGCCGCGCCTTACGGAATTGCGGCTGGTCCTGACGGCAACCTCTGGTTTACCGAGCACGATGCCGGCAAAGTTGGGCGCATGACTCCCGCTGGAACGATTACTGAGTACGCGCTCGGTTCGGTAGCTGCTGGGCCGAATGGAATCACTGCTGGACCTGACGGCGCGCTCTGGTTTGCCGAATTTGGCGCTGGCAAGATCGGCAGGATCACCACCGCTGGAGTGCTCACGGAGTTTGCAAGCGATGGAGGCCCAAGCTCGGGACCAATTGGAATCACAACCGGCCCAGATGGGGCGCTCTGGTACACAGCTCAAACCGCGAATCAGGTCGTTCGCATGACCACCGCCGGCGTCAACACCGACCACTTCAATATTCCAACTCCGAACTCCGGCGCTAACGGAATCACTACGGGCCCCGATGGCAACCTCTGGTTCAGCGAGAGTGGTGAGAACAGGATCGGTCGCCTGACCACCTCGACAGGTCTGATAACTGAGTATCCGACGCGGACCGCTGCCGCTGGGCCGACGGGGATCACCGTTGGCTCTGACGGTGGCGTTTGGTTCACCGAGCCAAACACCGACATGATCGCTCGCATTACAGCGATCAGCAGCGGCCCAAACACGGTCAGCCCGAAGGTAAGCGGTGTCGCAAAGCCTGGCCATACCTTGAGAACGACGGCCGGCAGTTGGAACAGGCCCCGAGTACAAACCAGCTACCAGTGGTTGCGCGACGGACACCCGATCTTGATCGCATCCGCAGCCTCGACTAAGCCAGCGACTGCATCTACCTACAGGATTATTGCCCGTGACCGTGGGCATCGAATTAGCTGCCGGGTAAGCGTTCGTTATGCGGGCATAGCAGTTTCGTTTAAGGCGCAAAGCAATGTCTTGAAGGTCGCTCCGGTGGTCCGTCCGCCGAGCAGATTCACCGGCTGAATAGCCCTTTTCTGACTGCTCCGACCCGGCCGAAGTGGGGTACTCGCTGCCTCTTTTCCTGAGTGCAGCAGCCTGCCACAGAGTGCAAATGTGGCAATCCCGCAGCCGAACCGGGGAACTACGACGCAAATCAAGGTTTTACCTCGCTCTTACCTTTGGGAAACCTGCACTTAGGCGGCCGAACTTCAGTGTGGCACTACAAGACGACTTCGAAACACCGAAGCCAAACCATGAAAGCCAACTAAATGATCGCCGCAGACCGTCGAACCAGCCGTCTTAGCTCCAAGCTTGTTGCTTCAGCAACGGCAGTGCTTGCTGTCTCTGCGCTTGCGCTCGCACCGTCAGGTGCATCTGCGGCGCTTCGCGCCGGTGATGTTGGCTTCAGCTTCCCAAGTAGCGCCGGCCCTATTTGGGTCTACGGCGACTCGTGGATTGACGGACGCTTTATTCGTAACGCGATCACCTTGAGCGGCCACTTCACCGGTGAGATTAAGAATGTTCCCGCCACGCATTGGGTATGGCCCGGCGCTCCGTTTGCACTGCCAAATGGTCGGATTGGAATGTATGGCGCCGAAATGCGCCAAGAGGCACCAGGCATGTGGGGCTTCAAGACGGTTCGAGGGATTCGCGCAACCTTCATGCCAAATGCGGCATGGCAGGCCGAGGTAACACCTACAAACTCGGCATTGGTCTGGTCGGCAGCTGCAACTCGTGCCAGCACAAACCCAATCGTCTACGCGGTTGACACTGCTCACCGCGCCCACTCTGGTTGGCCGTCCGGCGATGGTTCCGTCAGGGAAATTCGCAACATGGGCGGGCTTATCTCCGGACAGTTCTCGGTGATCCCTGACGACAACGGTCGTTGGTGGATGGTCGGCCAGCTGCCATTCCTCAGTCGGCGTGTGGTTGCCTATCGGCTGGTTGATCGCACAGGGCCGGTTGTTGGTGATTACGTGCCGCTGGCGACTCTCCCTGATCCGGGTGCCAACCGCTTCACCTACGCGGCAACTCTCCACCCCGAGTACGGCGGACTGATGACTTGGGCTGTGAACGGAAGCGGACCGGGTACTCCTTACGGTCTTCAGCGGGTAAA
>JAPLCG010000162.1 GCA_026392385.1 Solirubrobacterales bacterium
AACATGGGCAGCCGTTGACACTTGAATAGTCACCCAGTGTTAGCCTGCTCCACGTGGTCTTCACCCCCGCGTCAGCAACTGCAGCCGACAGCAGCGGCGCGGCTGCGCTGGGAGCGTTAGCAATTGGCGCCTTGGCGATCGGTGCGATTGCTATCGGTGCGCTTGGGATCGGGCGGCTGAAAGTTGGCAAGGGTGAGATTAAGCAACTCAAGATCCACGATCTTCACGTTGAGCGACTCACCGTAGAATCACTGAATATCAGCGGCGACAACTCGAACGGAAGGACCTGATCAACCATGACCGACCCAACGCGCAGCAACTCCAACCTCCTTGGCCGCATACTCGGCAATCCGCTCGTTGGCCTCTCGCCGTGGATCATCTTCTCCCTTGTTGAAGGCAAGGGCCGCCTCGAACTCTCGGCCGCAGTGAGCCTTGGCACGGCGATCGTAATCCTCACGCTCAACTGGCTAAATGGCAGCTCGCCAAAGATGCTTGAGTACGCAGATGTCGCCTACTTTGGGGCATTGGCAGTAGTTGTCGCGGTCACCGGACATGACGTACACAGGTGGCTTGAACTGTGGGGAGGCGAGGTGGCCAACATCGCGCTCGTAGTGATCGTGCTCGGGTCAATTCTCGTGCGCCACCCGTTCACCCTCGCCTATGCGAAGTCAGACACACCAAAAGAGATCTGGAACACACCCGGGTTCCTGAAGGTCAACTACCAAATCTCGTGGGTGTGGGCGATCGCCTTCCTCATTGAGGCAGCCTCAGGCTTCTATGGCGACTCGGTGCTGAAAGACTCAAACAACATCTGGACGGGTTGGATCATTCAGACCCTGCCATTGATCATCGCCGCACAGTTCACGATTTGGTACCCGAACAGGCTTGAGGCACTCAGAGACGGCAAGGCAGAAGCCGAGGTACCTACAGTCAAGGAGTTCCTGGCGACGATTACGCCGTGGATTTCAATCATTGGCGTAATCACTTTGGCGGTCGGTGGCGCCCCAACTTGGTTTGGCGTAGCGCTGATAGTCGTGGGACTGAGTCTCACACGTGCGCTTGGCGGCAATGACGACAAGGCCAAAGCCCAATCCCCTACCTCCTGAGGAGAATTCAGTGACAGTTTTCGTGCTGGTACCTGGCGCAATGCACGGAAGCTGGTGCTGGCAGCCCGTGCGGGAACTGCTTGAGTCAAGTGGCTGCCTCGTTGCAACACCTGCGCTCACCGGGATGGGTGAGCGGGCGGATGAATTGACGGCCGACGTAGGTCTTGACGATCATGTGAGCGATGTCGTCAGCGCCGCAGGTGACGCAGAACGAGTTGTCGCCGTCTTTCACTCCTATTCGGGCGTTCTCGCGGGACCGGTTGCTGAGCGGCTTGGCGACCGACTTTCGACAGTCATTCTACTTGGCGCATTCATTGCCCATCGAGGAGAGAGCCTCCTCGACGTCGAGCCGCCTGAGTCGCAGGAAGCATTCCTTCGACTCGCAGACGAGCAGGGCGACGGAATCAAGGTGCCGTTTCAGGAATCATTCCTCGAGCGTTGGGGCGTAAGCGACCCGGAACTTGCCCAGCTCTTGCGCGATCAACTCACCCCAATGCCCCTCAAGTGCACAACCGATAAGGCCCGGTTCGATCCACAGGCCCTTGAGAATGTGCGGCGCATCTACGTTGACCACCAGCGCCCTCAACCGGACCCGTTTACCAAGTCAGTTCAACGAGCCAAGGCGGAAGGTTGGGCGATGAAGCGAATCGAAACAACCCACGACATGATGCTCACCGAGCCAAAGCTGACTGCCGAATTGATCCTCGACTCCTGCGATTGATCAATAGCCGTTTCTGACGTTTATGTAGCCAAGGCTCTTAGGAGAATCAACGCGAGAGATGTCATTGCTGATGCTCCACGTGCCAAACGGGTGACCGTAAGGGTCAGCGCCCAGCGTGAACCAGTTGAACTGGGCTCCACCACGCGCGTACCAGACGTGCAGGTAGCGCTCAACGAGTCCCTGCATTCGTGTGTCGAGAGTGGCCTGTGTCTTTGCGTCAACGTTGTTGGGTCCGAAGGTGTCCGGTCCGCCCTCATATGCGGTCAAGGTCAACCTGTTTCTTGACGCCATGTCCACCCAGATCGGGAACTGAGTCGAAGCCTCAAGACGAGTCACATCGTCGTTGAGCAGCTCAAGGACCTGATCCTTCGTGAGCCCGGGGGCGTCAAGCGAGCTCCAGTCACCTGCAAACCCCAGATTCACGTAGGGCGCGACCGCGAGCGCAAAGATCATCTTCCGCGCGAGCCCGCGCGTGTGAGCAATGTAATCGAGCTGATTTCTCGTGCGGTCGGGATTTGCATATTGGTAGGCGAGCACCGGTAGCACTCTTGATGGGTTATCGGAAAAGGCACTTTTGAAGATCTTCCCTATCTGGGAGATCCTTGATGCGACACGGCGGTCACCAAGGGAGACGAGATCCGTTTCACCGTCAAAGGCTATGTTGCCCCGCCCAGTGGAAGCATCCGCCTTGGCGAGAGCACGGTTTACATGCGTTTGCCAAAACCCGTCGTTCC
>JAPLCG010000083.1:0-6875 GCA_026392385.1 Solirubrobacterales bacterium
AGGCAATTGGACTTGTCGGCGGGCTGATGTTCGGAGTCTCCGATGCGCTCTTCAATGCGCTGGTTGGTGTATTCCACACGGGCCACCTAGTTGGATTGATTGAGTCTCCTTGGACTTACATCTGCATTGCGACAAGTCTGGCCGCCTTTAGTGCCTTTCAGACCGCCCTTCAGAAGGGCCGTGATAAGGCATTGGGAGTAGTAGCCCTGATGACTGCCGGAACGAATGTGACCGCCATTGCGGCCGGCTTCTTGGTTTTTGGCGATTCCCTTGGTAAGACGCCAGCATGGGCAGGCATACATTTGATTTGTTTCCTCGCTGTTGGCCTTGCCGCTTGGATGCTCGCGCCAGCGCAGGTTGCCGTTGAGGTCGGGGCATGAGGCTGTTGCGACTCGCATTGCTGGCTCCGCTTGCGACGGCGCTGTTTGGCGTTGATGTTCCAAACAACTACATGTATTGGGCGATCGGCCTGCTAATTGGCATTGAGTCAATGGGCATCCCGATGCCGGGCGAGACGGCGCTGCTTGCGGGCGCCGTCCTATCCAAGCAAGGCGAGCTGAGTATCTATTGGGTGATTGGTGCGGCAACGCTTGGAGCGATCATTGGCGACAACCTCGGTTATTGGGTCGGTCGTAAAGGCGGGCGAAAGCTGCTTGAACACCCCGGCATCTTTTACAAGCGGCGAATGGCGTTGCTCGTGCACGGTGACAGATTTTTTGAAGCTCATGGACCGAAGGCCGTGTTCCTTGGCCGATGGGTTGCCCTACTTAGAGTCACGGCTGCGGTATTAGCTGGCGCTAATCGGATGGACGCTCGTAAGTTTTTCATTTGGAACGCGCTCGGTGGGCTCGCCTGGGCGATATCTGTTGGAGTCGCCGGTTACCTGCTTGGCGCGACAGCTGAACACCTGATCAAGCAGTTCGGCATCTGGGCGGCGGTCGCTGTCGGCTGTCTGCTCGTCGCTGCGTTCGGCTACATCTCGCTACGTGAGCGTCGAGCCCTCAAACTTGAGATGGGTGAGGTCGAACGCCGCGAGGCGGAAGGCGAATCGATGGTCGAGTGGCATGATTCAGGTTCAACTAGAGCGGTGGAGGAAGAGGAATGAGAATTCTCGTAGTCGGAGCCGGTGGCGTAGGCGAGGCGATCGCGGCAATCGCACGGCGTCGCGATTTCTTCGAACTGATGGTCGTTGCTGACCTAGATGGTGAGCGAGCCGCTTCCGTCGCTGATCGGATTGGCGATCCGCGAATCAAATCGGCTGTAGTCGATGCCTCTGACAGCGAGTCGATTGTTGCCCTTGCTCGCGCCGAAAGCTGCGATGTAGTCATGAACGCCTGCGATCCACGCTTCAATCCACCGATTTTTGCTGCTGCCTTTGCGGCCGGAGCTACGTACTTGGACATGGCGATGACACTCTCGGAGCGTCATCCTGAGCGACCTTATGAGGAGTGCGGTGTGATCCTCGGCGACGGCCAGTTCGCTGTCGCGGAGGACTGGGAGCAGGCTGGTCAGCTTGCGCTGGTAGGCATCGGCGTTGAGCCGGGCTTTAGCGATGTGGCTGCCCGCTACGCCGCCGACCATCTCTTCGCGGAAATCGATGAGGTTGGCGTCCGCGATGGAGCCGACTTAGCGGTTGCTGGTTACGACTTCGCTCCAACCTTCTCAATCTGGACGACGATTGAGGAATGTCTTAATCCGCCCCTGATCTGGGAGAAGGAACGAGGTTGGTTCGTGACGCCGCCGTTCAGTGAACCAGAGGTATTCGAGTTCCCAGAGGGAATCGGCCCGGTCGAGTGCGTCAATGTTGAGCATGAGGAGGTAGTACTTATCCCGAAGTGGGTTGACTGCAACCGGGTGACATTCAAATACGGACTCGGCGATGAGTTCATTTCCGTTCTGAAGACGCTCAGCAAGCTTGGGCTTGACAGTGTCGAACCGGTCAGCGTCCGCGGCCAGATGGTCGCTCCCCGTGATGTCGTCGCTGCCGCGTTGCCAAACCCCGCAACGCTTGGCGACAAGATGACCGGCAGGACCTGCGCGGGAACTTTGGTGACCGGCACCGGAACTGATGGTCAACCGCGAGCGACATACATCTACCACCTAGTTGACAACGAAAAGACGATGGCTGAGGACGGTTGCCAAGCAGTCGTCTGGCAGACGGCAGTTAACCCAGTTGTCGCGATGGAGTTGATTGCCAGCGGCACTTGGGCAGGGGCAGGTGTGCTTGGCCCGGAGGCGTTTGATGCGGTTCCGTTCCTTGACCTGCTCGCCGAATATGGGGCGCCACACGGCATCAGTGAGCGTAAGGTCGATAACCCGCAGCTGGCGATCTAGGCCTGACAGAGGGAGGCTGGCATCTGCGGTCGCTACACAGTCGCGGTAAGAAGGCCCGAGCTTGAAAAGGTCTTTCCGCAGCTTGCAAGGCTTCCCGACGACCGGGTTTTCTCCGAACGTTTCAATGTCTCTCCCACTCAAGAGGTTGCTGCGCTGAGCAGTTCAGGCGATGGGGCAGTCGTTGCTGAACTGATGCGCTGGGGGCTGGTTCCGGCCTGGGCGGAGAGCCCTGATGTTGGCGTCAAAATGATCAACGCTCGGGCCGAGACTCTCACGGAGCGCCGCTCATATCGCGGGCTGGTTAAGAGCGCAGCCGGTCGCTGTCTGGTTATTGCCGATGGGTTCTATGAGTGGGCACCAGCATCAACAGAGACACCTAAGCAGCCTTGGCGATTCACGGTAGATGGCGGCAAGCCTTTTGCCTTCGCCGGCCTCTGCACCACTTGGCAGCCGGCCGAGGGCCCAGCCCTCCGCTCCCTGACCGTAATCACTACGGAGCCGAACTCGATCGTCAAGCCGATTCACGACAGGATGCCGGCGATCCTTGCTGATCAGGATCTGCGCGATGCATGGCTTGACCAAACCTTGACTGCGAACCAGGCGGTAGAGCTGCTCGGCCCGCTCGAGGCTGGACGGATTGAAAAGACTCGCGTCAGCCGCGCGGTTGGTAATCCGCGCAATGAGGGCCCTAGCCTGCTCGTTGATGAGCAGGCCGGCCTCTTCTAAGCGTCGAAACCAAGGCTGGGGCTGAGCCACAAATCGCTGGAAGGGCGCAGGCGACCTTAGAATCCGCTACCAATATGTACAACTTGGAAGGCACCGCCGGGTTGCTTTGCTTCGGTGCAAACAAATGAAAGGAATGCATTGTCAGCTCTGATTGCAACAAGCATTAGCGAACACCCACTCGTAGTCGTCCTGGAGATCTTCATCTTCGTACTCTGGCTCTGGGTGCTGATCGCGGTATTTAGTGACCTGTTCCGTGACCATGAACTTTCGGGATGGTGGAAGGCAGTTTGGATCTTCTTCATCATCGTTCCGCCGTTCACGTTCTTCACGGTCTTCATCTACCTGATCGCCCGTGGTGGCGGCATGCAGCGGCGCGCAATCGCAGCTCAGACTGAGGCTCGTAAGAACATGGATGAGTACATCCGCGAGCAGGCAACATCTGCCTCGCCTGCAGATGAGATTGAAAAGCTTGAAGGTCTCAAGCAGAAGGGCACGATCTCCGCTGAGGAGTTCGACACCCTGAAGGCCAAGATCACCGGCTGAATTGTTTTGGCGGGTCGGCTACGGCTGACCCGCCAACTTAGCCGTTACGGAAAGCCCAGTAGCCAGGCTTCTTCCGGCCTTTTGAATCAATCAGGCCGGCCATACTGCCTCCGCCGTCTTGGAGGTGAATCCAGCCAAGCGCAAAGATGAATGGGTCTTCCTTACGGTTGACGATCTTGAATGCAGAGTTAATCCACTTTGCCTGTTCAGCCTCAGTCTTCTGGTAGTTGAATTCGCCGTCCTTACCGGTCGGAATGCACCATTCAGACAGGAACAGTGGCAGCCGTTTCTTGCCACGAGGTTTCGCCAGGTAGTGGCTGACGGTTCTGTCAAGGCGAGCAACGTCTGAGAAGTCAACGTTGTAAGCGCGTGAAGCACCATTTTTGAGGTTCGGCTCGCGGAACGAAAATGGATTGTGAGAGTAGAGGTCCATCCTCGGTGGTCGCCCATTCGGAAGTTTCATGTAGCGAATCCAGAGTGGAGTCCGGATATTGCCACCGGTGAAAGTGCTGCCAGCAAGCACCAAGTTTCGACCGGGTAGCGTCTTGAGTGCGCCGTATGCCGCATCAACCAACTGCGCGTACTTCTGCGGACCGCGGGCCTGGCGGGGAGTCAGGCTGGTCGCGCTGCCGTTCGCTGCGTCGTATGGCATGAAGTTCTTGACGCGTGAAGGTTCGCCCCAAATCTGCCAGAGGTGGACTGCGGTGTAGCGCTTGGCGGCCGCAGCGGCAAAGCGACCAAACTCAACTGGATTAGTTGGTGCCCACTGTTTGGCATGCCCGCCGTTAGCCCACTTGGGCGTATAGGTGATCTCAAGGTTCACATGGATGCCGGCTCTGCGGGCTGCCCGTACATCGCCATCGATTGAGCCTGGCCAGCGGTAGGCGGGATCGTTCGGATCGGTTGGGTGGACAGGTTTCCGGGCGGCGATCCGACTCCAGTCAAGTGCCATTGAATAGATGCCAACTCCGAGGTTTTTGTAGATCGGGAAGGCAGATTGTCCGTTGACCCGTGTCGGCCCCCAGATGGCCTTCTTTGGGTTGTAGTTCGCGCCCGCGGAACTTGACATTGCGACAAGCGCAAAGGTCGCAAGTAGCAGCATCAAGGCGGCGCTGCGTGTTACGGAACCGGCTGTTGCTCGCGTGGCTGGCATCGGGCTGATGGTAGCTGGCGCGAGTTCAGGCTGTGGCAGTAGTTCTTGCATTCGAACCGGTAATCAACCGTTCATAAAGGCTTCGAATCCAAGCTTCTCGCGACCGCTAGCATCAAGTAGTCCTGACGAGACATTCTTGCTGTCCTGCAGGTGGATCCAACCGAGTGCGTAGATGAAGGAGTTGTCAGCATTGACGATCCTAAATGCGGAGTTGATCCACTTTGCCTGAGTCGCTTCGCTGACCTGGTAGTTGAATTCCTTGTCAGGCCCGGTTGGTATGCACCACTCAGACAGGAACAGCGGGATCGCCCGCTTGCCGTTTGGGACTGCCAAGTAGTTGTTCACAACATCTTTGAGCCGCCCGAGGTCCGAAAACTCGTTGCCATTCGGAAGCTTCATATAGCGGATCCAGAGGTTGGCGCGAATGTCTCCAGAGGTGTAGGTGTTACCTCCGATGATCAGGTTGCTGGCGTCGAGTCCCTTGAGCGCGCCATAGGCGGCATCAAGCAGCTGCGCGTACTTCTGAGGGCCGCGAGCCTGCCTCGCATTTAGTCCCTTGCTCATGCTCGACTTGTCTTGCGCGTCATATGGCATGAATTGGAAGCGTCGCGACGGTTCGCCCCAAATCATCCACATGTGGACCTTCGGGAATCTCCGCGCCGCGGCAACTGCGAAATCGGCGTAGTCGCTTGCCTTCAACGGTGCGTAGTTGCGTGAATGGCCGCCGTTGGCCCAGGCCGGCGCATGGATAATTTCGGCATTGACACGGATTCCGTTCAATCGCGCCTCGACGATTGAGTCCTTGACCCGGTCGTTCCAGACATACGCCGGGTCGCGGGGATCGCGAGGGTGCTTCGGCCGTCGACGAGCAACCAATCGCCAGTCGATAGCGATCGAGTAGATCCCAACGCCGAGCCGCTTGTAGGTCGGGAATGCCGATTTGCCATTAATCGTTGACGGTCCCCAAATCGCCTTCTTGGGGTTGAAGCGGGCCTCGCTACTTGGGGTCAGCGCCATGCCTGCAGCTAGCAGCGAAACCGATGCCAAAAGCAGCGTCAGCAGTCTGTTTCGCAACGAATTCATTACACCGATGGTAGTCGCAGTCGCTCTGCCCGGCGCTGGTTGAGGCACAGATCGCAGCGGAGCGTTAGCCGTCCTTGAAAGCTTTAAGGCCAGGCTTGGCTGTTCCGTTTTCTCGGTAGAGGCCGGTTCGACTCCTGTACTTGCCGTCCCTGCTAGTGCTGTCAGCCATGTGGATCCAGCCGAGCGAGTAAATCGGCGAGTTGCGGCGGTTTGCGATGCGGAAGGCAGAGCGGATCCAGCGAGCCTGGCTTGCTTCGTCGACAGCAAAGTGGAATTCGTTGTCTTTCTGGGTTGGAACACACCATTCAGCGAGGAACAGCTTGATTGAACGCTTTCCCCGTGGCCTGGCAAGGAACCTATTCACAGCGCTCTCAACGAGGCCAAGATCGGTGAAGTCGCGCAGGCCAAATCCCCACGGACCGTCGGTTAGGCTTGGCTCACGGAAAGAGAACGGGTTATGGCCGTAAAGATCCATTCGCGGTGGCTTGCCGCCTGGCAGCTTCATGTTGCGGATCCAAGCGTCGGTGCGAATATCTCCTGCCGCATATGTATTGCCGCCGATGATTAGGTTGCTGCGATTCAGCTTCTTCAACGCGCCGTATGTGGCATCGAGAATCTGGGCGTAGCGACCCGGTCCACGCGCTTGGCCGGGCGCGAGCGTCGTAGCCCGCCAAGGGGCGCTTGTATACGGCATGAAGTTGACGCGTCGCGATGGTTCGCCCCAGACCATCCAGAGGTGTACGAAGCGATATCTGCGCGCAACGGCAACGGCAAAATCTGCATAGTCATTTGGGTTCTTTGGCGCCCAGCTCTTTGGGTGGCCACCATTTGCCCAAGCCGGGGACTTAGTGATCTCAATGTTGATGCGGAACCCATAGCGGTGTGCCTGATCAATCCTGCCGCCAATGTTGCCCCAGAAATCGTAAGCCGGATCGCGGGGATCACGTGCGTGCTTTGGTCGGCGTTTGGCGATCGCGCTCCAGTCAATAGCGATTGAGTAGATCCCAACACCAAGCTGCTTGAAGATCGGAAGTGC
>JAPLCG010000083.1:6904-9092 GCA_026392385.1 Solirubrobacterales bacterium
GTATCTGGCCTCTGCTGGCCCTGCCAAAAGCAGAAAAGCGATGATTGTTATCGCCGCGGCTGCTGCAATTGCACTTAGTCGAAGTTGGGCAGTTGGGTAGTGCCGCATCTGACAGATGGTAGCTGTGGCTACTTCTCTTGGCGACGGTCGCGGATCACCAAACAGCGGAACTTTGGACTTGGCTGCTCAGCCGTTCTGAAAGGCCGTATAACCTGGCTTCTTGGTGCCATCGGCAAAGAAGAGGCCTGACTGGGTCGCCTTCGGATCCGAAATCTTCTTCGTTGGGTGTGCCTTGTTGTAGTCGGTCACATACTTACTCTGTGGCACGTCCTTGAGGTGAATCCAGCCCATTGAGTGAATCCAGCTATTAGCATTGACCGCAGCGAAGGCCGAATTGATCCAGGAGACCTGGTTGTCAATGCGGTCCTTTGCCGGGTCGGCTTGGACCCAGTATTGGAACTCACCATCATTTGGCCCGGTTGGGATCCAGATCTCGGAGAGGAATAACTTGATCGTGCTCTTTCCGAGCGGCTTGGCCAGCTGGGTGTCGACGAGGGTGTGGAGGCGCTGAAGGTCTGAGAAATCGATCAGGTTGTGGCTAGAGGGAATCGGGTTCAGCGCTGGTTTGCGCTGCGACATCGGGAAGACATTGTGGCCGTACATGTCGATCCGAGGAGCCTTCGTGTACTTGCCGGTCTTCGTGTCCTTTAGCTTCATGTACTTGATCCAGACTCCGGGCATGATGTCGCCAGCTGGCTCGGTGTTGCCGCCGATCACTTGGTTCAGTGAGCTTCCAGGCAGACTTGGTGCGTGAAGGGCTCCGTAGGCCGCGTCGAGCAGCCGTGCGTAGGCGCGTGGTCCCTGAGCCTGCGCATCGGTCAGAGTCGAGGCGCGCCAATCGGCCTTCTGATAACCGAAGAAGTTGGCCTGGCGATTTGGCTCGCCCCAAACCATCCAGAGGTGGACGACTGGATAGCGCTTTGCTGCCGCCGTTGCGAAGCGGGCGTAGTCGGCGGGGTCAGTTGGCTGGCAGCCACGGTTGGTAGCGCAGTACCTACTTGAGCGAGCCCAAAGTGGAACCTTTGTGATCTCAATGTTGACCTTGATGCCAGCCGTCGTGGCAGCTGAGACTGCGTCGGTGAGGCTGTCGGGCCACGTATAAGCGGGGTTGTTCGGGTCTGTCAGGTCGCCGGATGGCTTGGTTGCGCCAGGGGCAACCTTGCTCCAGTCAAGGGCAATTGAGTAGATGCCAACGCCGAGGTCCTTGTAGATCGGGAAGGCTGATTGGCCATCAACCGTCACAGGACCCCAGATTGACTTCTTCGTATTGAATTTGGCTTCAGCTGGGGCAACAGCCACGGCAGAAAGTGCCGCTGCGATCAGTAATACAGCGATTCGCCGCGAGCGGCGCGTAAGGCTAGTTGATGCAATTCTCACGCGAATAAGGCTACCGCGGAAGCGATTTGGATGTGCAGGTTCGTTTTATCCCCTGCGGAAGGCATCAAAGCCTTGCTTCTTGCTGCCGTCCTCGTTTAGAAGTCCGCAGGCAGTCCGCGGGTGGATGCCATTCTTGCGCTCGTCGCTGAGGTGAATCCAGCCAAGTGCATAAATGAAGTTGTGCCCGTTGACGATGTCGAACGCTGACTTGATCCACTTTGCTTGGTCGGGTGGGTCAACCCAGTAGTTGAACTCTCCGTCAGCCGACGAGGTTGGAACGCACCACTCAGAGATGAACAGCGGGATCATGCCCTTGCCATAAGGCCTGCCGAGGTTCTCAGTAACAAGCTTTTCCAGCAACCCAACCTCTGAGAAGTCAAGCGCGTTGAACTTCGAATGTGGGTTTTGAAGGTCCGGTTCGCGTGTTGAGAAAACATTGTGGCCGTATAGATCGAGCCGAGGTGGCATTCCGTTCGGTAGACGCATGTACTTGAGCCAGAGCGGGGTTCTTATGTCGCCGGCGGTGAATGTGCTTCCACCAATCACAAGGTTTTGGTCGCTGCCCGGTAGTGATGGGGACTTCAATGCTTGATAGGCAGCATCGAGAATTCGCGCATAGCGGCGTGGCCCCTGAGCCTGACCCGGGGTGAGGGTTCTTACCTGTGATGGAGCCTTGTCGTAAGGCATGAAGTTTGTCCGGCGTGTTGGTTCACCCCAAACCATCCAAAGGTGGGCGTTAGGGAACTTCTTT
>JAPLCG010000014.1:0-13048 GCA_026392385.1 Solirubrobacterales bacterium
ACGACCGTGTCGCCTTCTGCAACCGAGTCGCCAACGCCAACTTCGATCTTCCAGACCGTACCTGTGATGTGCGCTTCAACATCAGTCATGTGGATCTCCTCGCTTGCGTAAAAAATGGCGTCTCGTCAATGCAACGCCAGTGGCGAAGGTAACGCGAGCCGCGGCGGCGGTAGGCTGCGATGGCTTTGCTACTGGCAATAGATCAAGGAACGACTGGCACAACCTGCATCGTCTTCACGCCCGATGGGGAACCTCTCGGTCGCGCCTACAGTGAGTTCACACAGTCCTTTCCCAAGCCAGGCTGGGTTGAACATGATGCGGCTGAGATTCTCGCCGTAACTCTTGCTGTTGCCAACGAAGCAATCGCCAATGCTGGCGTTGAACCCTCGGGGATTGCCGGGATCGGGATTACAAACCAGCGTGAGACCGTCGTCGTATGGGATCGCCAGACCGGCGAACCGCTTGCCCCAGCGATTGTCTGGCAGGACCGTCGCAACGCTGAGCGCTGCCACGAACTGCGCGATCAGGGCGTTGAGCCGCTCGTTCGCGAGCGCACAGGCCTCGTGCTTGATTCCTACTTCACGGCGACCAAGCTCGAGTGGCTGCTGACGAATGTTGAAGGCCTGGCGGAAAAGGCAGCAGCGGGTCATGTGCTTGCTGGCACGATCGACAGCTGGCTGGTTTGGAATCTGACCGGCGAACATGTCACCGATCCCTCGAACGCTTCCCGGACATCGCTGCTCGACATCAGCACCGCAAACTGGGACGAGCAACTGCTTGAGCTGTTTTCAATCCCGGCCGCGATCCTGCCGCGGATCGTGCCGAGCGTCGGGGTCGTCGCTCAGACGAAGACGGAGCACTTCGGCGGCGCTTCGATTCCGGTTGCAGGGATCCTCGGTGATCAGCAGGCTGCCCTGTTTGGTCAGGGCTGCTTTACGCCGGGTGACGCAAAAGCAACCTTTGGAACAGGGCTTTTCATCCTCCAGAACGCGGGTCGCAGCGCGCCGCCGGCCGTTGACGGTCTCCTATCAACGATTGGCTGGGGTATCGGCGATCGCATCGACTACGCATACGAGGCAAGCGTCTTTGTGGCTGGTGCTGCTGTGCAATGGCTGCGCGATGGACTTGGATTGATCGAGTCAGCAAGCGATACTGAAGCGCTTGCCCGTTCAGTTGAGGACAGTGGCGGGGTTCACTTTGTGCCAGCCCTGACTGGCCTTGGTTCTCCATATTGGGATCCGGAAGCGCGTGGCACGATCACCGGCCTGACGCGCGGTACAAGTCGCGCGCAACTTGTGCGTGCAACTCTCGAAGGGATTGCCTTCGAGGTCTCTGATGCGATTACGGAAATAGCTACGGCTTCCGGACAGCCGCTAAGCGAGCTGCGTGCCGATGGCGGCGCAACAGCAAATGATTGGCTGATGGCATTTCAGGCTGACCTGCTTGGTGTCCCAGTTACCGTTCCGGAAGTCGCTGAGACAACTGCGCTCGGAGCCGCACTTGCTGCCGGTATTGGGGTTGGCCAGTTGACACTTGATGATGCTGCTCGGGGACGCAGGGTCCGAGCAACATTCGAGCCGCGAATCGATCAGCAGCAGCGCTCTGAACTGCTTGCCGGTTGGAGTACCGCTGTCGCTCGAGCACGACTTAAACCGTAATGACAACCGGCCAATTTGCAGCGGTCGTGAGTAGGCTTTCGTAAATGGCAGCCGAGACTGACAAGCCGCTAGCGAAGTTCGCTGAGCAGGTCTACCTTGATGACCGCCCAGCTGAGTTCTTCGATCACTTCCACGAGCGTGCCCGCACAAAACAGCCAAATGCTGTCTACGAAGTTGTTAGAGCACTAACCAGCGCAGTCGGCTGGGGTGTCTACAGGGCGAGATCAATCAGCCCAGAGAAGGTGCCTGACGGTCAGGTGATTCTCGCTCCCAACCACTTCTCAAACCTCGACCACTTCTTCGCTGGGCTCTCTCTGCGTCGCCATATTCGCTTCATGGCGAAGAGCCAGCTCTTCAAGCCGCCAATGGATTGGGTCTACTCAAATGGCGGCGTCTTCCCTGTGATGCGCGGCCATGCTGATGAGGAGGCAATGAAAACTGCCCGCAAGATCCTTGCCGATCAGGGGTGTCTGCTTATGTATTGCGAGGGTGGTCGCTCGCGCGATGGCAAGCTTGCTGAGAAGCCAAAGCGCGGTATCGGTCGTCTTGCACTTGAGACTGGTTCGCCGATCGTGCCGGTTGCGATCCACGGCTCATCTCGCGTTCGTAACTGGCGGCGCATTGATCTGCCGAAGGTGACCGTTCAGTACGGCGATGCGATCTCCTGGCCGGTGGTTGAAAACCCGACCAAGGAGCAGCAGCAGGAGGTTGCCGACGAAGTCTTCAAGCGGATTCGTGCGCTCTATGACGGACTTGAACGGGTCGGTCGAGCCGGTGCGGCGCATGCGGCTCGAGCTGAGCGCGCTGCCCGGCGTCGCGCAGCCCGTTCGCGCGACGGTCAGCCGGCCGCGCCGTAAACAGGATCGAGGCGGCTCCAAGCCTCACTGTCGTGGCCGGGTATCAGCAGTGCGTTCGGGGTCAGTTGCCGATAGGCGCGAATCTCGCGCAGTGATTTATCCATCTGGTACTCGTCATCGGAGATCAGCGGGTAGGCGTCGCCATCGAGGATTGCTTCGGTCGGTGCTGCATCGGCGATTACCAGCAGCTCGCCATGGTCAAGCTTCAGAAGCACTGACTGGTGGCCGGCCGAGTGGCCTGGAGTTGAGAGCAGCCTTACCGAACCATCGCCAAATAGGTCCAGTGTTCGCGAGAAGCCAGCAAAGGATTCGACTGGATCGGAGTCGTAGTCAACCATCTTCCAGTCGACGGCGAGGTCGAACTGCGGCGGTTCGTAACCCTTCATCCATGAGCGTTTTGCGTTCGCGGCATTCCACTCGTCGCGGTCACAGATAAAGGTTGCTTCGGGGAAGTCGCAGCAGGCGGAGGCATGATCGTTATGCAGGTGAGTCATTACAACAAGCTTGATTGTCTTCGGGTCAATGCCACGGTCTGTAAGTCGCTCGGCAGCCGACTGGCCAGGGTTCATTATTACCTTCCCGTACTTGCCGATCCTGCCAAGGTTGCCGCCGCCAGGCTGAGCGCAGCTGCGGGTCAGTCCGGTGTCAATCAGCAACAGGCCAGCGGTTGGGTGTTCGACCAAAAACGCCGGTACTGGGCAGTGGCCCCATTCCTCATTTGCGCCACGCAGTGCCTTGATCCAGACTCCGAGCCTTCCGATTCGCCCTTTGGGACGGTCGTAAAACTTAGGCGGTACGGCTAGCTCCGCGGTCAGCAGAGGCCGCACAGTGACGGTTGCACTCTCACTGCCGCCGGGCAGTGGGATTGAGGCCGGTCGTGTATCGGTGATTGACATTAATTCGCAGCGTAGCGGCAGCTGCCGCCGCTATCAGGCTTCGGTCATTACTCTCGCTGTCATGGAGTCAGACAGCCAGCAGCTTCGTAGCGACCTGCTCGAAGGGCGTGTCATTTTGGTTGCGGGAGCAGGGCCATCACCTGATGGTCTCGGAGCCTTAATCGAACGCTGGGAGGACCCAGCCTCACTTGATGATGATTCGGCGCTCGCGCAGGTTACGGACCTGTTTGCTCGCACTGGTCGGCTCGATGCTGCGGTGGTTGACCTCGCTTCAGTTTTTGCATCCGGTGGAGCTGGCGGTCTTGCCGCGGCAATGGACACGGCCTGGACGGTTGCGCGAGCTCTAGCGGTCGGAGCGATGATCGAGGCCGGCTCCGGGACGATCGTGCTTATTGCGCCAGCTGCTGATGCCGGGCCGGGAGCCGAAGCGGCAGCAGCGGCGATCGGCAACCTCGCTCGCAGCCTCTCCGTGGAGTGGGCACGTTTTGACCTCCGCACGGTCGCGATCTGCCCACGCGCCGGTGCTGACGAGGCTGAGATTGCCACCCTGATCGCCTGGCTCTGCTCGGCTAGTGGCACCTATGTGAGCGGGACAACTCTTCAGCCAGGCCGCATTCCGGTTTAGTGCTGCGCGACCCAGCTAATCGGGGGCTGATTGGATTGCTTAGGTAGCTTGGGGGCTAGGAGGCGTCGGGCACAACGACTCGGTAGTAGTCCCAGCATGGCTCAAGTCGCTCGCCTGTCGCTACCGCGCCGAGTGACTCATAGAAGCTGATCGCACGGCTGTTCTCGTGGTGAACGTCGAGCAGGTAACTACTGCCAGGGGCGAGCCTGCTGTGGAGTTCCTCAACGAGCGACTTGCCGAGCCCTTGGCCTTGAGCTTCAGGGAGGACATAGAGCCTGCGGAGGTAGGGGCCTTGGTCGGCTAGCTGATGGAAGTGCAGGTAACCGCGTACCTCTCCATCCTCCGTTGCGACAAGGAAGTGGGCGCCGTCCGTACTGGCCGCAGACGCGATCTGTTCAGCGAGCAGCTCTGGCGAGTAGTACTCGGCGAGGTGCGAGCGAATCCACTCCGGGTTGCGGAGGTCGCCATAGGTTGCCCACCAAGTAATTGAGGCGACCGAGCGGATCGGTTCGATGTCCGACTGTTCAGCGTCGCGGATCAGGTGCTTCATCAACTTGCGAAGGAGGGTGGGCGGACGGCCATTCGGGCCGCCCGCCGCAATTCCCTTGCGATCAGGTTGTCATTCCGGTGAACTGGCCACCGGTGATGTTCAGTACCTGACCGTGAACGTAGTTGCTCCACGGTGAGCAGAGGAAGAAGACGCCACCGGCGGCCTCCTCTGGTGTTCCCGGTCGGCCAACTGGGATCAGCATTGTTGCCATGCCACGCATCTGATCTGGGATTCCCAGCTGAACCTTCTCGCCGTCGATTTCCATCACATTGTCATCGACCTTCGAGGCCGTCAGGCGGGTCTCGATGTAGCCGAAGGCAACAGCGTTGACGTTGATCTTGAACTGGCCCCATTCCTTGGCAACGGTCTTTGTCAGACCAACAACGGCGTTCTTGCCTGCCGAGTAGTTGGCCTGGCCAGCATTACCCATCGTGCCTGAGATAGACGAGACGTTGACGATCTTGCGGAAGTTCTCAATGCCCTGCTCCTTCTCAGCCTTGGCAGGCTCACGAAGGTGGGGGGCTGCTGCACGGATTACGCGGAATGGCGCGATCACGTGGATGTCGAGCATCTTCTGGAACCAGTCGTCGCTCATCTTGTGGACCGGAGCGTCAAGCGTGTAGCCAGCGTTATTGACGATGATGTCGAGCTTTCCGAAGCTGTCGATCGCAGTCTGGACAAGCTTGTCCGGGGCATCGCCCTTCGTCAGGTCGCCGCCGAAGACCGCTGTCTCGCCGCTGAATGTTGCTGCTGACTCTGCAGCCTTGTCAGCGTCAAGGTCGTTGATTACAACGCTCGCGCCCTGCTCGCTGAGCAGCTTTGCTGTTGCAAGGCCAATGCCCTGCGCTGAACCGGTGACGATTGCCACCTTGCCATCAAGTACGCCCATGTTTTTATGCTCCTTCTTGAAGTTGGGACGGTGTGCGTGGAAGTCTGCCACGAACGCCTTGGTAGTCGCAGTCCGGAAGCTCAGTCGATCGAACAAACATGCGGCGAGCTGGGGTCGAATATGTCAGTTCGATGCAGTTTCGTTGCTCGATTGTCGTGATCATCGCAAGCGCAATGTTTCGGGTGATCAAGACTCTGGTGCCAGTCGCCGTGATTGCAGTGGCGATGGCTGGATCAACGCCAGCACAAGCTGCTGGCTGTGGACCAGGCGTTCTCGGCTCCGCAACGCAGTGGAAGGACCGCAATCGCATTTATGACTTCTTGTCGGTCTGCAACTGGCATGACCGCTGCTACGGGGCAAAGGGCTTTGGCTGGGATGGGGGAAAGCACCCTGAGCGCCGCGAGACTCCTTACCCCAAGGACTGGTGTGACTCGGGGTTCCTCCTTGGGATGAATCGCGCCTGTGACCTGCACCGACCTGACCGCAGCAGGAACCGGCTCTGCCGGACTGTCGCGGCAGTCTTCTACGGCCTGGTAAGGGCTTTCGGTGGCCCGTCATATAGGAGCTCGAATGGGCACAGAGTCCTTGTTAAATTGACTCTTGGCTACTTATCAGATAAATCTGATAAGTTTGATTCATAACTGAAGTTACTGCCACAGAGCTGTCTCGCAACTTGTCGGAGTTCCTCAATCGTGTCGCTGACGGAGAGGAGTTCCGGATTACGCGCGGCGGTCGCACGATTGCCGAGTTCAGGCCTGCTAGGCGCACTTGGGTGCCTTGGTCGGAGTTCATGTCAATCCTTGAAACTGCGCCATCTCCAGATGAGGATTTCGAAGATGACCTCCGTCGTATTCGCGAGGAAATGAACAACTTGCCCGAGAGGAACACACCGCTCGAATGGGATTGATCATCGACACCAGTCTCGTCATCAAACTCGAGAGGGAAGGCGCGAGCTTAGATTTCAATCCCACTCTCGACCCCGATGCGGTGGCTATCAGTGCTGTGACTGTGAGCGAACTTCTAGTGGGTACCTATCGATCCGCATCGGATCAAGGGGCGCGCCGCACCGCTTTTGTTGAAGCCGTACTTGAGAGGTTTGAGGCGCTTCCGATAACTCGAAGCGTCGCGAGGATCCACGCTCAAATCACAGCAAGCTTGATGGCTTCCGGCCAGATGATTGGTCAGCACGACAGGTGGATAGCGGCAACCGCAATAGAAGCAGGGGCCACTGTCGCGACGCTCGATCGCAAAGACTTTGATCGGGTCCCTGGCCTGCAGGTCGTTTCGCCGAACGACTGAGTACTAAAGCCCAAGCGTCTTGCCGAGAATCTCGCGCATCACTTCGTCGGTGCCGCCGCCAATTGGCCCGAGGCGTGCATCGCGCAGGGCCCGCTCAATGCCGTACTCGACCATGTAGCCGGCGCCACCGTGAATTTGCAGGCACTCGTCGGCAACCTCAACGGCAGCCTTCTGAGTGAACAGCTTCGCCTTGGTCACTTCGCCGACTGCGTTCTGCCCGCTTACATGCAGTCTCAGCGCGTGAAGTGAAAGCGCACGACCTACCTCAATCTTGGTTGCCATCTCAGCGAACTTGTGGCGGATCACCTGGTTCTTGCTAATTGGCCGGCCAAACGCTTCCCGCTCCTGTGCATATTTGATCGTCTGTTCGAAGCAAACTTCCATTGCCCCAACAGCGCCAAGCGACATCGTCAACCGCTCCCACTGGAAGTTGGCCATGATCAATGCGAAGCCTTGGCCAACCTCGCCGAGCAGGTTCTCCTCGGGCACAAAGACATCATCGAACTTGATCAATGCTGTGTCGGAGGCGTGCCAGCCAAGCTTCTCCAAAGCGCTTGACTCAACACCCTCGCCGCGCTCGATCGCTAGGAACGTGATCCCGTCGTGGCGCTCGGTGCCAGCCATGCGGACCGCGGTGACGAGCACATCAGCCCGGCAGCCACCGGTGATGTAGCACTTCTCGCCGCTTACGATCCAACCGCCATCAACCGGCCTCGCGGTCGTGCGCAGGCCAGCAACATCGGAGCCAGCATCCGGTTCGGTGATCGCCAGCGCGGCAATCAACTCGCCCTTGATGCCAGGGACTAGCCAGCGCTGTTTCTGCTCCTCGCTGCCGAACTTGGCAATCGGTGGCAGTGCGATCTCCATATGAGCGCCAAGCCCTGCGGCAACCCCGCCCGATCCGCAGCGAGCCATCTCCATCGCAAGGACGGCTGCTGCAACCTCATCACCATCGCCGCCATAGGCGGGATCGAACTTCAGGCCGATGAACCCCTGCTCGGCCATCGCGCCAAACATCTCATTTGGGAACCACTTATCAGCCTCCCACTCGTCGGCGTGGGGGAGCAGTTCGCGTTCAATCCAACCGCGAGCCGAGGCTCGGAACGCCTCGTGTTCAGCCGTGAATGGTGGGACTGGCGCGCCTGCGGCCAAGAAATCAGGCCGCAGGTCAAGCGAGTCATTCATTCCAAATCCTTGGTTCGCGGCCTAGAGGCCGTAGGAGCGACCGATCACGTCAAGCATGATCTCGTCGGTACCAGCACCAATCCGGTTGAGGCGCATGTCACGCCAGACGCGCTCACTGCCGTACTCCTTCATGTAGCCGGCCCCGCCGTGAATCTGGATGCACTCGTCCGCGACCTCAACTGCGATTCGCGCCGAGTAGAGCTTCGCCATTGAGATCTCCCTGACCGGGTACTCACCGTTGTTGAAGCGCCAAGCGGTCATGTAGGTCATCTGGCGTGCAGCCTCGATCTTTGTGGCCATCTCGGCGAACTTGTGACGAATGACCTGGAACTTGCCGATCTGGCGGCCAAATGCTTGGCGTTCCATCGCGTACTCAAGTGTCTTGTCGAAGCAGACCTGTGCACCTGCAACACAGCCGGCTGCGCCGATCAGCCGCTCACCTTGCAGCTCCCACATGATGTGGAAGAAGCCCTTGCCCTCTTGGCCGAGCATTGCCGAGGCGGGAACGCGCACATCCTGGAAGGCAAGTAGCGCCGTGTCGGATGCGTGCATGCCGAGCTTCTCCAGCTTCTTCTCACGGATCACGCCAGGCGCATCCATTGGCACGAGGAACAGTGAGAATCCGTCGTAGCCAGCGTCAGGGTCGGTCTTAGTTACAAGCACGATCACATCAGCACGGTGGCCATTCGTGATGTAAGTCTTTGATCCGTTGATCACATACTCATCGCCATCGCGAACTGCCCGCGTCTTGATTCCTGAGACATCGGACCCGGCATCCGGCTCGGTGATGCCGAGGCAGAGGATCTTCTCGCCCTTGATTGCTGGCACGAGCCACTCCTGCTTCTGCTCCTCGGTGCCAAACAGGTGTATTGGTGGCATTGCCATGTCGGTGTGGACTGCGACACCCATCGCAAGGCCGCCGGAACCCGACTTCGACATCTCCTCAGCGAGCACGAGGTTGCAGTAGTAGTCGCCGCCCTGTCCGCCGTACTCCTCGGGCATTGAAAGGCCTAGGAAGCCAAGTTCACCCATCCGCTTGATAACTGAGTCAGGGAAGGTTGTCTCCTCCCACTCTTCAGCGTGAGGAGTGAGCTCCTTCTCTACGAACGCGCCGATTGATTCACGAAGACGATCGTGGTCCTCGTTGAAGATGAAGTGCTTCTGCTGGCCTGCGAAATCTGGCTTGATTACTTCTTCTGTTGCGGACATCGCTTAGCTTCTCCTCGTTCGTATGGCAGTTAGGGGCGCTATGGCGATCCCTCTGCGCTCGACGCTATCGGAAGGCGCCGACTAAGGGAAGCAGACTCGGTAGTCAGTGCAGGTAAATCGGCGACCAGTCGTCACCCGGGCTGATCTGGCAGGGTTAGGCTGGCTGCGCAGTGGCAGGCAACCAAGCTATGACCCAGACGAGCGACAACGAGACAGCCGGACCGGTCCGTTATGAGACGGCGGAGGGGATCGCGACGATCTCACTCGATGATCCGGCTACGAAGAACTCGCTCTCCGATGCGATGCTCGACGGGTTGATCGCAGCCTTCGAGACGGCCCGTGACGATGATGCTGTGCACTGCGTAGTGCTTGCATCAACCGACGATAAGACCTTCTCCTCCGGTGGCAACCTTGCTGGCTTTGCGGCCGATGTGCCACTCGTCGTTAAGCATCAGGGCACCGAGCGCTTCCCGAAGCTCTTCCTGCTGATCGGTGAACTTGGCAAACCGGTCCTGTTGCGCGCTCAAGGCCATGTACTTGCCGGATCGCTTGGTCTGGCATTGGCCTGCGATCTGATCATCGCCGGCGAGTCAGCGACCTTCGCAACCCCGGAAATGAATGTCGGCGCCTTCCCGTTCATGATCGCCGCGCTGATCTATCGCAATGTGCCGCGCAAGAAGGCAACTGAACTGCTGCTGCTCGGCGAGCGAATTGATGCCAAGCAGGCCGAGCGGATCGGGATCGTCAACAAGGTCGTCAAGGACCGCGAACTCGATGATGCTGTCTCGGAGTGGGCGACGAAGCTCGCAGCTAGGTCGCCGCTACTGATGCGTCTCGGCAAGGACGCCATTCACCGCCAGCAGGACATGCCACTTGAGGAGGCACTTGAGTACCTGCGCCTCAACCTGACACTCGCCTTCTCAAGCAGTGACCTGCGAGAGGGCGTCAATGCCTTCTTCCAAAAGCGTGACCCGAACTGGACAGGCCATTGAGCGAAGAATCAGCAGCCGAATCACTCCTGCGACCGCTCGCCGAGGATCTCGCCGCCCGCCGCGCGACCGCGATGCTCGGTGGGGGCGAAGAGAAGATCGCCGCTCAGCACGCCAAGGAGAAGCTCACCGCTAGGGAGCGGATTGCGCTGCTCGTTGACGAGGGGACCTTCACCGAACTTGGCCTGCATGCTGGCATCCACCATTCGGTCCGCGGCCTCGAGGGGCGTGAGGCTCCAGCTGATGGCGTGATCACCGGCTGGGGGTTGGTTGATGGGCGCAAGGTGGCGATCGTCGCCTACGACTTCACAGTGATGGCCGGTTCGATGGGAATGACCAGCGAGGTCAAAGTCGCTCGCATGCGGGAGATGGCGCTCAAGCAGCGTATGCCGCTTGTCTGGTTGCTCGATTCGGCTGGCGCGCGCATCCAAGAGGCTGTCGGTTCACTTTTTGCAGCTTCAGGCGATCTCTTCCGTGAGGAGGTTGTGATGAGCGGCGTCGTGCCGCAGGTCGCGGCCCTGATGGGTCCGTGTGCCGCCGGTACCGCTTACATCCCCGGTCTTGCTGACTTTGTGCCGATGGTCAAGGGTCGCGGCTCGATGGCGCTCGCTGGCCCACACCTCGTTCGCGCCGCTGTTGGCGAGGATGTAACCCAGGAAGAGCTTGGTGGCAGCCGCGTTCACTGCCGCAAGTCAGGTGTTGGCGACCTTGAGGTTGCCGACGACCCAGAGTGCATTGAGCGGATCAAGCAGTACCTCTCTTACTTCCCCTCAAACAACACCTCACCTCCACCGCGGCGTCCTACGAGTGACCCGGTTGATCGCGCCGACGAGGAGCTGATTGACGCCCTTCCAGAGAGCAACCGCAAGCCACACGACATGTACAACGTGATCAGCCGAATCGTTGATGACGGCGAGTACTTCGACATGAAGCCACAGTGGGCGAAGACGATCATCACCTGCTTTGCTCGCTTCGATGGCAGGCCATGCGGGATTGTTGCCAATCAGCCGAAGCAGCTTGGCGGCATCCTTGACAACGACTCCGCCGATAAGGCTGCGCGGTTCGTAAACCTCTGCAATGCATTTGGGATCCCGCTGCTGTTTCTGCAGGATGTCCCCGGCTTTATGGTCGGAACGAAGGTCGAGGAGGGCGGCATCATCCGTCACGTAGCGAAGATGTTGCACGCGGTCTCAAATGCGACCGTTCCAAAGGTCACAGTGATTATTCGCAAGGCCTATGGAGCCGGTTATTTCGTCATGAATGGCCGTGCCTATGAGCCAGATCTGATCGTCGCCTGGCCATCGGCTGAGATCTCGGTGATGGGTGCCGAGGGAGCGGTCGAGATTGTTATGCGCAAGCAGGTTGAGGAAGCAGATGATCCAGAGGCAATGAAGGCACATCTTGTTAGTGAATATCGCAAGATCATTGATGTCTACATCGCCGCTAAGAACGGGATGATCGATGATGTGATTGACCCGCGCGAGACGCGCGCAACGATCTGTCGTGCCCTTGAGATGGCTGAAGGCAAGCAGGTCGATCGACCATGGAAGCGGAACGCCGTGGTGCCGGTATGAGCCTTGAAGACCCAGTAATCGTTACCTGTTCAATCAGCGGTGCTGTTGCAAACCGCGAACAGTGCGCGGCGATCCCCTACACCCCCGAGGAGTACGCGGCCGAAGCGCGCCGAATAGTTGACGAGGGCGGGGCGATGATTCACATTCACGCCCGCACGCCGGAGGGAGTTCCCAGTTATGAGATTGAGGATTTCCGCGCGATCACACAGGCAATTCTCGCTGAAGTTGACGATGTGATCATCAACTATTCAACCGGGGCGATTGGTGTTTCGCTCGACAAGCGCGTTGAATATCTGCGCGCCCTCAAGCCAGATGTTGCCGCTCTAAACATGGGGTCAATGAACTATGCGAAGTACTCAAAGAGTCGCAAGGCATTTGTCTTCGGTGCAGTCTTTGAGAACAGCTTCGAGACGATCACGACGCTGCTGACTGCGATGAACGAGGAGGGGATTCGCCCCGAGCATGAGTGCTTTGACTCAGGTCACATCGCCAACCTTGACCCACTGCTCGACATGGGCATCCTCCACGAGCCGCTGCAGGTTTCCTGCGTGATGGGCGTGACCGGTGGGATCAGGCCAACCGCCAAGAACCTCGCCCACATGTCCGAGCAGATTCCGCCCGTCAAACACAACTGGGGTGTGATCGGTGTCTCCCGCAAACAGTGGGGGTTGGTTGCGGCCTCGCTCGCACTCGGCGGCAATGTGCGCGTCGGCCTTGAGGACAACTTCTATCTGCCCGATGGCGAGATGGCTCGCAGCAATGGTGATCTGATCGCTAAGGCTGCCGAACTCGTCCGCGACACTGGCCGCCGGGTCGCGACCGTCGCCGAGGCGCGAGAAATGCTCGGTACTCCAAAGCGCGAGGTTGCTGGGGTTAAACCATGACCGCTGGAGCATTGGATGGAATCAAGGTTCTTGACCTTTCGCGGCTTCTACCCGGACCGTTCTGCTCGCTGCTGCTCGCAGATTGCGGTGCCGATGTTCTTAAGGTTGAGGACACCGGCATGGGCGACTATGTCCGTTGGGCGCCGCCGCTCTACGAAGGCGTCGAGACGAGCGCGGCAGGTGCACTGTTCCTTTCCTTGAATCGCAACAAGCGTTCGATTCGCATTGACCTAAAGAACGACGCTGGCCGTGAAGTGTTCCTCGACCTTGTTCGCGAGGCCGATGTTGTGCTCGAGTCCTTCCGACCGGGAGTACTTGACCGGCTTGGCGTTGGTTATGAGGCGCTCAAGCAGGTCAATCCGGGGATTGTCTACTGCGCGATTAGCGGTTATGGGCAGGATGGTCCGCAGCGCGAAGCAGCCGGCCATGACAT
>JAPLCG010000014.1:13079-27958 GCA_026392385.1 Solirubrobacterales bacterium
TCAGGCGGCTGGCCAGATCGCCGATATTGGCGGCGGTGCACTGATGGCTGCCTTCGGAATCCTTGCCGCGCTTCGCGCCCGCGATCGTGATGGACAGGGCCAGTTTGTTGATGTCTCGATGTTCGATGGTGCGCTCGCATGGCTTGCGATGCCAGCGGCTAGAACCTTGCTTGAAGGAACCGCCCCGCAGCGTGGCGGCATGGAATTGGCTGGGTCGCTGATCTGTTACCGACCATATGAGTGTGCTGACGGTCATGTTGCGCTGGGCGCACTGGAGGCCAAGTTTTGGAAGGCCTTCTGCGAAGGGGTTGAGCGACTCGACCTAATTGATGAGCAGTTCCAACCTGTTGGCTCCGATGTTCACAGTCAGGTTGTAGAGATATTCAAGGCCCGCACACGCGACGAGTGGGAGGCGTTCTCCGCCGAACATGACTGCTGCCTGACCGCCGTTCTGACGCTCGACGAAGCGCTTGAGTCCGAGCTAGTTAAGGCGCGGCGGATGGTCGCACCGCTTACTCAGCCTGGCGCTCAGAAGCCGGTTGAGCTGCTCGGAGCGCCGGTCAAGTTTTCTGGAACACCAGCCGACACTGACCGTCTGCCGGGGCCGGGGCTTGGTGAGCACACCGAGGAGGTTCTCAGCGAGCTTGGTTATGACGCCGGTCGAATTGCCGAGCTGAAGGCGGCTGGCGCTGTCGCGACGATCCCCGACGGTGCAGCCGGCAGCTTCATGATTTGAGCTCTCAAGTAACTCTTACTTAGATCAACCACTCTCAGTTGGAAGATTGAATCTGATCGGGGCCAACTAGAGGGGAGCAGCAAATGCAGTCACAGGATAATTCACCTGAAGTGCCTGAAAGTCATGAGGCAGAGACCGATGTGCAGGAGTCGGCGCCAGCTGCCGAGCAGCCGCAAGTATCAGCGGAAGCTCCTCAGCCAGTAGCGGCAGCAAGCCGTGGTCACTTCCTTGACCGTTTTGGTCGCGGTGCGATCGCTTCCGTGGCAGTGGTAATCGGGCTTGCCGTGGGTATCGCCGGTACGAGCATCGTCGGTGATCACGACGGCCATCACGGTCGAGGTGAGCATCGTTTCGGCATGGAGGGCGGCCCTCCCGGTGGCGGTATGGGTGGCGGTCCCCGTTACGGCGGCCAGGGAGGGCCTGGTGGCCAACGCTTTGGAGGGCAGGGTGGTCCGCAGGGTTACTACCCACCTGGTGCGGGCACCCAGCAGACCGCACCCGATTCAGCCCAGCAGGGTGGGTCTGCTTCAGGCGCAACTAAGTAGCGTCGTGTGCTGCTGTCCCTCGCACTCAGCGGGGGACAACAGTCACTGCGCGCCACTCCGACCAGTTGTTGGCAGACTTTGCCTTTGCTACCAGGCGACCGAGTGGTCTTCCATTACACCGAGGCCACTTTGCAGCTTGCCGGCGTGTGGAAGTGATCCACTAAAGCTTCCAAATGGCTGCTTGTAATTTGATCGGGCGATGAGCAGGTTCTGGCTGTGTGCGCGAGTTGCCTCGCTGTGGAAGTCAAGTTGCCCGCCCTCACTAAAGCTGATCTTTGAGAGGTCGTCGGCGAACTCGCAAACCCCGACCTCGAATGGTTCGCCGTTAATCCAGACAGTTCGTTCGCTGGCGGTTGGTGAGTCGTGGATTCCGGTCACGAAGTTCCATGCCACAGCCCGGCCATCGTCGGCGGTGCCGATCCCCGCTGACCACTTCCAGTCAACGTGGCGTGGCGGAAAGCCCGCAGAGTCGTCGATGATCGCTCGTCCTTCAATCAGGTGAGTCTTGCCGTTGAGCACCAGGCTTCCGCGGGCAGCGACCCCGCCCTGTTTGCGCGTCCAAGCCCAACCCGGCTGATAAGGGGTTACGACCTCCACGCCAGCGCTCTCATCAAGTAAAAAGTCCATTTCTACGCCGCCGTCGGCGACGATCAGCCGCCCGGCATCTGGCCTAACGATCTGCGACCAGTTGCTGGATCCTTCATGCAACTGCTGGTTTTGCCTGTCCCAAACGGCCCAAAAACACTGATTCATAGGACCGATCGAAATGCTGGCTGCGCAGATTTGGAACTCATCTGAGTGAACCGCCACATAACGCCACCGCTTACGAAGCCGGCGGTACGCGAACAGTGGCATCTCCGCTGGTGGCAATGGCAGCGCGGAAATAGCTGGCGGCCTATCAAGCGCGAAAATGCCGCGGTAAGGCTCGTTGGGGGGTTGGGCTGCCATCAGTCGGTACCGGCCAGAAGGTATCTTCCCGCTCGGCAACCGGTCGCACGATCGGGAGACCAAAGGGGAGGCAGTTAGATTCGCGCAGCCGCCATACAGCTTGATTCAGCAGGTGACATCGAGGCTAATTTTGCCGCGGCCGAACAGGCTGTTCGCGATGCCGCTGCTCAGGGTGCAGAGCTGGTTGTCCTGCCGGAACGCTGGCCAATGCTTGGCGATGACGAAGCAACGCTTGCTGCGGCTGAACCGATTGACGGTCCTGCGATGACACTCTGTTCCGAACTCGCTGACGACCTGTCGATCGACCTTGTTGCAGGCTCGTTCGCAGAGCGCCGCGCTGGCAACCAGCGGCTTTCGAACACATGCGTTCACTTCGGTCCGGATGGTGGAACCCGTGCCGTCTATCGCAAGATCCACATGTTTGACGCGGTCGTTAACGATCGCGAGTATCTCGAATCGGCGATCTTCGAACCTGGCAACCAAACGGTTGTGACTGAGCTTGCCGATGGCACAATCACCGGCTTGGCAATTTGCTTTGACCTTCGCTTCCCTGAGCAGTTCGCTGAACTCGCAGATGCTGGCGCCGAAATTGTCTGTCTGCCATCGGCATTTACCCTCCAAACCACTGAAGCTGACTGGCAGACATTGCTTGACGCCCGGGCGACCGTGAACAATCTTGGAATGGTTGCCGCAAATCAATCGGGTCTTGATGGCGCTGGCCGACCATCGGGCGGGCGTTCGGCGCTGATTGCGGCTGACGGTGCGACTATTGCGCAGGCGGCATCGACCGGTAGAGCGGTGGTTATTGGTGAAATTTCAACTGCAATGCGATCGGATGCCAAGTGACATCGCGCGCTGATGCCGCCGCTGAGAAGCGCCGCAAGATTCTTGCTGCTGCCGTCCATGTTTTTGCCCGCCAAGGGTTTAACGCTGGGCGCGTTAGTGACATTGCCGACCAGGCCGGTGTTGCCCACGGCCTTGTCTATCACTACTTCGACAGCAAGGACGCGATCCTTGACGAACTGTTCTCTGATCGCTGGGCGCTGCTGCTGCAGGCGAGCAGACAGGTTGACTCGCTTGATCTCTCGGCGCGCGACAAGCTCGCGAAGGTTGCCGGATTCATTGTTGACAGCTATCGATACGACCCGGATCTAATGAAGGTGATCATCGTTGAGGTGACGCGAGCCGCCAATACTTTCGGCCAGACGCACCTTGCTGAGATCAGCGAGGCGTACTCAATGATCGCGCGGATTGTTGCTGAAGGTCAGACGGCAGGCGAGTTCCGTGATGACATCTCACCCGACTATGGGGCGATGGCCTTCTACGGCGCTGTCGAGCAGATCCTCACCGGCTGGATTTTCAACCTGCTTCCAGCCGGGGACGAGGATTTCGAGCGGGCAACTGAGTTCGTCGTTGAAACTGTCTGCGGTGGTCTGGGCATGCCATCGCGCGGCCGACCGGCAACCGCAGCCTCTGATTAGATGGAGATCTGATGGCTGAGAACGACCTTGTAAAACGACTGATGTGGTCAGCAACGCTTGCGGGCGTTGGGCTTGTGCTTACAGTGGTTACAGAGCGAATCGCCGCCTTTATCTGGCGCCGCGTATTCGATGAGGATCCACCAGACTGATGAGCGAAGAAACTCCCAAGACCCCATCACAGCCAGAGCAACCTGCTGAGGCGGCAAAGTCAATGCCACCAGCACCAGCCGCGGCTAGCCAGACGCCACCAACGCAGTCTGCACCACCGCGCCACGAGCCACCACTCAACCTTGTTGAGCCGGTCAAGCCAGAGATTGCTGTCGGAGTCGCATTTGCCGGTGGAATTATTCTCGCGAGGATGCTGAGGCGAATCGGTGGCTGACGGCAACGGCCAGCAGGACGGTCTCGCAGCAGCGATTGCGGCGGTCTCTGATCGCGCGACGATGCTCGTCCGTGAAGAGATCCAGCTCGCAAAGGCTGAGATCCAAACAAAGCTTGAGAAGCTGGCGCGCGGCATTGCGGTCGCTATTGCCGCTGGAGTATTTGTAGTCGTTGGCCTGCTCTACCTGCTCGACGCCTTCGCCTGGGGGTCATGGCAGGCGTTCTTCGGTGGCAACAACTACTGGGCTGGCTTCCTGCTCGTCGCGGTCGTACTTTTCATTCTTGGGTCAATTGCTGGCATTCTCGCCTACCGCTGGTTGAAGACCAGCTCGCCACCCGCACCAACAATGGCAATTGACGAAGCTCGTCTGATCAAAGAGACGGTCGTCCAGGCAAGTGATGAGGAGTTGCAACCGAAGCTATGAGCGGCCGCACACCAGAGGAAATCAGAGCATCAATCGAGTCCGGTCGGGCTGAGCTCGCCGTATCTATCCGCGAGCTTCGCGGTGAAGTTGTTCGCTTTTCAGACTGGCGCGGCAAGCTCAATGAGCATCGCCCCGAAGCGCTTGCCGTAGCTGCAGTTACAGGCTTCGTTCTCGCTGGCGGCATTGCCGGTGTAAGCGGCGTGCTGTTCGGCCGCCGTCGCCGCCGTCGCGGCCGCTAAATCGCGCTCAACCGCTGCTTGGTTGCGGCGCGACCTTGAATAGCTGGCCATGGGAGTCGGCTTTAGTGAGCCTGCTGGCTAGTCAGCTTGAAGCATGTCGCGCGGGGCGCCGCCGACACCCAGCAGACCTGGCCCTGAGTAAGTACCCATCACTGGGCCAACTTCAGAGATACAAAGCGGCTCATTGCCGAAAATCGCTCGTCCCTCTTCAGCAAGTGCCTCAGCCTGATCAGGGTTGCGAATGTGCTGAACAAGCCATCCATCCTGACCATCCTCAGCGAGTGACTTGAGGTAGTCGACCATCTTCGCGAAGGCCCGCGCCGATGTTCTAACCCGTTCAACCGGAGTTATCTCCTCCTCAATTGTGAGGATCGGCTTGATCTTCAACGCCGTTCCAACCCAAGCGTTTGCCCGGCCGATTCTGCCGCCCTTGAGGAAGTACTCAAGCGTGTCAACCGCAAACCACATCCGCATCCGCTCACGCGTTGCGTTGGCATGGTCGGCGCAGTCCTTAGCGTTCTTACCCGACTGCGCAGCCGCAACGGCGCCTAGTACGACGAGCGCTTCGCCGCCTGCCCCGGAGCGCGAGTCAACGACCTCAACGCGCTGGCCACGGTCACCAAGCTCCTGCTTAGCCATCTGTGCCGTCTCAACCGTTCCGGAGAGCATTCCCGAGATGTGCACGCTGACAATCTCGCGCCCCTCCTCAAGCAGTGGCTCCCAGACACTTAGGAAGTCACCGACACTTGGCTGCGAGGTTGTCGGTAGCTCCGATGTTGACCCGAGAATTGAGTAGTACTCGCCGTAATCGATGAAGTCCGATTCACGGCGGAGCGTCCCATCAGGGAGCTTTACGTGGAGCGAGACAGTGCCAATTCCGAGCCGCTCGACTAGATCGCGCGGCAGGTAGTGACATGTGTCGGCAACTACTGCAACCGGAGCCATTGGAGGCGAGCCTACCAGTAGCGGTACTCTGCCCACTGTGAGCAAGACGCTAGTTACAGGTGGGACGGGGCTGATTGGCCATCATCTGGTCAGGGCGCTGATCGAGCGCGGCGATGATGTGCGCGTAACGCTGAGGCCAGATTCACCAGTCGAACCGCTTGAAGGACTCGATGTTGAGCGGGTCACCGCCGATGTAACCGAACGCCCTGCGATGCGACGGGCAATGAAGGGCGTAACTCGCGTATTCCACGCAGCAAGCCTTACGTCGTTGCGTGCTCCGCGTGAGGAGTACTTCCGAGTCAATGTTGAGGGAACGCGTGTTGTGCTTGGCGAAGCTCTGCGCGCTGGAGTTGAACGCGCCGTGCTCACATCGTCGGTGTCGGCGCTCGGCCCGGCAATGCCCGGTGTTACCGCCGACGAAACTCAGCTTGACGGCCTTGCCGGCCTGAGGCTTGCCTATCCGGAGAGCAAGCGGGAGGGGGAGGCGCAAGCGATCCGTTTTGCCGTCAAGGGTCTGCCACTCGTGACGGTGATGCCCGGCCATGTCTTTGGTGCCGGTGACTGGCGCCGCTCTTCGACGGACTTGAACCACCATCAATTCGCTTGCCGGTTGATGTTGCCCTGCCAATCGTTTCGGCAGCAGCAAAACTGCCCGGCCGGACTTTGATTACCCCAGGAGAGGTGAAGCTCGCATCGCAGCGGTGGGCCTACCGATCAACCCGCGCCAAGCGCGAACTCGGCTGGACGCAGACTCCACATGAGGAAACTCTTGAGCAAACGATCAACTGGTGGCGTGAGCAGGAGGGTGATCTGCTTAGGCCACCCGGCACTCGCCAGCCACTCGCATTGCGGGCAGCAGGCGGAATCTTTAGCCGTGCCGGATCGCTCACCGGCGTACTTCGCTGACCGACTGAACTAAGTCGCTCAGTCGCTCGTCGTGTCGGCCGGTGGGCCGTCGATCGTGATCGGTGGCGCCTCTACGACATCAACCGTCTCACTAACCCCAGCCTCTGGGGCGTCAACACCGAGCACTGTCGCCAGTTCGCCCGATTCAGCCATCTCAGCGATGATGTCAGCCCCACCAACGAGCTCGCCAGCAACAAACAGCTGTGGGATCGTCGGCCAGTTTGAAATCCCAGACAGTTCCTCGCGGATCCGCGGGTCGGGCAGGACGTCAACAGCGGCGAATGGCGCCTTGTGAGCTTCAAGTGTGGCTGCTGTGCGCGCTGAGAACCCGCACATTGGCCGCTCCGGAGTGCCCTTCATAAAGAGAATCACTTGGTTTTCTGCGATTGCCTCGGCGATCGCATCGCGAAGCGGGTTTTCTGTCTGCTCGGTCATTTTGACTCCTCTGGGGTTAGGCAGCTGATCGAAAGGGCGTGGATCCGGCCACCAAGCTCGCCGGCAAACACTTCGTTGATGAGCCGATGGCGGTCAATTCTCGAGACCCCTTCAAAGGCGTCTGAGACGACTGTGACTCGGAAGTGATGGCCGTCGCCATGCGATTCGGTCACCGTAGAGTTAGGGATCGCCGCCACGATTCGCTGAGCGATCTCTTCAGGTGTTGCGTCTTCGGCCATTGGCAGTCCTTGATCCACGCCATGAGCCTAGCGCGCGAGCATCCTCGCCGATCGCCAGATTAGGGTCCGACTAGGCGCTACACTTACGGACATGATCACTGTCACAGACAAGGGTGCCGAGAAGATTCGTGAGTTTCTCACCCAGCAGCAGGACAACGCGGCCGTTGAAGGCCTGCGTGTTGGCGTCAAGGGTGGCGGCTGCTCAGGCTTCCAGTATGTACTCGCCTTCGACCAGAGTCGCGACGGTGATCAGATCATCGAAACACAGGGCCTCAAGCTGCTTGTTGACGAGGAGAGCGTCTCGTATGTAAACGGCTCGATTGTTGATTTCGTTGACGGCCTTCAGGGTGCTGGCTTCAAGGTTGAGAACCCGAATGTTGTTGCAGCCTGTGGCTGCGGCTCATCGTTCCGCGTTGCGGAAGACGAGCCTCAAGTTTCAGCCGTCTAGACCTCGCGGCCGTTAAGCCGCTTCCAGACTTGCTTCGGGCGCGTCAGCGGATGCTCAGGCTTGGCCTTCGACCGAACCGGGGACTCCGGTGTTGGTCGAATACTTAGGCTGAATCTTCGTGTCAGGCCGAATCGTGTGTACGGCCTGAGCGACGGCCGTGGCAGCTTCGGCAAAACCGGTTGCGATCAGCTTCAGTTTGCCATCGAAGGTTGTGATGTCACCGCATGCCCAGATCCGGTCCAAGGTTGTGTGCATCTGGTGGTCAACAACCAGTGCGCCCTTCTCAACATTGAAGCCCCATTCCTTGAGCGGTCCAAGTGCTGTCTTGAAGCCGAGCTGCAGGAGAATCGCGTCAATTTCCTCAATCGATTCACTCTGATCTTCAACATTACGGAGTGTGACCTGTTCAATCTCAGAGTCGCCGTGAACTGCGGCGATCTCGTGTGGCGTGCGCAGCTGGACGCGCCCCTTTTCAACCTCGGCAAGCACTTGGGCGACCGTCGCCTCATGGGCGCGGAACCCGTCACGGCGGTGAACAAGTGTTATCTGCTCTGCAGTGTCAAGCAGGTTGAGGACCCAATCAAAGGCGCTGTCACCGCCGCCGATGATCATCACCCGCTGGTCCTGGAAGACATGCTTCTCACCAACGAGATAGTGCGCGCCGCGACCCTCCCATGGGGTCATGTCGAAGCCCGGCAGTCGCTTTGGCTCAAAGGCACCGTGGCCACCGGCAACGATCACAGCCCGTGAGCGCAGTTCGCCCTCATCGGTGTGCAATACGACGAGCTGGCCCTCAGGGTTTTCGGGGTCGTCCTCCCACGTGACGCGCTTTGCTGTCGTATCAAGGTGGACAGGTACATGGAACTGGTCAATCGCCTGCTCGCGCAGCTGCGCGACGAGGTCCTTAGCGAGCACCCGTGGGTGGCCGGGAACATCAAAGATCCACTTCTCTGGGTAGAGCGTTGTCAGCTGGCCGCCAATCTCAGGCAGAGAGTCGATCACCCGCACTGATGCTTCACGCATCCCAGCCCAGAAGGCGGCCGACATGCCAACCGGCCCGGCACCAATCACCGTGATGTCACGGATCGCCTTGCTGTCCTCTTCAAGGAAGTGTTTGCTCATCCGATCGGTTCGCCGTCGAGCGAGCCAAGTACTCGCTCAAGTGCGCCGGCAACGCAGGTGAAGGTTGGTGTGTCTCGCAGCGTGTAGAGCGCCGATTCGGTTGTCCGCAGCCTCTGAACTAGGTCAAGGAAGGTTGAGGGTTCGTTCGTCTCAAAGGCAACGACAAACTCCTGGTCATCGAGACCAAATGAGTAGCTCGTGTTGAGGTCAACCTTCGGGAACTCGCGGCCAACTTCAATGTGTTCCTGCATGATCCGCCAACGTTCATCGGCCGGCAGCGCGTACCAGGCGCGAGTCTTGACGAACGGATAGACGAACAGGTACTTGCTGTGTCCCTCACGAACTTCGAGTCGTGATTCGTCTGAGTACTCGGATTCCTTTGTCATCGCGAGGTAGGAGTAGGGGATCGTCGCCCACTTCATCAGGCCGCTCTGATTGAGCACGACATGAAACTCATGGATCCGCTCAAGATTCTGCGCCTGCGAGAGCAGCAGCATGTCGCAGTCGCCGCGCGTGCCGACCGTTGAGAACGATCGCAACAGGTGCCCGTCCGCGAAGTCATTACATGCGGCCATGAACTCCTGTTTGTGTTCGGCGCGCTCCTCTGCGGGCAGCCTTCGCCAAGCCGGATCGAGCTGCAGGAAGGTGAACTTGACGATATGACGTGATGGCATTGGGCGTTATCGATGATACGGACAATCGACGGTCAGTGGATTGGTGGTCCCCGTCATCGCTGGTAGGCTGCGTTTGTGCGGATAGCGCTTGTTTCCCCGTACTCTTGGACGTACCCCGGCGGCGTTATGCGCCATGTCGAGGGGCTTGCAGGAGCACTCATTGCCAACGGTCACGATGTTCGTGTGATCGCACCGGTTGATAAACCGGGCAATCGCTCACGCGTGATGCACGGTGGGGCCGATCCACAGCAGCGTGAGAACCCGGATTGGTTGATTCCCCTGCCGGGAACAGTTGGTTTTAGGGCAAATGGAGCGGTTTCAAACCTGCTTGTCTCGCCAACCGGTGTCGTAGAGCTTCGCCGTGTGCTCGCGGAGAACGACTTCGATGTTGTTCATATCCATGAGCCTTCGGCGCCAATCGTCGGCTGGGATACCTGTGGAGCTAAGGGAGTGGCCAAGGTCGGCACATTCCACGCCTATGCGGAGAGCTCACTGTCGAATGGCATCGCACGGTTCCTCGGTGGTCGGCGGCGCGTCAATCAGTTGCAGAAGAGAATTGCTGTCTCTGAGGCTGCCAAGTGGACTGCCTCGCACTATTACGGTGGCCGCTACTCGGTTATCCCGAACGGGACACTCGTTCCACCGGCAAGGCCGATGCTGCGGTCAAGCGGCGGCCCATTCCGGATCCTGTTTGTTGGGCAGGCGGTTGGTCGCAAGGGCCTGCCGGTGCTGCTGCGCGCCTTTGAGGCATTGCGTGAACACCTCGACAGTGAATTGACACTCGTTGGCGTTGATCGCGAAACACTCGAACCGCTGATGAACGACATGACCGGAGTTCGGGCGCTCGGAAAGGTCGATGATTACGCCAAGTTCGAGGAGCTTGCCCGGGCGGACATTCTCTGCGCGCCATCGCTCGGTGGTGAGAGCTTCGGCATGGTCCTGACAGAGGCATTCGCCGCAGGCACTCCGGTTGTTGCCTCAAACATCGCTGGTTACCGCGATGTTGTTGAAGACGGTGTTGATGGTGTGCTTGTTCCGCCCGGTGACGCTGAAGCACTTGCCCATGCTTTGCGTGACCTTGGTGATGCTCCGCGCCTGCGAGCGGCACTCGGTGAGGCGGCCTGGCGGAGCGCCGAGCGGTTCGCCTGGCCACATGTTGCCGACCAAGTGATGGAGATTTACGAGCAGGCGCTCGATGTTCCCGACCCGGTTGGCTGGAAGCAGCGGACATTGGTCTCACTTGGGATTACCCCAGCCGACCTGCTGCCGAAGGTTGCGCCGAGCAAGGCGCCGCCGCTTGACGATTCGCCAGCGCGGCGCAAGGAACGCCGCCGCAAGCACCTCCGTCAAGGTTTCGGGGTGCTGGTCGCGCTCGCCGCCACGGTCGCAGCTGGTTTCGCGGTCGAAAGAATCGGTCCCAGCCGCGTTACCTCCGCGCTGCTTGGTTCAAAGCCATCGCTTGTCCTGCTCGGACTTGCCGTCATGGGCAGTTCAATGGTCCTCCGCTCAATCGCATGGAAGGCAACGCTTGACGCCGCCCTGCCAGAGTCAGTCCTGCGTTTTGGCGCCGTCTTCCGGGCGACCTGTATCGGTGTGCTGATGTCGGCGACCCTGCCCGCGCGTCTTGGTGAGCCTGCCAGAGCGATGATCATCGCCCGTCACGCAGGCGATCCTCGCGTCACTCTTCCGGCCGTTTTCGGAACGCTGATTGCCCAGACGGCGCTCAACATTGTTGCCTTGATTGGCCTTGGCGTTGTGATGTTCGCCTCGGTGCCACTGTTTAGTGGTCACTTTGGTGCGCTAGCGCTCGTGTCGCTGATCCCACTGCTGCTGGTCGTCTGTGTTCTAGTCGCGCCAATTCTCTTCGCTCGCGGTCCGAAGCTTCGCTCCGATCGCCTTGAGGTGCTCCGCGAACGCGTTGCGACGGTAATGGTTGAAGCGCGTCGCGGGCTCTCCGTATTCCGCAAACCACGCCTCGCGGCGATCGCCGTGACAATGCAGACCGGGGCTTGGGTCCTGCAGTGGATCTCATGCTTTGTGCTGCTCGAAGCAATGGGCCTTGGTGATGCCGGTCTAGGTGCTGCTGCCGCTGTTCTGTTCGCCGTCAATGTGACCGCGGCGCTGCCAGCAACTCCAGCGAACATTGGCGTCTTCCAAGCTGCCTGCGTTGCCGTGCTTGCCGGCGGCTTTGGCGTTTCAACCGCTGATGCGCTCGGCTACGGGATCGTCCTGCAGGCAGTTGAGTTGACGACTGCGGTTGTAATGGGCATGCCAGCCCTGCTTGGCGAGGGCATTTCCTGGAAGGAAGTGCGCCTGCGGACTCTGCACACCGCGCCAATCAGCCTGCCACCGCGCAAGGCGGATTCAGCCGAGCTAGAGGGTTAGCTGACGGCTACCGACGCGCCGGACTCGTCGGTTAGTTCAGCTTCAGGGTCCTGATCGTCGAGATCCTGGACCCGCTCGCTCAGGGCGACAACATCATCAGGCACAACCTGCTCTGGGATAAAGCCGCTCTTCATTCCGAAGTAGACCGCCTGTGGGTGGTGGGCGATGATCGCCAGCGTTGACTGCTCTGGCTCGAGCGCGTGCGCTTCAGAGAGGCTAAGCCCGATCTGTTCAGCGCCGAGCAGCGCAAAGACCTTTTCGTGCTCGGATTGGTCCGGGCAGGCTGGGTAGCCCCATGAGTAGCGGCGACCCTGCCCAGCCGCTATTCCAAGCTGCTCGCGAACCTGTGCGTGCAGCCATTCAGCGGTTCCTTCAGCTGCCTGGACGCCAAGTCCGTGGGTGAACAGCTGCTCGGCGAACTCGCCTTCAGCTTCGAGCCTGTCAAGCAACTCTGAGACCTGCGCGCCAACCGTTACAGCCTGCAGGGCGACAACATCAAGTTCGCCACTCTCGGCTGGACGGTAGAAGTCAGCAAGGCAGATGCGGTCGTGGCGGGGCTGGCGTGGGAAGACGAGCCGCTGCAACTCACGGCTGTGATCATCAGGGTCAAGTACGACAAGCTCATTGCCCTCAGAGAAGGCTGGGAAGTAGCCGATCAGCGCCCGCGGGTGAATCCAGTCCTGCTCGGCCCACATGCGCTCAAGCCGTGGTTGGAAGTCCTCGTCAACGAGTTGGCGCCACTCCTCACCCTTCTTGCCGCGGCCACCCCAATGCAGCTTGAAAAGTACGTGCTTGTCAAGGTGGGGGAACAGCTCATCGAGTGTTGGTGCGACCTCCTCGACTCCCCATGCTGGTGGCACGGGAATTGGGTTATCGATTGCGACCTTTGAGCGCACAGAAGCGTCGGTAACGGCTGGACCGTCATCAACTACAACCGCCTTGTTGCGGAACTCAAGTGCGCCGGCGCGGATTTCCTCGAGTAGAGCTGGCCGCTGTTCATCGTCAACGAGCCTGTCCATTACCGCCAAACCTGAGAATGCGTCCTTGCAGTAGAAGACGCCAGCTTCGTAGATCTCATCGGACTTCTTTCCGAATGGATAGAGAATTCTGCGGCCAAAGTCACGGTTGATTGCTGCGCCACCGATCAACAGCGGGAAGTTGAGGCCCTGACTCTGGAGTTCCTCAACGCAGAGTGGCATCTGCTTTGAGGTTGAGACAAGCAGCGCTGAGAGGCCGATCGCGGTTGCGTCGTGTTCCTTCGCAGCCTCGATCACCGTCTGGATCGGGACCTGCTTGCCAAGGTCAATGACCGTGTAGCCATTGTTGGTGAGGATTGTGTTGACGAGTGACTTGCCGATGTCGTGAACATCGCCGAATACCGTCGCAAGTACGACGGTGCCCTTTGTGTAGCCCTCAATTCGGTCAAGGTAGTTTTCGAGCCGCGCAACAGCCTTCTTCATTACCTCAGCTGACTGCAGTACGAATGGCAGGATCAGTTCGCCGGAGCCGAACTTGTCACCGACCTCCTTCATTGCTGGCAGCAGAACATCGTTGAGCGTTGGGACCGCGCCAATCTTCTCGACCGAGAGGTCAATCCAGTTCTCAACGCCTTCCTTGCGGCGCCTAAGAATGTGGAAGTGCAGTGCTTCCTCCGGCTCCATTCCCTCGGTTGGGTCGGCAGCCTCCTCTTCAGCCTCCTCACCCTTTGATTCAAAGTGGGCGATGAACTTCTCAAGCGCATCCTCACTACGGTCGAAGACGAGGTCATCGGCGAGCTGGCGCTCCTCGTCGGAGATTTCGCCATAAGGGGTGATGTGGTTTGGATTGACCATCGCAAGGTCAAGCCCCGCTTCAACGGCATGGTGGAGAAAGACACTGTTGAGAACCTTGCGCGACGCTTCGCCAACTCCGAAGGAAACATTTGAAACTCCGAGTGAGGTCTTTACGCCTGGCAGGTTTGCCTTGATCGCCTTGATTCCCTCAAGTGTTGCCAGTGCCGATGGCCGCCACTCCTCATCACCGGTTGTCAGCGTGAAGGTGAGCGCGTCAAAGATCAGTGACTCTGGCTCAAGGCCATGGTCGTCGCAGCAGATGTCGCGAATTCGTGTGGCAACTTCAAGCTTGCGCTCAGCGGTCTTTGCCATGCCAACTTCGTCAATTGTCAGTGCGATCACCGCAGCACCGTGCTCGCAGGCGAGCGGCACGACGAGGTCCATCTTGTCGCGGCCAGCTTCAAGGTTTACAGAGTTGACGATCGCCCGGCCAGGGATTTGCTCCAGTGCGGCCTCAATCACATCCGGTTCAGTTGAGTCGATCTGAATTGGTGCCGGCTGCGTGAGGCTGATCCGCTTGACAACTTCGCGCATCTGTTCGGCTTCGTCCTGGCGTTCGGTCAGCGCAACGCATACATCGAGCACGTGGGCGCCGCCTTCGACCTGATCCTCAGCAACCTGCACGATGCCGTCGTAATCGTCGGCCAGCAACATTTCCTTGGCCTTGCGGGAACCCTGTGAGTTGACTCGCTCACCAACAAGCGTTGGAGTTGGGTCCTGAACGAGCGTTGTTGCGGTGATCATTGATGAGACAAGCGGTGGCCGTGCTGCTGGCCGTGGGCCAGGCTTCATACCCGCAACAGTCTCTGCGACAGCCTTAATGTGGGCGGGAGTTGTGCCGCAGCAACCACCAACGATGCCGACGCCGTATCGCTCAACAAATTCCCCGAGGATCTCAGCGAGCTGTTCGGGCTTCTCAGGGAAGATCGTCTCACCTTCAGGGCCCTGAATTGGAATGCCCGCGTTTGGAATGCAATGAACTGGCATTGGCGCGTACTCGCCAAGGAAGCGGATGCCGTCGCGCATGTCCTCGGGGCCGGTTGAGCAGTTCAGGCCGATCACATCAACCTTTAGGGCAGAGAGGGTTGTGAGGACCGAGGAGATGTCTGTTCCGAGCAGCATCTTGCCGCCGTTTGGC
>JAPLCG010000100.1 GCA_026392385.1 Solirubrobacterales bacterium
GTAGACGGTCATCATGCAGCAATTACTGGAATCAAGCAGCTCTCCGCTGCGCCGGTAGCAGCAACTGATATTCGCGCAGGCCCTGGCTGCGCAGGCGCGCATCAAACTCCTCGACTGAGCGACCGGTGAACCCGTCAGCAGCACGCACAATCTCGTCCCTACTGCCGTAGTTGAACGCTACGAACAGATCAATCACCGAATTGTCAGCTGTAGTCGTCTCCGCCCACCGCATCAGATCCCGCAGTTGCTCGGGGACGCGTGGGTCATCACGATCACCGATGAACTGCATCCTTACACCTTCGGAATCGAGTTCAGGCGTCTCCGATTTGATCCGCTCCGTAAACATGTTCATCAGTGCTGCGACCTCAAGTGGAGATCGCGACCAGTTCTCTGTTGAGAACGAGTAGACAGTGAGTTGTTCGATTCCGAGAGATGCAGCATCGCGAAGTCGTGCCTTTACGTTGTCGGCACCGGCTCGGTGGCCTTCTACTAGGTCTAGGCCACGCTTCTGAGCCCAGCGACCGTTGCCATCCGTGATGATCGCGACGGTTGTTGCCCGTCGCCCACCCTTCTCGCTCAAACCTCGAGGATCTCTTCTTCTTTGTGGCCGAGGACCTCATCAAGCTCAGCTATCCGCTCGTCGGTCAGTTTCTGTAGCGATGTTTCGCCGCGATGCTCGTCATCGGAGCCGAGGTCGCAGGACTCTTTTAGAGAACGCAGTTCGTGCATTACGTCGCGACGAATGTTGCGTATCGCTATACGCCCCTCCTCGGCAATACCGCGTGCCAACTTGACTAGTTCCTTGCGGCGCTCCTCGGTGAGTTCGGGAATCGAGATACGAATCAGCTTGCCATCGTTACCTGGGGTAATTCCAAGATCGGCCTCCGTGATTCCGCGCTCAATTGCCTCAAGTGACGAAATGTCATAGGGCTGCACGGTCAACAGGCGGGCTTCGGGTGCTCCAACCGTCGCCATTTGGGTAAGGGGAGTGCGCGTGCCGTAGTAGTCAACCATCACTCGGTCAAGCAAGGCTGGCGTCGCCCGGCCAGTTCTTACAGAGCTGAATTGACCACGGGTTGCCTCGACTGATTTATGCATCCGGTCGCCAGCATCATTGAGAAGTTTGTCGATCATGATGTAACCAGCGTACCCACGCGCTCCCCCGACAGTATTCGACCGATCGCTTCCGGATCTCCCATGTTGAAGACAGCGATTGACAGGCCGTTCTCTCCGCAGAGCGACAGGGCGGTTGCATCCATCACCTTGAGCCGCTTTTCAATCGCCTCCATATAAGTCAACTCAGGGATAAATACGGCGTTTGGATCGGTTGCTGGATCACCGCTATAGACGCCTTCAACGCCATTCTTAGCCATCAGCACGATCTCGGCGTGAATCTCTGCGGCTCGCAAGGCCGCGGCTGTATCAGTTGTGAAAAATGGATTTCCGGTTCCACCGGCGAAAACGACGATCCGACCCTTCTCGAGGTGCCGTATTGCTCGGCGTCGAATATAAGGCTCAGCTACTTCGCTGATCGCGATCGCAGATTGGACCCGTGTTGGAGATCCAGCCGATTCAAGTGCGTCCTGGAGAGCCAAGGCGTTGAGAACCGTTGCCAGCATTCCCATGTAGTCGGCAGTAGCGCGATCCATTCCCTCTGCAGCGCCGGCTAGACCTCGGTAGATATTGCCTGCGCCAACTACAATTCCTACTTCAACTCCTCTTGAATGAATCTCGGCGATCTGGCCGGCAATAGCCTTAACCATTGCCGGATCAGTTCCGTATTCGAGATCACCCATCAGCGACTCTCCTGACAGTTTCAGGAGAATGCGCTTAAAGGCTGGCTCACTAGCCATCAAATTCAGCTTCCGACCGCAAACCGGGCAAAACGACGGATTACGATGTTCTCGCCTGTCTTCGCCGCAATCTCAGCGCGAAGCTCCTCAATGGTTCGACCATCAAAGCGATCAGCGTTTACATGAGGCTGACGCAGCAGAACAACCTCGTCAAGCCACTTTGCGATCCGACCCTCAGCGATCCGTTCGCGAACATCTTCAGGCTTATCAGCATCGATTTCGCGGAAGACACGAAGCTCAGCCTCGCGCTCCTCTTCCGGCACATCAGCATCTGAGACATGGAGCGGCGCTGCCGCAGCAACATGCAGCGCTAGGTCGCGAGCGAAACCGGTGAAGTCGTCATTTCGCGCAACGAAGTCGGTCTCACAGTTAACCTCGACGAGCGCTCCGATTGAACCGCCAGCATGGATGTAGGAGACGACGATGCCCTCGCCGGCCGCCCTGTCTCCTCGCTTAGCCGCCTTTGCGAGTCCTTTGACACGAAGCTGCTCAATTGCAGCGTCGATGTCGCCACCGCTCTCCTCAAGAGCTTTCTTGCAATCCATCATTCCGGCTCCGGTGCTGTCCCGGAGTGCTTTCACATCTGCCGCTGTAACGCTCACGACTGTTCCTCCTTTGACTCTTCGCTTTCGGAAGCTGGTTCAGTTGCCGCCTCAGGCGTGGCTTCTGCTTCAGGGTCAGATTCAGCGCCTTCGCTCTCTGGTGCGACTTCTGCTGCAGCCTCATCTGAAGGCTCGCTAGCGGCTTCAGCCTCGTCATCAGCAGCCTTTGCGGCTATTACGTTCTCGGCAGCAATCGCAGCGACTCGCTCCGTGACTGCGACGCGTACAGCCTCCTTGGCTTCCTCGCGAGCCTGCTCCGCTTCAGCCTTCTCAATTGCTTCTGCTTGGACGGCAGCCTTGGCAGCTGCCTCCTCTTCGACAGCGAGTCGCCTGACGGCCTCTGCGGCCTCCCGGGCCTCACGCAATCACGAAATCGATACCGGTTGGATCGCAGTTCGTATCAACTAGCGCGATGACAGGAATGCGCAGTCGTTTTGCCTCCTTAACAGCAATCTCCTCATTGATTACGTCGAAGACGACAACCGCATCGGGCACGCGCTGCATGTTGCGAACGCCGCCAAGGTTGGCGGTAAGTTTTGCGAGGTCAGCCTCAGCTGACATTCTCTCCCGTGTTGGAAGCAGACTCAGCTGGCCATCCTTCGCATAACCATCGAGGTCATGGAGACGCTTGATTCGACGCGAGATCGTCTGAAAGTTCGTCAAGAGCCCACCGAGCCAACGGTGGTGGACATATGGCATGTCACACGCCTCAGCGGCCTCGCGAACGGCGTCCTGCGCCTGCTTCTTTGTCCCAACGAAGAGAATCGTTCCTCCGCGCCTCGCGGTCTCGGATGCGAAATCGAGCGCGTTCTGCAGCAAGACTTCGGTCTGGAGCAGGTCGATGATGTAAACGCCCTGCATCTCGCCGTGGATAAAGCGGCTCATACGCGGATCCCAGCGACGCGTTTGATGACCGAAATGAACTCCAGCCTCGAGCAACTCGCGGATCCCTACACGGGTAGTAGTCAAAACATTCTCCCTTGGTGATAAATCATTTTGAATTGACACCTGAGTGGCAGTCGTGCCCTGGGTTACCAGGGAGGGTCACTTAGCCTTGCTCAGATGGGTAGTGGGTTTGTAAGCCTGAGTCTAGGGGATTAGCGAACTCAAGGGTAGGACAGCCGCTCACTCAACCTGTGAGGCGCGAGCTAATGCCAGCGCCAACACCAATTCATCCGGCAAATCACTTGAAACGTCGATCCGCTCACCAGTAATCGGATGATCGAACGCCAACCGCTGCGCATGCAGGAATTGCCGCTTCAACCCGAAGGCAGACTCCACTCCGTAGGTCGGATCACCAGCAACAGGTAAACCGATAGCAGCCAGATGAACTCGGATTTGATGTGTTCTTCCGGTTTCAAGTTTGACCGTTAACAGGGCCGAGTCAGGCAACGCTTCAACGAGACGAAAGTGCGTCACAGCCTCCCGTGGCTTATCAGTAGCAATCGACATTTTCGTTCGAACACGAATGTCGCGACCAATCGGCGCATCAATCGTTCCCTGATCCGTTTCAGGGTGCCCAATAACGAGTGCCGAATACTCTCGCTCAACATCTCGCGACTGGATTGCTGAACTAAGTAGACGGTGCGACTCCTCGCTACGCGCAACGATGATCAACCCTGATGTATCTCGATCAAGACGATGCACGATCCCAGATCTGCCTGGCTCTCCACCTGCAGTTGAACCGTCGAGAATTTCAGCGAGGGTCTCACCGCGGTGACCGGGTGCGGGATGAACGACCAGTCCAGCCGGCTTATTGATTACGAACAGAGATTCATCCTCGTAGGCGACCGAAAGGTCCGATCGGGATGATTGAACAATCGGAATGTCGGCTGGCACTTCAATCGCGATCACGTCACCCAACTGAACTCGATATCGCTTAGCCACTGGACCACCGTTCACGAGCACGCTTCCCGCCTCGATAGCCCGCTGGGCAGCCGATCGCGATCCAAGAGCTTCAGCGAGGTATATGTCGAGTCGCAGATCTACGCTCTCGGCCTCTACCTCAATCTTTGGTCTTTGATCCATCACGCTCCGAAACGATTAGCAGCAGGATTACTCCGACGGTAATCGCACAATCGGCAAAATTGAAGGCGGGCCAGTGAGGCAAAGCTATGAAGTCGGTAACCGCACCACGTTGAGCTCGATCGGCGAGATTGCCGATCGCACCTCCGACAATCAGCCCGGCAGGAATCCATGCATAGGGACGCGTCGGTTTGAGTGCGAACCACAAGAACACTCCACACAGTGCAACGAGCGTCAACACAGGCACTAGCCAACCAGCGCCCCCTAAGGCGCCGAAGGCTATTCCCGTGTTTCGAACATTGACAATCCCGACCAAGGGAAGCGGGTGGAGCCTTTCACCTGGAAGGACATTAGCGCGAACTACAACCTTTGTTGACTGGTCAACGGCTAGGACAACCAGAGTGACTAGGCCAGCCTTAAACCACTGACCCGTTCGGCCGCTATCCGTCATCCCGCGATCAGCGAAGCAAGAAGACCGCCACCAAACTGCACCACCAGAAGAGCAACCAGCGGCGAAATATCAACGGGGCCCAGCATCGGAATGAATCGTCTGAAAATCGCTATGAACGGACCGACGACTGCCTCAAGGAAGTGCAGGACTGGAGCAAATCTTCCCGGTCGAATCTCTGCGGCCATCACCCAGCTCCCGATTACCCATGCAACGATCAACGTGCTGTAGACCAGGGCCAGCGCACTTACATACCCGCCAATCTCGACCCTCAGCGAGGCTGCTAGAAGGCTCACTTTGGTTTGCCGCCGAGAACTGCTTCAAGTGCATCGTCAAACGCTTCTCTGACTCCCGCTGCCTCGAGCGCGGCCAGGCCTCTGGCCGTTGAACCGCCCGGCGAGGCAACCGCTGCTTGAACACCAGCCGTGTCGTGCTCCCGCAGCTCCAAGAGAGCAGCAGTGCCAGCAAGAGTCTCAAGGGAAAGCTGGTGGGCCAGCAGCTTCGGGAGACCATGCCTAATGCCGGAATCAACCAGTGATTCAGCAATTAGGGCAATAAATGCCGGAGCGTTACTGGACAGAGCCATTGCGGGCTCGATCAGGGCTTCGTCCATCTCAATAACAGTTCCAACCTGCGCAAACAGCGCCCGAACTGATGTCGCCTCTGGACCTGTTCCATTGCCTACAGGCCAGCACAAAACACCCTTCTTCAACTCAACGGGAAGATTGGGAAGAACCCGTAATGCCACCGACTGCCTGTACGAGTTTCGTATGTCGCTGAGTGGAACTGAGCCAAGGATTGAAACCACACACTTTGCGACGCCATCAATCTCGGCTGCAACCTCCTCAAGGTGGTTCGGCTTGTGGCAGAGAATCACAACATCTGCTGCCTCAGCAACCGCACGATTGCTGCTCAAAACCGAGCCGCCAGTTGCCGAAGCCAATCGCTCAGCCCGAGCTCGGTCGGGGTCGGAAACAAGCACTGGGGCTGCCCAGCCACGAGCGAGCGCCGTTGCCATATTCCCTGCTCCTATGAGTCCGATCTTCATGGGATTAATTGGCTGGCCGGAAACAGGCCGCCTCAGCTTTGGTTGAAGAAGCCCTTTTCAATCATTCGGGCCTTCTCTTCCGCTGATAGAGCGACATTCCGCGGCGTCACCAAGAAAACCTTGTCGGCAATTTGCTGCATTCCACCATCAAGCGCATAAGTGAGCCCAGAAGCAAAGTCAATCATCCGCTTCGAAAGCTCCGGATCGGCTGACTGCAGATTCAGAATTACCGGAACCCCATCTTTGAAACGGTCGGCGACATCCTGAGCATCGTTGAAATTCTTGGGCACAACAAGGTGCACCCGTTGATCGGATCCTCTTCCACCAGAGACTGAACGTAGCTGTGGTGCGGGTCGATCAGAAGCTGGGTCATCGGCGAACATGTCGTCAACTTCGTCGCGACGCCGCCGCTGCGGAAGCCGCCGTACTGGAGCGCTCTTAGAAGTTGGCTCCTCCTCGTATTCATCGTACGCGGCTGCAACATCATGATCTTCGGCAAGGCCGAAGTAGACAAGCATCCGATTCCACGTGTCCTTCATTGCCATCGGTTCAAGTCCGCCTCTGGTTTGGTTGACATCGCCATTGTGCCAGCAGTCGGGGCGGCAGAACCCCAGCGACATGATTCAGCCATAGAGAACAGACCCGATTCGGACGATCGTGGCACCTTCCTCCACTGCAACCTCATAGTCCTGACTGGTCCCCATTGAGAGTTCTGCGAGGCCATGATGATCGGCAAGCTCCCTAAGTTGCGCAAAGTACTTGCGACTCTCCTCAGGCTCCGATGACCACGGTGGCATCGTCATCAAACCAACCACCGGGCACGGCGCCAACTCAAGAAACTCAGGCAATTCAGACTCGGTAATCCCTGACTTACTCTCCTCACCAGAGACATTGACTTGCAAGAGAATTCGCTGGTCCGCTGCTCGGGACGATCAAGCTTTGCTAGCGCCGAGCGAGAGCCAACTGAATGGATCAAACGAGTCCTACCAATCAGGCTGGCGACCTTACGACTCTGGAGGTCGCCAATGAAGTCCCACTCGAAGCTCTCTCCCCAACGTTCCTGCTTCTCGGAGAGATCCTGAGCGCGGTTTTCGCCGAGAATTCGAATGCCAGTCTCCGCGAGTAGACCGACCAGATCAACGGGCACATACTTAACTGCAGCCACGAGCTCAACCGTGCCCGACTGGCGACCTGCGCGCTCTAGAGACGCATCGATCCGTTGCTGGACATCCGCGACTCGCTCTCTCACAACATCTACATCGATCGAAGCTACCGGTTCAACCATGCAACGCTTCCCTGCCTTCCAGTGGTTCCATTCGTGGCACGGTGAGAAAAGTATCTGCGCTCAGGGTCGCAGATCGTGCATCTTTCTATCTTTGCAACCTCGACGACTCCAGCTGCCAACAGCATCAATGCAGCGGTTGCCTGCAAATCAAGTTTGTCGCCGGCAAACACGGCTTGCTCGTCGAACGCGTCACGGACCAAATCGCCAACCTGATAGCAGCAGGCGCCTGCACAAGGGCCGAGGACAGCCACGATCTCGCTCGAATCGACACTTCGAAGCGAAGCAACGCCGGCGCCAAGTATTCCGGCCGACAGTCCGCGCCAACCTGCATGCAGCATCGCCACGCTGCTGGCATTAGCGATCATCACTGGTAAGCAATCAGCGGTTTGAACAAGCGCGCAGACACCGGGGAAGCTCATCCATAGACCGTCCGCCTCAACCTGGTTATTTGCAGCTTCCGCGGTAACAACCCGTGCCCCATGGACTTGCTGAACTGCAACGGTCTCTATCTCTTGACCTGTTGCAAGTGAGACGAGCGTTGACCTATTTGCGGACACTCGCTCAGAGAGATCTGCGGTGTTGTAGCCAATATTCAAACTCTCCCAGGGCGCCGGGGAGGTTCCACCTGCTCTGCCTGCAAAGTATCCATTGGCTATCCCGGCAGATACCCGCACTCCCTGCTTGTCCTCAACCAGTTCAATTGTCATTGAGGAGATTTCCCCTGATAGTCGCTAGCGGCATCGACAGCAAGTTTCAACAGCTCTGCGCGCTCTAGCTGCTCGCCATTAAGCACCGACCTGCGGGCCTCCTCTAAGCCAACTGCAATAGCCGGTCCAGCCTTAATTCCAGCAGCTAGAAGTTGATCGCCATCAACAGGGTTAGTCAGCCCCTGCAATTCGTCAAACCAGCGAGCCGCGTTGGCTTCAGCGCCATTGACTCCGGCAATCGCAACTGCCTCGGGAGAACTCTTAGAAACTAGCTCGGCAATTTCATATCCACCTACAGCTGCTTCAAGTTGACGCGTAATTTCAGAGATTCTCTCTCCCTGTGCAGCTAGCGCAGCAAACCGCGCACCCATGCCGAGTGATAGGGCTGAGGAGCTCGCCCCATCAGCATCGGCCCAGAATGCGATGGCGACAGTTGTCTCGGGATCGATCAGCCCGGCAAAACGCTCAAGAGCGCGCCCGGCGAGTCCGGTCGCAGGCGCAACCGCTCCAAAGGTCTTAGGCAGTCCAAGTTTCACGGCTTGATCAATCGCGGCGAGCGGCTCTGCCTCCTCAAGCAGCCGGAGAATTTCATTCCCGGATCGTTCAGCGGCAATTCCTGCAAGAGCACTGTTGGCAACAGCGTCTGATGCAAGTTGCGCGGTGAGGGCCTCGATCTGGAATTGGTAGCGGCCTGCGTAGCGGGCAAGCCGCCAGAGCCGCGTTGGATCATCCACGAAGCTTTGGCGATGGAGAACACGCAGCAACCGCTCTGCTAGATCGTCGATCCCATTGAACGGATCAGTCAGCAGCCCACGCGATTCCTCTTCGAGGCTGATTGCCATCGAGTTCACCGTGAAATCCCGTCGCCGTAAATCCTCAGCAAGTGTCGCCGGGCGCACAACTGGAAGCGCTCCCGGAGATTCGTACTGCTCAACACGAGCAGTAGCAAAATCAACCACAGTGTCAGCGTTGCGAACCGTCGCCGTGCCGAACTGCTGATGCTCTTCAATATGCGAACCCGGCATGAATTGCGCGTATTGACGGGCCAGGTCGATTGCGTCACCAACGACGACTAGATCTACTTCGTTCGGTTCGCGACCGAGCAGAAGATCTCGAACCGCGCCTCCGACTAAATGAACGCCCCCGAGCCTTGAATTAAGAGCCTCAAGGATCGGTTGGAGCGGCTCAAGCCTTTCAAGCTTCTCTCTGAGCTGTTGATCTTTCACACTGTCGAGCACAGTTACAGTTTCACCGGCGCTAACCTACCCCGCTATGCCCGGGCAAGATCGACCGAATTTCAGCCGCAGACGACTGATCGCCATTATCGCTGCCCTAGTAGCGATTGCTGCTGCGGCTGGCGCCTACTTGATTCTGAAACCGCCGGGCAATGTTTCGCACCCGAACGCCGCTTTCAAACCCACTAAGGCGATCCCGCCTAGGCCGGCCGAACCGACAACCACAACCTGGCCGTTCTACGGATACGACGCCGCTAGGACGAAGTGGTACAAGACCGGAACAGAGCTCGACCCTCCCTACCAGCGGCTTTGGAGCTACCGCGGCAAGAAACTTCTCGAATTTCCACCTGCGATAGGGAACAACGGACTATTCCTGCTTGACGACGGTGGAGCCCTGCGAAAGCTCGATCCTGCAACAGGTAGACAGCAGTGGCGCAGGCAGTTGGGATCGCTAGCTGCCTCGTCCCCAGCTCTTCAACGGGGCGTCCTCTTCACGGTGACATTGCTCAGTTCACCGGATTCGGGCCATGGAAGCGCATTTGCTGTTCGTGCACGCGACGGCAAGATTCTCTGGCGAAAGGAACTGCCGAGCCGCGCTGAATCCTCGCCATTGACGGTCGGATCCACAGTCATATTTGGAACCGAGGATGGAACAGTCTTCTCGCTTGATCGCGTAACAGGGAAAACCGTCTGGACTTTCAGTGCCAACGGCGCTGTAAAGGGTGGGCTTGCACTGATGGATGGTCGGCTGTACTTCGGGGACTACGGCGGAACCGTCCACGCAATTTCAGCTTCGACCGGTAAACCGATCTGGTCGGCAAACCCCGGTGGGACGTTCTATTCGACAGCAGCCGCCGCGTGGGGTCGCATCTACATCGGAAATACCGATGGGCGTCTCTACTCCTACACAGCGTCTGGCGACCTCGCATGGGCTAGGCAGACTGGCGCCTATGTTTATAGCTCACCAGCGATTGCTCTAGTTCCGAAACTTGGGCCGACAGTATTTGCCGGCTCCTACGATGGTAATTTCTATGCCTACGACGCTAAATCAGGCTCAACGCGCTGGTCGTTCGACGCCGGCGGGAAGATCTCTGGAGGAGCCACGGTTATCGGCGACCTGGTCTGGTTCGCCGATCTCGGTAATACCCGGAATCTTGCGCTACGGACAAGCGACGGGAAACAGGTATTTGAAATGGGAACCGGCTCGTTCAATCCAGTCGTAACCGATGGACGCAGAATGTTCATTGTTGGTTACGGGGACATGTTTGGCTACAAGCCGAAGCGACGTGCGAAATCACCCACGCGCTGATTTATCGCGCTTAGCGGCCGGGCCTAGAGTCGGACGTCTATGCCGAGAATCGCTAGGTCCTTCTTGATTGACCCGACCGACTGTTCCTGATCGTGGAGGATCGAAGCTAGTAGCGCAGCATCAGCGCCACCGTTGAGAGCTTCAGCTAGGTGACTAGCGGTACCGGCCCCACCTGAGGCAATGATCGGTACCGAAACCGCTTGGCTCACCTTGTCCAACAGTTCGAGGTCGTAGCCGCCCTTCGTCCCATCGCGGTCCATGCTTGTTAGAAGGATCTCTCCGGCTCCGAGTTTGGCTCCACGCGAAGCCCACTCGACAGCCTCAAGGCCCGTCTCCTTCCGACCGCCAGCAATAAACACTTCCCAACCAGTCCCATCATCACGCCGCTTTGCATCAATTGCGAGCACCACGCACTGGCTCCCAAACCGTTCAGCGAGCTCGCTGATCAGATCCGGACGTCCAACGGCAGCGCTATTCACAGCTACCTTGTCAGCACCAGCATCAAGTACCGATTGGGCATCATCAGCGGTTCGGATACCACCGCCAATTGTGAAGGGAATGAATACTCCGCCAGCTACGCGCCTGGCTAACTCGACTGCCGTGTTTCTGGAATCGCTAGTAGCGGTGACATCAAGCAACACGAGCTCATCAGCACCCTCGCTGTCGTAACGAGCACCGAGTTCGACCGGATCACCTGCATCTCGCAAGCCCTTGAAATTGATTCCCTTAACAACCCGCCCGGCGTCAACGTCGAGACAGGGAATAACTCTCTTCCAGGGCATCAATCAGCCTGCAGCCAGTGCCGCAACTGCGTCGGCGGTCGTAAACCGATTCTCATGCAATGCGCGTCCGACAATCACGCCGACCAACGATGGAGCATCAAGCGCCGCGAGCACTCGCAGGTCTTCAAGCGAGCCGATTCCGCCGGCGTAAAGGAACTCACCACGAATCACTTGAGCGATCGACACCACCTCTTCGACGGCGGGCCCTTCGAGAGTCCCGTCTCGCTCGATCGCCGAATATACGAAGCTTGCTACACCAACTCCAGCTAGACGCTCGATTAGGTCGCTACTCGCTTCCTTACTCGCTTCAGTCCAACCATCGGTAGCCGCAAACCCGTCTCGTGCGTCAACGCTTGCGACAATCCGCTCACCGAACTCGTCAACTGCGCGTGCAACAAGCGCCGGATCGCTGACGGCCGCAGTTCCGAGCACAAGGCGGTCCGCGCCAGCGGCGGCAGCGGAGCGTAGGTCGTCAATCTCCCTTAGGCCTCCCCCGTACTGAATGGGCACATCGATCGACGCCCTAATCGAAGCGAGAACGTCAAGCTGTTCAGGTCGCCCGGAGCGGGCGCCATCGAGATCCACGACATGCAGCACCTCCGCGCCGTCAGCAACGAAGCCTCGAGCAGCTTCAGCCGGTGAAGCGTCGTACTGGATCTCATCGCCGTAATCGCCCTTCCTGAGGCGAACTGTCTGGCCACCACGAAGATCAACTGCTGGAAAAAGCTTCATTCTTCAACCTCTCGTCTGTCACAGGCAGAAACGAAATTAGCTACAAGCCGCAGGCCATCCGTCGAACTCTTTTCCGGGTGGAACTGAACACCCCAAAGACCGTCAACCGCAACAGCGGTCACGAACTTAGAGCCATGCTTGGAGTGTGCGAGTACAGCTGGGTCAGGAACTTCACTCGCACAGTATGAATGGACGTGATACATCGCTGACTCCGCCGGAAGACCGTCGCGCAGAAGGTGTTCCCTCTGCCAGAGGACTGGCGACCAGCCGATGTGGGGCATCCTCTCCCCTTGGCTGTCGAGTAACACGACTCTTCCTTCGATCAAACCGAGCCCCTCAGCGCCACCGTGTTCATCCGAACCCTCAAACAGCATCTGCATTCCGAGACACACGCCTAGCACTGGGATACCGCGATCAACGACATCGCGAATCGGCTCCTCAAAACCGCGCTTCCGAAAGGATTCAATCGCGGCAGGGAACGCCCCCACACCTGGCAGAACGACTCCATCAACATCCTTTAGACCCTCCGGCGACTCTGCACGTACGACATCTGCTCCAGCAAGTACCAAAGCGCGGCTCAACGAGGTTAAGTTGCCGGTGCCATGATCGACGACCGCGATTCGAGTCTTCGCTAATTGATCGTTCAACTGGTCGTTTACCGACGGCTGATCATCTCAGCGTACCCTTCGTGCTGGGTACACCGGGGTTTTCAGGATCGATGAGGACCGCAGCCCGCAGTGCTCGCGCAAATGCCTTAAACGAGGCCTCAATTACGTGGTGCGGACCGCCTGGCCTCTGTAGTTCAAGATGCAAAGTAATCCGCGCGTTGGCAGCAACGGCGCGCATGAACTCCTCAAGCAGATCGTGTTCGAATCCTCCGGTTATTCCTGAGGGCAAATCAACGTCAACTGCACAGAACGGTCGGCCGGAGATATCAATTGCGCATGCTGCGCGCGCTTCATCCATTGGGACAACCGCGTACCCATAGCGAAGAATTGAGGATCTATCTGCAAGCGCCTCGTCTATTGCCTGCCCTAGGCAGATTCCAACATCCTCGACCGTGTGATGAGCACCGGTCTCGAGGTCGCCGGTCGCCTCAACCGAAAGACCGAGTCCGCCGTGACGTGCGAGCAGATCAAGCATGTGATCGAAGAGACCAATGCCTGTAGATCGCGGCCCATCGATTGGGCTATCAAGGCTCAGCTCGAGACGAATGCTCGTCTCGGAGGTTGTCCGCTCAATGGTTGCCTGCCTATTCATATGATCATCGTCGCAGTTCAGCGCGTTTTCAGCAGAGATGCAAAATCATCTATCTCAGCGGCCCGCAACCGATGAGCAACCGGGTTGGCAATTAGACGCGCGGTCGTCTCAACGATTTCCTCGCGGATAACTAACCCGTTCTCGCGCAGGGTTGCCCCAGTATCAACAAGGTCAACGATCCCATCGGAGAGTTCGGTCAGAGGCGCGAGCTCAACTGAGCCCTTAACTTCGATCATTTCAATCTGCCGCCCGGTTGCTGAAAAGTGGTCACCGGCAATCTTCGGGTACTTGGTAGCGATTCTCATCACACCTAAACGACGCGCCGCTGATGCAAGTGGCTCAGGCTCAATGTCTGGGCTTGCTACCACCATCCGGCAGCGCCCATAGCCGAGATCAAGCAGTTCGACAACATCTCGATAGTGCTGCTCGAGCAGTACATCCTTGCCAGTGATCCCTAGATCGGCGGCCCCAAACTCGACATAGGTCGGAACATCCGAGGGCCTGACCGTAACAATTCCAGCCTCCGGGAAGTAGAGCTTGCGATCGTTCTCACGCACCTCTTCCGTCGGAATGCCAGCACTGTCGAGAAGGTCAAGCGTTTCGCCAAAGAGTGCGCCTCTAGGCACCGCTATCAGAAGCCGCTTGGTCACTGTTCAACTCCCCCAAGACCTCGTTCGCCCCGCTGCTCGCCAGCAACTGCAGCGTGGACCAACTCGGCGTCCAACCCGAAACCGACGCCTGTCATTGGCCGTCCTGCCCATTCCTGAAGCCGGTCATACCGACCACCGCTGCCAATCGGACGGCCGAACGACGGGTCGTAGACCTCGAAAACGCATCCGTCGTAATAACCGATTTGGGGAACTAGACCGAGATCGATAACTGTCCGCTCTCGCAAATCATCTGGAAAAGCGTCAACAAGCGCGACGAGTCCGGCTCCCGCCTCGGCGAGCTGATCGTCGCAGGCACCTGGTCGCAATGAATCGATGCTGCTCCCATTCAAGCGAGTTCGTGCGACTGCACTCAGGTCTAATCCATCTCCCAATTCCGCGCTAATTCGGTCAAGGCGGACAAAGTCGCGGTCAGCCAGAGCCTCAATCACAGCGCTCTGGATCTCCGCGTCAGCATTGATCGAGTCGAGCATGGTTGGAATAACCTGTGAGTCGCCAAGTCCAATGCTCCATTGCTGGAGCCCCGAGGCGTCAAGTACTCGCGCTAAAACGGTGAGGATCTCAACACAACCATCAGGTTGCTCTGCGCCAAGAAGCTCCGCGCCGGCCTGAAGGAACTCTCTTGGGTCACCGGACCCACGCTCAACGCGACGCCACGACCGCGACAGGTAGCAGAAGCGAAGTGGTGGCTGAACTGCGGCGTACCGTGTTGCGGCAATCCGAGCGATCGGGACGGTCATGTCGGAGCGCAGTTCCAGAACATCGCCGTGCTCGTCGATCAGCCGATAGGGACTCGGTGGGGCTAGGTGTTCGTCGGGGGCGGTGTGTTCATATTCAAGCGTCGGCGAGCGAACCTCCCCATACCCCTCTCCATCAAGAACATCAAGAACCGATCGGGTAATTAGCTGCAACTCGCGCATCTCGTCCGGCAGGACGTCACGAGTACCTTTTGGAAGGTCACGGCCGCTGAATGCCGAGCTGTTAGCGGTGTTGCTCATACGCGTATCCGCTCGCTGTCATCAACGCGGTCGATCTTTCCGCCGAGCGCGCGTATGCGTTCATCAATCCGCTCATAGCCGCGATCGATTTGCCTAATATTCCCAATCTCAGTAATGCCTTCAGCACAAAGTGCAGCGATTAACATCGCCATCCCTGCACGGATGTCCGGTGACTCGAGTCTCTCACCACGCAACTTACGCGGACCGACGACTAACGCACGATGTGGGTCGCAGATCGTTATCGCGGCACCCATAGCCTGAAGCTTGTCTGTAAAGAACAGCCTGTTCTCAAACATCTTCTCGTGGATGATCACGGAGCCCTTTGATTGCGTAGCCAACGCGAGCGCAATCGACGTTAAGTCAGCAGGGAATGCAGGCCACGGACCGTCCTCAACCTTTGGCTGGTATCCACCCCAGTCCTCTTCGATCTCTAGTTGCTGGTCGCCTGGCACAACAACGTCGTTCCCTTCTAGCCTGCTGGCAAGTCCAAGGCGCTCGAAGACCATCCGGATCATCCTCAGATCATCCGGTTCAACGCCGGTAATGCGGATCTCACCACCGGTTACGCCGGCAAGCGCCATGAAAGAACCGATCTCAATGTGATCGGGAGCTACACGGTGCTCGCACCCGGCCAGTTCACTGCGCCCGTGGATTGTCATCACATTCGAGCCAATTCCTTCAATCTCAGCGCCCATGGAGATAAGCATTCGAGCCAGATCCTGGACATGGGGCTCGCTAGCAGCGTTCCGGATCACGGTAGTTCCTTCAATCAGGGCAGCAGCCAACAAAGCATTTTCGGTGCCCATTACCGATGGCTCATCCATAAGAATGTCGGCGGCTTTAAGGCCGTCATCAGCAGTTATTTCGATATCCCGAGCGTGCACAACATCGGCACCCATCGAGCGGAACGCTTCGAGATGAGGATCCAATCGTCGGCGCCCGATCACATCTCCGCCAGGCGGCGGCATCGTAACTTGACCGAATCGCGCAAGCAGTGGACCTGCGAGTAGGAACGAGGCGCGAATCCGTTCGGAGAGCGCGCGGTCAATCGAAGTGTCGCTAACAGCCGAGGAGTCAACTGTCACTGTTCCCGGCGCAGGCCGATCAATCGCAGCTCCCAGGGCAGCGAGCAGTTCAATCATCGTTTCGACATCGGCAATAGCTGGAACGTTTGTAATCGTTACGGGCTGCTCAGTGAGCAGCGACGCAGCGAGAATCGGAAGCGCCCCGTTCTTATTGCCTGCTGGAACTACGACTCCCGATAGACGGCAGCCGCCCTCGATGACGAACTTCTCCAATGCGGCCCCATTCTCTTTTCGATCGACAACTGCAGGACGACCGTATTGCCCACTCTAGGTTTCTGAGGCTACCAGCGCGCAAGGCCAGACCCCCTCTGGTTCATCGCAATGCCAGCCAAATTGCAGTCCGTCCGAGCCGATACGTACATTCGAACATATGTTCGTATCAATGATCAAATCAATTTCAAGGCAAGCCGGGCGGCAAAAAGCTACTGGGCAACGTCCGTTGCGCGATCGGGAGGATCGAGCAACGGACGTACACCCACATCGCGTTGCGCTCAAAAGTCGACACACACGGCTCCAACGGCGCCCCGGACAGGTTCCTGTCGCTGAACAGATCTGTCTTTGCCCGGTTTCAGCTCGCGCAGCGGTAAAGCGATAGCCCGCTGAACGCAACAAAAAAGAGCGGACCGCAAATTGCGATCCGCTCTGTATGAAGAAACCGGCGGCGACCTACTCTCCCAGGCCCTTGCGGGCCAAGTACCATCGGCGCTGAGGGGCTTAACTGCTCTGTTCGGAAAGGGAAGAGGTGTTTCCCCCTCGCCGTAGCCACCGGAAATTTGTCAAGTCCGCATGCACGCGGGCCTTCAGAACCACACAGAGCCAATGAACGAGTACCACTAATTACCATCAAGCCCTCGACCTATTAGTACCGGTCTCCTACAGGCGTCACCGCCCTTCCAGATCCGGCCTATCAACCTGGTGGTCTACCAGGGGTCTTACCTCCTTAAAGGAGTGGGAGAACTCATCTCGAGGCCGGCTTCCCGCTTAGATGCCTTCAGCGGTTATCCGATCCGCACGTAGCTAACCTGCGATGCCCTTGGCAGGACAACAGATACACCAGAGGT